>NZ_JBYITD010000024.1:0-179344 GCF_057708945.1 Nonomuraea sp. bgisy101
CGCGGGCCCGCCACGCGCCGAGGGCGGGCTGCCGGGTGCCTGCCGTACAGGCCGCGGCTCCTACGCCAGGGGGCCGGTGACCGACTCGGCGGCCGAGACGACGGCGCCGTCGGCCACCAGGCGCACGACGGACTCGATCTCGGGCGCCAGGAACCTGTCGGGGCCTGGGCCCGGCACGCTCTCGCGAAGCGCCCTGACCACCGCGCCGGTCGCGGGGGCCGGCTCGAGCGGGGCGCGCAGGTCGATCGCGCGGGCGGCGGTGAGCACTTCCACGGCCAGCACCCGCGTCAGCCCGTCGACCGAGCGACGCAGCTTGCGGGCGGCCGACCAGCCCATGGACACGTGGTCCTCCTGCATGGCCGAGCTGGGAATCGAGTCGACGCTGGCGGGGGCGGCCAGGCGCTTCATCTCCGAGACGACGGCCGCCTGGGTGTACTGGGCGATCATGTGGCCCGAGTCGACGCCGGGGTCGTCGGCGAGGAAGGCGGGCAGGCCGTGGTTGCGGGCCACGTCGAGGAAGCGGTCGGTCCTGCGCTCGGACATCGAGGCGACGTCGGCGGCGACGATCGCCAGGAAGTCGAGGACGTAGGCGACAGGCGCGCCGTGGAAGTTGCCGTTGGACTCCACGCGACCGTCGGCCAGGACGGCGGGGTTGTCGACGGCGGAGGCCAGCTCCCACGTGGCGACGTTCGCGGCGTGGGCGACGGTGTCGCGGGCGGCTCCCGCGACCTGCGGCGCGCAGCGCAGGGAGTAGGCGTCCTGGACGCGGGTGCAGGCGCTCGGGTCGCGGTGGCTCTCCATGATGCCGGAGTCCTTCAGGACGCGGACCATGTTCGCCGCCGCCAGCGCCTGGCCGGGCTGGGGGCGCAGGGCCTGCAGCTCGGGGGCGAAGACGCGGTCGGTGCCGAGCAGCGCCTCCACGCTCATGGCGGCGCTGATGTCGGCGGTCTTGAGCAGCCTGGTCAGGTCGTCGATGGCGAGGATCAGCATGCCGAGCATGCCGTCCGTGCCGTTGATCAGGGCCAGGCCCTCCTTGGCCGCCAGCTCGACGGGCTCGATGCCGGCCTGCTTGAGCGCCTCGGCGCTCGGCCCGACCTTTCCTGACCTGTCCCTGACGACGCCCTCGCCCATCAAGGTCAGGGCGACATGGGCGAGCGGCGCGAGGTCTCCCGAACAGCCCAGGCTGCCGTATTCGTGGACGACAGGGGTGATGTGCGCGTTCAGGAGGGCGGCCATGGTCTTGGCGGTCGTCGGACGGATGCCGGTGTGCCCCGTGGCGAGCGTGTGCAGGCGCAGCAGCATCAGCGCGCGCACCACCTCCGTCTCGACCTCGGGCCCGCTGCCCGCCGCGTGCGAGCGCACCAGCGAGCGCTGCAGCTGGGCGCGCAGCTCGGGGTCGATGTGCCGGGTGGCGAGCGCGCCGAAACCGGTCGAGACGCCATAGGCGGGGGTCGGGCTCTCGGCGAGCTCGTCCACCCGCTGGCGGGCGGCGGAGATCGCGGCGATGGCGTCGTCCGTGAGCTGGACGGGGGCACCGTGTCGGGCCACTCGGATCACGTCGGTGAAGGTCAGCGGCTCAGGCCCGACGTTCACGACTTCGTTGTCGCGCATTTTGCACTCTCTCGCTCAGGTAACCGGCGTATGTGATGTTAGCTCCTTACAGGACATGGCCCCCGCTATGCCTCTCATGCCCCACTCGGGAACGAATCACCACAACGGAGCCAGCGGGACGGGCCTGGTCGGCGAGGAGCCCGCCGACGGCCGCGAAACGGGCCGCGCGAGCACCGGCTTGCGCGGCCACGTCTCGGCGCCGACCCAGGGGGACGGTCTAGACACCGGCCACCGCGCACAGCAGGCGGTTGTTGCCGCGCTGCCACAGGGTGCCGATCTCGGCGAATCCGGCGCCGCGCAGGGCCTCGACATGCGTCGAGAGCAGATTGGACTCCGAGCCGCTGTGCGCGGCACCCGCCGTGCTGCGGGCGGTGTTGAGCGCCGACAGGGCGGGGTCGGCGGCCACCGCCTCCCACCACTGCCCCCAACCCTCCGGGCGGTCGCCGGCGAAGAACCGCTCGGTCTCCATGTCGTGTACGGCGCGCTCGAGCCGGGCGATGGACGGCGTGGCGTCGTCGGAGTCCAGGTGGTCACCGTTGAGCAGCAGCCCGCCAGGCCTCAGCACCGAGGCGAGCTCGCCGTACATGACAGCCAGTTCGGGCGCGGAGAGCCAGTGCAGCGCGGTGGTGCTCACCGCGGCGTCCACCTGCCTGTCGAGGCCCAACTCCCTGCTCCAGCCGGGGGTGCGCAGGTCGAGCGAGACGAAGTCCAGATGGGGATAGGCGGCGCGGCCCAGGCCGAGCAGCAGCGGATCGGCGTCGACGGGGATCACCGTGGCCTTCGGCAGGCGCTCCACCAATCGGGCCGACAGCGAGCCAGGGCCGCATCCCAGGTCGATGACGAGCGGGTCGGGACGCCCGATCGCCTCCACGGCGTCGATCAGCGCGGTGAAACGCTCCTCGCGGTCGGGCAGGTAGCCCTCCTGCTGGCGGTCCCAGCGCGCGATCCATTCCTTGGCGGCATCGTTGGTAAGCACGAAGATCTCCTTGTGACCGTCGTTTACAATTTCGGCAGTCACAACGTAGAGCGCAAAGGTGTAACTGGTCAAGTGGAATTCAACAGTCACAACGATGGAGTGGTGCGGGTCGCCGTGGGCCTGGTCAACGCCCTGACGCCCGGCGAGCGGCGGGGCCGGACCTATGTCCTGCCCTCCGACCTGCCGGCGGCGGCCACCGAAGGCCTGCGCGCCGGCTATCCGCGCCACAGGGAGGCAGGCGAGACGGAGGCGACCGAGCTGGCCGCCGTCGCGGAACGGCTGCGCACGGTGTTCGAGGCGGTGGACGCCGACGACATCGACTCGGCGGCCCATCAGATCAACCGGCTGCTCGACGAGACCGACGCCCGCCCGCACCTCAACCGCCATGATGGGGAGCCGTGGCACCTGCACTTCCACGGGCCCGGCGGCACCATGGCGGGCGACTGGGCGGCCAGCTGCGCGACGTCGCTGGCGATCGTGCTGGGCAGCGAGTTCCACGATCGGCTCGGAGTGTGCACGGCGCCGCACTGCGACCGCGTCTACGTGGACGTCTCCCGCAACGGCACCCGCCGGTTCTGCTCCACCGCCTGCCAGAACCGGGTGAAGACCGCCGCCTTCCGCGCCCGCGCCAAGACCCCGTGAGCGGTGGCCTGCCCAGGCCGGGCGCGGGACCGCACGAGGCTGTCGTGGTCCGGCGCCGCCGTGTCGGCCTGACGCACGGGCCCGTCTCGCCGCCGAGGCGCTCGGTTTGGGGACTGGGCAAGGATTCGGTACAGTTCTCTTCGTCGTCGCGAACAAGCGGCAACGCGGAAGTGGCTCAGTGGTAGAGCATCACCTTGCCAAGGTGAGGGTCGCGGGTTCGAATCCCGTCTTCCGCTCGGACCCGAGGACGATTAGCTCAGCGGGAGAGCGCTTCCCTGACACGGAAGAGGTCACTGGTTCAATCCCAGTATCGTCCACCACACTCCACCCCAGGCCTTCTGGCCTGGGGTTTTGTTTTGTCGTGCGGCGCTCCCCTCACCTGAGCGGCGGGTAGACGTGGTCACCGCGATGCTCGGGCGGGAGGACGCAGCGCCGGTCACCGTCGGTGCCGGGGCACCGTTCGGCGTCCTCGCGCATCGGGAGCCGTTCTGGGGTTTCGTCGCTCATCATCGCCCTCTGCTGGGAAGAGGGTCAAAAGTATCCACTGCCGCCGGGCCGGTCCAGATGTTACTCACGGTAATGATCGGCCGCGGCTCGGCATGGACGACGGCTACGCCGACCTGGTCAGCCGCTCGCTCGGCGTCGGCACCCGGTACCCGGTACCCGCTGAACCGGGGCGCCGCGCTCCTCGCTACGATCCCTGTCGCCGTCATCGTCGCGGTGTTGCAGCGCTGCTTCTTCGGGGGTGCCGGCGAAGGAGCGGAGAAGGGGTGAGTCGCATGCGGGTTCTTCTCGCCGGAGCCAACGGCGCCATCGGTCGCCTGTTGGTTCCGATGCTGCTGGAGGCGGGACACGAGGTGGTCGGCACCTCCAGGTCTGACGCCGGCCTCGCCGCGATCACCGCCGCAGGGGCCGACGCCGTACGGCTGGACGTCTTCGACCGCGAGTCCACGCTTCGCGCGCTCGCCGCCGCCCGGCCCGAGGCGGTGATCCATCAGCTGACCGCGCTGGGCGAGCGCCGGTTCGACGAGAACGCGCGGATCAGGCGCGAAGGAACCCGCAACCTGGTCGACGGTGCGCTGAAGGCGGGCGTCGGCCGGATCGTCGCCCAGTCGATCTCGTGGGTCTACGCGGCGGGAGACAAGCCCGCGACAGAGGACGAGCCGCTGGACCTGGCGCGCGAAGGGCTGGTCGGGCCCGCGATGGCGCTGGAGTCCGCGGCGGCGGAGATCGAACGGCACGTCGTGCTCCGGTACGGGCTGCTGTACGGGCCTGGGACCTGGTACTTCCCCGGCGAGTGGGCGGCCGACCAGCTCCGGGAGGGACAGCTGAAGGCCGGGGCGGCGGTCAGCTCGTTCGTGCACGTGGCGGACGCCGCGCGGGCGGCGCTGCTGGCGCTCGAGTGGCCCGACGGAGTCGTGAACGTCGTCGACGACGAGCCCGCACCGGCGCGGGAGTGGGTGCCCGTGCTGGCGTCCGCGCTCGGCGAACCGGCGCCGCCGGTCACGACCGGCCCTTCTGAAATCCCTCCGGCGGGCGCGGGGGCTGCGGTGGGACGGGAGGGCTGGGAGCGCGGAGCTTCCAACGCGAAGGCCCGCGCCCTGGGCTGGACACCCGCCTGGCCCACATGGCGGACGGGTTTCCCCGCCCTCGCCGCCGAGTCCTGATCGGAGACCCGGCGGTCAGAACCGCCAGCGGGTCTGGCCGTACTCGCCTTCCCTGGCGAATCCGAAGCCACGCTCGGGCGCGACGCCGAACACCAGCGCCCTGCCCGCCTCGTGGGTGAAGGCTCCGTCCTCGACGTCGAAATGCCAGTCGTGGCCGTACTTCGCCTCGTACGCCTCGGCCAGGCGACCCAGCCTGGCCTCGTCCTCCACCAGCACCGCCGTACCCTCGACCACCACGTCCACCCCCGTCGTCAAGGAGTTGGCGCCGGTCGTCAGCACGCATCGGGCGTCGGCCTCCAGGTTCCTGGCCTTCTGCTCGGTCGGCCCCGTGCAGAAGTGCAGCGCGCCGTCCTGCCAGATCCCGATCAGCGGAGTGACGTGGGGGCTGCCGTCCCGTCGTATCGTCGTCAGCCAGTAGATCTCCGCCGCCTCCAGGATGCCGCGCGCCTCACGCCAGCTCGTCGGAGTGGCCTTGTCGCTGCTGAACCGGGCGTCGAGCTCGGTCACGGGCTCTTTGTCTGCCATACCTTCGGCATATCACCTCCCCGCCGAACGGCGCACGAGGCCACGCACGACCTCCTCCAGCTCCGCGGCGGGACCCTCCACCGCGATGCCGGGGACCACCTGCCGGATCGGCAGCGGACTGACCGGCGAGGCGGGCAGGCCCAGCTCGGCCCGCCACTCGGCGAACTGGGCGGACGAGGCGGCGTACACGATCCGCCCCAGCCCCACCCAGCCGTGCGCGGCCGAGCACATCGGGCAGTGCTCGCCCGAGGTGTACAGCGTCGTGCCGGCCCGTTCCTCCACGGGCAGGTTCGCCGCCGCCCACTTGGCCAGGTCGATCTCGGGATGGCGGGTGGCGTCGGACTCCGACGTCTCCCGGTTGCGGTCCTCGGCCAGGACGGTGCCGTCCGCGGCCACCAGCACCGAACCGAACGGGTCGTCGCCCGCCTCCAGTGCCTCGGCGGCCAACTCCACGCAGCGGCGCAGATGCCGCAGGTCGATCTCGTTCACCTGGCCATGCTAGGCGGACGGCTCCCTCGACCGGCCGCCCCTCGCGTGACCGCCATGCCGCCCGGCCCCGCGGGCGACGAGCTCTACGGACGGACGGCCACCGCCGAGTAGGTCGTGTCCGGAGTGGGCGGGGTGGAGAAGCGGGCGTTGGGCAGGTAGAGGCGGTCGCCGTCGCGCGCCACGGTGGCGGGGATGTCGAAGCGCGGGTCGGTGATCCGCTTGATGACGCGTCCCTTGGAGCCGTCGGCGGTCAGCCGTACGACGGCGATGGCGTTCAGCCGGTTCTGGACCACGTAGAGCGTCCGGCCCTCCAGCAGCAGGCCGTCGCCGTTGGCCACCGACTCGCCACCCAGGTCGACCTCGGTGGTCGCGCCGGTGTCCGCGTTCACCTTGAACAGCTTGCCGGTGTTGGACTGCACGATCAGCAGGGAACGGCGGTCGGGAGTGGTGGTGATGCCGTTCGCGTTGATGCCGGTGCCGTACCGGATGGCGCCCGTCAGCGGGAGCCTGGTCACCTCGCCGCGCAGGTCCGCCGGGACCTTGTAGAGAACGGGATTGGTCGAGTCGGTGAACCAGGCCGCGTCCCAGGCGAGGAACACGTCGTTGACGAGCGAGGGCGCGGTGGCGAGCGTAAACGACTTGAGCACCGCACCCGTACGCGAGTCGACCACGCGGGCGTCTCCACCGAGGCCGCCCGCCACGAACAACCGGCCCCTGCGGTCGACCTTGATCCCGAGGGACGCCGTACCGGGCCCCTTGCTGATCACACGGCCTTCGCCGGTGCGCAGATCGGCCCGGTAGATGTCGCCGGTGGCGCGGGAGCCGAAGTAGGCCGCGTGACGCGAGCCGATCGCGATGCCCTCAGGCTGGAACCCGTTGGGCAGGGCGATGGTGTCGGGCCGAATGGCGACGGCCTGGGCGGGGGTGGCGACGAGGAGGGCGCAAACGGCTGTCATCAGGATCGCTGCTCTCATGCCGCTCACGATTCCTTCCGGTACGGCACGGCAGAAGGCCCAAACCACCGCGCCCCTGGGAAGCTCGGGAAGACGATGCGGACTCTGGCAAGTCGCTGCCCTCCGCGGGCACCTTGGGGAACCGACCGGGGCCGGTCGGATCTCGCCGTCCAACCGGCCCCGGACACCTGTGATGCGCTTGCACGGACACATGCGAAGCCTGCCCGCAACCCCTTGTGCCCGTGAGCCCTTGAGCCCCTTTCAGCGCGTGAGCTCTTGTGAAGCGGGTCAGCGCAGGAAGGCGGCGGCCACACCCGCGTCGACGGGAACGTGCATGCCGGTGGTGAGCGACAGGTCCCCGCCGGTCAGGGCGAACACCGCCGCCGCGATGTGCTCGGGGAGGACCTCCCGCTTCAGCAACGTCCGCTGCGCGTAGAACTCGCCGAGCTTCTCCTCCTCCACTCCGTACACCGCCGCGCGGTTGGCACCCCATCCGGAGGCGAAGATGCCCGAGCCTCTGACGACACCGTCGGGGTTGATCCCGTTGACGCGGATGCCGTGCGGTCCGAGCTCGGCCGCCAGCAGGCGGACCTGGTGCGCCTGGTCCGCCTTGGCCGCCCCGTACGCGACGTTGTTCGGACCGGCGAAGACGGCGTTCTTGGAGGAGATGTAGATGATGTCCCCTCCCATGTCCTGCAGAAGGAGCACCCTGGCGGCCTCGCGCGAGACCAGGAACGAGCCCCTGGCCATGACATCGTGCTGGAGGTCCCAGTCGTCGAGGGTGGTTTCCAGGAGGGAGCGCGACAGGGACAGGCCCGCGTTGTTCACGATCAGGTCGACACCGCCGAAGGCGAGCACCGCCTGCCGTACGGACTCGACGACCTGTTCCTCCGAGGTGACGTCCACCCCCACGGCCACCGCCACATCCGCCGGGCGAGGCCCACGCCCGCCGACGCCGCCCGCCGGTTTCCCTGGGGTGCCGTCGTCGGGATCGCGAACCGACGCGCCGGATGCGGCGGCGGACGGACGGGGAGCGGGGGCCGTGGCCGGTGCGGCGGCGGATGGGTGAACGGATCCGACACCGGGATCGCGAACCGACGCGGCGGATGCGGCGGCGGACGGACGGGGAGCGGGGGCCGTGGCCGGTGCGGCGGCGGGTGGGTGAACGGATCCGTTGTTGAGTTCGGCGGCGATCCGTTCGGCGGCGGGCAGGTCGCGGTCGGCGACGACGACGCAGGCGCCCTCGGCGGCGAGGCGGCGGGCGGTGGCGGCGCCGATGCCGGAGCCGCCGCCGGTGACCAGCGCGATGCGTCCGGCCAGCGGCTTGGGCTTGGGCAGACGGCGGAGCTTGGCCTCCTCGAGCTCCCAGTACTCGATGCGGAACTTCTCCGACTCGGGGATCGGCGCGTAGGTGGATACGGCCTCGGCGCCGCGCATCACGTTGATCGCGTTGACGTAGAACTCGCCTGCGACCCGGGCGGTCTGCTTGTCCTTGCCGAACGAGAACATGCCGACGCCAGGGACCAGCACGATCGCCGGGTCCGCGCCGCGCATCGGCGGTGAGGTGTGTACGGCATGCCGTTGGTAGTAGGCGGCATAGTGGCTGCGGTATTCGGTATGCAGGATGCGGAGACGGGCGGCGACCTCGTCCAACGGCGCGTTCGGCGGCAGGTCCAGGACCAGTGGAGACACCTTGGTCCGCAGGAAGTGGTCGGGGCAGGAGGTGCCCAGGGCGGCCAGGCGGGGGTGTTCGGCTCGGGAGAGGAACTCCAGGACCGCTGGACTGTCGGTGTAGTGGCCCACCTGGCACGCGTCGGTCGAGCACAGCCCGCGGATCAGCGGGAACAGGGCGGCGGCGCGCTCCCTTCGCTCGGTGTCGGGCAGCGGGGAGTGGATCACCGGGCCGAAGGGGTCGGGCTTGCCGTGCTCTTCGATGTACTGCTGGGCGGTGCGGATGATCTCCAGGGAGTTCGCCTGGCACTCCTCGCTCGTCTCGCCCCACGCGGTGATGCCGTGGCCGCCGAGCACGCAGCCGATGGCCTGTGGGTTGGCCTCTTTCAGCGCGGCGATGTCGAGGCCGAGCTGGAAGCCCGGCCGCCGCCACGGCACCCACAGCACGCGGTCGCCGAAGATCCGCGCGGTCAGCTCGGCTCCGTCGGCCGCGGTGGCGAGGGCGATGCCGGAGTCGGGATGCAGGTGGTCGACGTGGGCGGCTGCGACGAGGCCGTGCATGGCGGTGTCGATGGACGGCGCGGCGCCGCCCTTGCCGTGCAGGCAGAAGTCGAAGGCGGCGACCATCGCGTCCTCGCGCTCGACGCCGGGGTAGACGTCGACGAGCGCGCGGAGCCGGTCCAGGCGGAGGACGGCCAGACCGCCCTCGGTGAGGGTACCGAGATCGCCGCCCGATCCCTTCACCCACATGAGCTCGACGTCACCGCCGGTCACGGGGTCGCGCCGCACGCCCTTCGCTGAGGCGTTGCCGCCGGCGAAGTTGGTGTTGCGCGGGTCCGAGCCGAGGGCGTGGGCCCGGTCGAGCAGCTCGGTAACCGTCATCAGGTCTCTCCCTTGGGTGTGTGCTGCTGGGTGGGTGTGAACGTGGTGCGTGCCTCGACGCGGCGCCCAGCCGCCCGGCCGGTGGGATGCGGCTCCCGACGAGAGGAGGGATACCGGGCCGGCGGGCGTGGTGGGCGTGCGGGATCAGGCGCCCCAGCCCGCCTGGGCGCCGCCGACACGTTCGGCGGCGATCTTCTCGAAGTAGCCCGATCTCGCGTAGGCCGCCATCGGGTCGGGGTCCAGGCCTGTCTCCGCCCGCAGCTCGCCCAGCAACGGCCGCACGTCGGTGTTGTAGGCGTCCATCAGGACCGCGTTCGCGCCGAGGACGTCGCCTTCGCGCTGGGCGGCGGCCAGCGCGTCCCGGTCCACGAGGAGCGCCTTCGCCGTGGCCTCCTGGACGTTCATGACCGACCGGATCTGTCCGGGGATCTTCGGTTCGATGTTGTGGCACTGGTCGAGCATGAACGCGACCTGCGGGCCGTATCCTCCCCCGCGGATCACCTCGAACATGATCCGGAAGAGCTGGAACGGGTCGGCGGCCCCCACCATCAGGTCGTCGTCGGCGTAGAAGCGGGAGTTGAAGTCGAACCCTCCGAGCTTCCCTTCGCGCAGCAGGAACGCCACGATGAACTCGATGTTCGTGCCCGGCGCGTGGTGTCCGGTGTCGACGACGACCTGCGCCTTGTCGCCGAGCCTGAGGCAGTGGGCGTAGGCGGTGCCCCAGTCGGGCACGTCGGTGACGTAGAAGGCGGGCTCGAACAGCTTGTACTCCAGCAGGAGCCGCTGCCCCTCCCCCAGCCGCTCGTAGACCCGTTCCAGCGCGAAGGCGAGCCGGTCCTGGCGCTCGCGGATGTCGTCCTGGCCCGGGTAGTTGGTGCCGTCGGAGAACCACAGCTTGAGCGTCGCGGACCCGGCGGCGTCCATGATGTCGACGCATTCGAGCAGGTGGTCGAGGGCTTTGCGGCGGACGGCGGGGTCGGGGTGGGTGACGCTGCCGAGCTTGTAGTCGTCGTCCTGGAACACGTTGGAGTTGATCGCGCCGATGCCGACGCCGAGCGAGTGGGCGTGGCGGGCGAGGTCCGCGTAGGAGTCGACCCTGTCCCACGGGATGTGCAGCGCCACGGTCGGCGCGATGCCGGTGAAGGCGTGCACCTGGGCGGCGTCCGACAGTTTCTCGTAGGGGTCGCGCGGCACCCCCCGCTGAGCGAACACCTTGAACCTGGTGCCGGAGTTGCCGTACGCCCACGAGGGCGTCTCGATGTGCTGCCGCCTGAGCAGGTCCTTGACCATGAGACTCCAAACCGAAACGTTTTAACGCAACCTAGGCCGACCAGAACGGATACGTCAACGAGAGTGCCCGCAAAGCGGTTTGTACGTTTTAATCACACCATGCGATTCACAGCTGTCGACCTCGGTGCCTCCAGCGGCCGGGTCATGCGCGCCGAGGTCACGGCCGACCGGGTGGAACTCGTCGAGGTGCACCGCTTCCCCAACCGTCCCGTCACCGTCGCGGGCACCCTCCACTGGGACATCCTCGCCCTCTACCAGGACATGCTCGAAGGGCTGCGGAAGGCAGGCGAGGCCGACTCGATCGGCATCGACTCGTGGGCGGTCGACTACGGCCTGCTCGACGACCGGGGCGGGCTCATCGGCAACCCCGTCCACTACAGGGACGCGCGCACCGCCCGCTACACCGAGCGCCTCGGCGCCGACGGCTACCAGGTGAACGGCCTGCAGTTCCTGCCGTTCAACACGCTCTACCAACTGCTCGAGAGCCGCCTCGACCACGCCGAGACGCTGCTCATGATCCCGGACCTGCTGACCTACTGGCTGACGGGGGTCAAGGGCGCCGAGCTGACCAACGCCTCCACGACCGGCCTGTTCGACGTCAGAGGCAGGGACTGGGCGCGGCCGCTGGTCGCCGAGCTCGGGCTGCCGATGCGCATATTTCCGGAAATATCAGTGCCGGGGACCGTCGTGGGCCCGCTGACCGCGGACGTCGGGCGCGAGGTCGGGCACGGCGGCGTCGTCACGCGGGTGGCCTCCCACGACACCGCCTCGGCCGTCGTCGCCGTGCCCGCGCAGACCCCCGGCTTCGCCTACATCTCCTGCGGCACCTGGTCGCTGGTCGGCGTCGAGCTGGACGAGCCCGTGCTGACCGGCGACAGCATGGCCGCCAACTTCACCAACGAGGCGGGCGTGGACGGCACCATCCGCTACCTGCGCAACGTCATGGGCCTGTGGATCCTGCAGGAGTGCATGCGCGTGTGGGGCGAGAGCGACCTGGACGGCCTGCTGCGGGCCGCCGCGCTGGCCGAGCCGTACCGGATGGTGATCGATCCCGACGATCCCGGCTTCCTGCCGCCGGGTGACATGCCCGCGCGCATCGACGCCTACTGCGCGCGCACGGGGCAGCCCTCGCCTGGGAGCAGGGCGCAGGCCGTACGATGCATCCTGGAAAGCCTCGCCCTCGCCTATCGCAGAGCCGTCGGCGACGCCGCGCGGCTGAGCGGACGGGAGATCGAGGTCGTGCACATCGTCGGAGGCGGCGCCCGCAACGCGCTGCTGTGCCAGCTGACGGCCGACGCCACGGGCCTGCCCGTGGTGGCGGGCCCGGTGGAGGCCGCGGCCCTGGGCAACGTCCTGGTGCAGGCCCGCGCCATGGGGCTGGCCGCCGACCCGCGCGAGCTAGTACGGCGCAGCCAGCCGCTGCGCACCTACCACCCTGGAGGCGGGCTTGGCTGAGACTGTCAGCATCAAGGAGGTCGCCGCCAGGGCAGGGGTGTCGCCTGGCACGGTGTCGAACGTCCTCAACCGCCCCGAGAAGGTCGCGGGCTCCACGCGCAGCAGGGTCGAGCAGGTGATCCGCGAGCTGGGCTTCGTCCGCCACGGTTCGGCCTCGACGCTGAGGGCGGGCCACAGCCGCACGATCGGCCTGTCGGTGATCGACATCGGCAACCCCTTCTTCACCGACGTGGCCGCGGGGGTCGAGGACCTGGCCAGCGAGCGCGGCTACGCGGTGATCCTCGGCAACTCCTCGGGCAGCAGGTCGAAGGAGGAGCGCAACCTGCTCGTCTTCGCCGAGCAGCGGGTTCGCGGCGTGCTCATCACGCCGTCCGACGACGACTCGCGCCGCCTCGAACGGCTGCGCTCACGCGGCATCAGCGTGGTGCTCGTCGACCATCCGGCCGAGCGGCCCGACCAGTGCGCTGTGTCGGTCAACGACGTGATGGGCGGCTCGATGGCGGCCACCCACCTGCTGGAGGGCGGCGCCGAGCGGCTGGTCTACGTCGCGGGCCCCGCCACGATGCGGCAGTGCAGGGAGCGGCGCGAGGGGGCGGAACGAGCGCTCGCCGCCGCCGGGCGCGACCCCGCCGAGCTGCGCGTGACGGAGATGCCGGCGATGACCGCGAAGGCCGGGCAGCAGGCCGCCGAGCAGCTCATGGCCGACCTGCCCGACGCGGTCTTCTGCGCCAACGACCTGCTCGCGCTCGGCCTGCTGCGCGGCCTGCTGCAGGCGGGTGTGCGGGTGCCCGAGCAGGTGTCGCTGATCGGCTACGACGACATCGACTTCGCCGCCGCCTCCACCGTGTCGCTCAGCTCGATCAGGCAGCCGACGTACCAGCTCGGCAGGGTCGCCACGGAGCTGCTCATGGACGAGTGCGACAACCCCGAGACGCACGCCCACCAGCAGATCATGTTCCAGCCCGAGCTGGTGGTCAGGGAATCCACCCGGTGACGTTCTAGACTTCCCGTCATGTCCAACGCTGTCCGCCATGTCCTCGGAGTGGTCGCTGGGCTGCTCCTGACCCCTTTGCTGGCCGTCGCCCTGGCCTACGGAACCGGCCAGATCGTCTTCGCCCTGAGGATGTTCACCATGCCGTGGCCGGGAGCTCTGGCTCTCGCGGCGTGCGCGATCGCTCTGGGGTTCCTCGCAGGTTCGCGCCTGTCCCCCGTCGCCTCTCTGCTGCCCGGCCTGACGTACACGCTTGCGGGACTGATGATGATCATCGTCGAGCTGTACCCGGCCAACCTGATGGAGCTGTTGCCGGCCACGCTCAGGGTCGGCTTCGACACCCTCGGCCAGGTGGGGCTGATGTTCGTGCTGGGCGTGCTGCTGCTGACCGCCTCGGCCTTCCCCTCCCGGTGGCGCGCGGCCAGGCCGCGGCCGGGCGTGCCGCCTGCCCCGTACGGCCCGCCGCCCCAGCAGCCGCCGTCCTACCCGTCGGCGTTCACCCCCTACCAGCCACCGGACCAGGGCGACGACCAGACCCGGCCCCTGCCTCGCTGAGAGACCCGCGCGAGCGGTTGGATGTCCACCCTGATACGCCGGCGAGCACGGTCTCGACCGGATGAGAGAGGCCTACGACGATGCGTGAAGTCCTGATCGTGCAGAACGCCGCCAGTGGAGGCCCCAGGAGGGTGGGCGACTGGCTGGCCGAGGACGGTCTCGGGCTGGAGGTCGTACGGGCCTTCGAGGGAGCCGAGGTGCCCGCCCGCCTGGGCGAGCGCGCGCTGCTCGTGCTGGGCGGCGGCTACCTGCCCTCTGACGACGTCAGGGCGCCGTGGCTGCCCGCGATCAGGGAGCTGGTGGGTCAGGCGATCGACGGCGGCAGGCCGTACCTGGGGATCTGCCTGGGCGGGCAGATGCTCGCCGAGGTCGCGGGCGGGCTGGTGAAGGCCGACGCGGGCGAGCCGGAGAACGGCAGCGTCCCGATCACCCTGCGTCCCGAGGCGGCCGCCGACCCGCTCTTCCACGGGCTGCCCGAGGTCGTCACCGCGATCGAGCACCACAAGGACGCGGTCGTCGAGCTTGCTGAGGAGGCCGTCTGGCTGGCGCAGACGGAGGCCTGCCCCTACCAGGCCTTCAGGGTGGGCGCGACGGCGTGGGGCGTGCAGTTCCATCCTGAGGTGGGGCCCGGACGGATCATGGAGTGGGACGACAGGGGCTTCGACCTGGCCGCATTGCACAGGCAGGCGCTGCTCGACGAGCCGGCCGCCGTCCCGGTCTGGAGGGAGGTCTCACGACGTTTCGCCGGGGTGGCCCGAATGTCGTAGACGAGGTGGCGGCGCTCGGTTAATTTGCGATGATGCGATCAATCCGATCACGCACCCTCATCGCCATGAGCACGGCCGCGGCGCTCTTCCTCGCCACACCCGCGGCGGCCACGGACAAGGGCCCGGGTGCTCCGGGCATCGGAGACTCCTACTTTCCCAACCACGGCAACGGCGGCTACGACGCCAGGCACTACCGCCTGAACCTCTCCTACCAGCCGGGCACCGACCTGCTGCAGGGGAAGGCCACGATCCTGGCCAGTGCCACCCAGCACCTGACCCGCTTCAACCTCGACTTCCTGCTCAAGGTCGACAGCGTCAAGGTCAACGGCAGGCCGGCCACCTTCGCCAGGTCCGGCCTGCACGAGCTGGAGATCACCCCTGCCCACACGCTGACCCGCGGCACGCCGTTCGTCGTCGAGGTGACCTACGCCGACACCCCGTCCAAGGTGCCGGTGCCCGACGAGACAGGCGGCTTCACCCCGTGGATCGCCACGGCCGACGGCGCTCTCGCGCTGGGCCAGCCGCAGGTGGCGTGGTGGTGGTTCCCCAGCAACGACCACCCGCTGGACAAGGCGACCTACGACATCTCGATCAGCGTGCCCCAGGGCACGCAGGCCGTCAGCAACGGCATCAAGACCAGGGAACGGACGTCGAACGGCCGGACGACCTCCACGTGGGTGATGGACAAGCCGATGGCCACCTACCTGGCCACGCTGTTCATCGGCCAGCTCGACGTGCGCACGGGCCGCTCCTCGTCCGGTCTGCCGGTCACCACCTCCTACAGCAAGAACCTGGGCCGCTACGACGCGGCGGCCAAGGAGTCGGTGGAGCAGACGCCGCAGATCGTCGACTGGCTCGCCGGCCAGGTCGGCCGCTACCCGTTCCACTCGATGGGCGGCTCGGTCACCAGCGCGCTGCCAGGGTTCGCGCTGGAGACGCAGACGCAGCCGGTCTACGACCCTCGCTTCTTCTCCAGCGGCCCCGACACCTACGTGGTCGTGCACGAGAACGCCCACCAGTGGTTCGGCGACAGCATCGCGGTGAAGGACTGGAAGCACATCTGGCTCAACGAGGGCTTCGCCACCTACGCCGAGTGGATGTGGTCGGAGAAGCTGGGCGAGGGCACGGCCGCCGAGGTGGCCGACTTCTTCTACAACGACCTTCCGGCCGATGACCCGTTCTGGCAGGTCAAGCCGGGCGATCCCGGCATGGCCGACCTCTTCCACAACGCCACCTACTACCGCGGCGGCATGGCGCTGCAGGCGCTGCGCACCGAGGTCGGCGACGCGGCCTTCTTCTCCATCATCAGGGCGTGGGTCCGCAGCAAGGAGCACGGCAACGCCGAGACCTCCGAGTTCGTGGCGCTGGCCGAGCGGATCTCGGGCAAGCAACTGGACGCGCTGTTCGACACCTGGCTGTTCACACCGGGCAAGCCGGCCACCTCGCCGACCGGCGCGGCGGTCGCCGCCAAGACCAGTTCCGCGGTGGCCGAACCGCCGTCGATCGCCAAGATCAAGAAGATGCATGAGCTGCTGAAGGAGCACAAGCCCTGACCCTGCGAAGTCGGTACGGCACGCGTCTGCCGTACCGACTCCCATGACTTGGTGAAATCGGCTGCGCACGCGGAGTGACGCTCCCCACAATGACCGCGTGCTGGCTTCCCTGATCCTTTTCGCCGGTCTGCTGACCGCGCCCACCCAGGCCTACCAGGAGTACGTCGCGCTCGGCGACTCGTGGAGCGCCGACGTCTCCGTCCTCCACATCACCGACGAGCACGCGCCCCGTGGCTGCGCGCAGAGCACCTACAACTATCCGAAGCAGGTCGCCGCCGCGCTCAGGGTGCCCGTCTTCCGTGACGCGACCTGCGGTGGGGCGACGACCGCCAACATGACGGCCGCGCAGGACGTCAACCACGTCAAGAGGCTGTTCGACGGCGTGAACCCACCGCAGTTCGACCGGCTGAGCGCGAGCACCGACCTGGTGACGCTGGGCATCGGCGGCAACGACGCGCGGCTCGCCTCGGCGGCGGCCGACTGCCTCAACCTGCTGCCCGCCCCGCTCGGCAGGTCGTGCAGGCGCACGTGGGTCAGCGGCGGCGTCGACCGCATGTCCCAGGCCATCCTCGCGACCGAGCCCAAGGTGGCCGCGGTGGTCGACGGGATCAGGCAGCGCTCCCCGCGGGCCCGCGTCCTGCTCGTCGACTACCTGGCCGGACTGCCGCAGGAGGGCGGCTGCTATCCGTACGTCCAAGCCGCCGACCGCGACCTCGAATGGCTCGGCGACAAGCTGGAGGAGCTCAACGCGATGCTGGCGAGGGTGGCGGTGGCCAAGGGCGTCGAGCTGGTCGACACCTACAGCACCAGCATCGGCCACGACGTGTGCAAGCGTCCGGGTGTCAAGTGGGTGGAGGGCTACCTGCCGCTGTCGACCGACCCGATCGGGCCCGCGATCCCCCTGCATCCGAACCGGCGGGGCGCCGACCACCAGGCTCTCAGGGTCCTCGACACGCTGGAGCCCGCGCGCTAGGCGAACGCGTCGAGGCCGAGCTTGACGGCCACCGCCAGCCCGCAAGCCGCCGCGAGGTAGCGCAGCGACCTGCCGGGCAGGCGGCGGGCGAGGGAGGGGCCGAGCCGGCCACCAATCAGGAATCCGGCGGCCAGCGGCGCGACCGCCCACCACGCCACGGGCCCGAACAGCGCGAACCCCACGGCCGCCACGCAGTTGGCCAGCCCCGAGACGACGTTCTTGACCGCGTTCACTCTGGCGGGCGCCTGGTCCATGATCGCGGTGAGCACGGCGAACATGAGAATGCCGCCCGCGGCGCCGAAGTAGCCGATGTAGACGGCGACCGCGAACAGCGCGACCCGCGTGAGCCTGCTGTGGTTGCCGCCCGGCCGCATGCCGGGCGGGCGGATGAGCAGAACGGAGGCGATCGCGATCAGGAAGGGTGCGATCGTCTCGAACGTCCGCGAGGGCGTGATCAGCAGGAGCAGCGCGCCCGCGGCGCCGCCGAGGGCGGTGATCCAGCCCAGGCGCAGGACGAGGGGGCCCTGCCCCTGAAGCTCGGGTCTCGACCCGGCCGCCGCTCCGATGCCGGTGAAGACCAGGGCCACGGTGTTGGTCACATTGGCGGCCAGCGGGTTCAGGCCGAAGGCGAGCAGCGCGGGATAGGAGACGATCGAGGCCAGGCTGACCACGGTACTGACCACGCCGGCCACGACGCCGACCGTGAGCAGGCCGAGGACTTCGAGCATCACGACATGCTAAGACCTACCGGAAATGTCGCTTAGGCCGGGTCGGCGAAGCCGGGGATCCAGCGCTCGGCCTCGGCCCGGAAGCGGGCCCTGGCCGCCAGCTGCGACAGGATGCCGTAGCCCGCGGTGAGCACGCGGAAGCTCACCACGTAGTCGGGCGGCACGTTGAGCATCCGGAAGACGCTCGATCCGTCGCTGAACATGTACAGGCCGCGCTGGCGCATCCAGTCGCGGGTGAAGGCGAACTCCTGCGCGGCGATCGGCTCGGCGTACGGTGCGACGAACGCGGCCAGTGCGTCCATGTCGACCTCGACGCCCTCCCGGATCACACCCTCGCCCCTGAACACCGCGGCCACGCCCTCGATGTCGCCGGCCGCTCCGCAGCGCAGCAGCGGCCCGATCGCCGCCGGGTGCCCGCCGGGCAGCCGCTTGACGGCGCCGAAGTCGAGCACGCCGAGCCGTCCGTCCTCGGTGACCTTGAAGTTGCCGGGGTGGGGGTCGCCGTGCAGCAGGCCGCAGCGGGTCGGCGAGGAGAACGAGAAGCGAACCAGCAGCAGCGCGGCCCTGTCGCGCTCCTCCTGCGTGCCTTCCTCGATCACCCTGGACAGCGGAATGCCGTCCAGCCACTCGGTGACGATCACATGCTCGGAGGCGGCGACCACCGCAGGGATCGCGAAGTCCGGGTCGCCGGCGTACTCCTCGGCGAAGGCGTGCCATGCCTCGGCCTCCAGGCCGTAGTCGAGCTCCTCCTCCACCCGTTCCTGGAGCTCCTGGACGAACGCCTTCACGTCGAGCCCGGGCAGCAGCACGCCGAACAGCTTGGCGACCCTGCCGACCTGTCGGAGGTCGGTGCGCAGCGCCCTGGCCGCGCCGGGGTACTGCACCTTGACCGCGACGCGCCTGCCGTCGGCCCAGACCGCGCGGTGAACCTGCCCGATCGAGGCCGAGGCGGCGGGGAGGTCGTCGAAGGAGGCGAAGTACTCGCGCCAGCCGTCCCCGAAGTCCTGCGCGAGCACTCGGTGCACGGTGGCCGCCGGCATGGGAGGGGCGGAGTCCTGCAATCTGGTGAGCGCCGCCCGATAGGGCTCGACGATCGCGGGCGGCAGGGCCGACTCCAGCACCGACAGCAGCTGCCCCATCTTCATGGCGCCGCCCTTGAGCTCGCCGAGCACCTTGAAGATCTGCTCGGCGGTGCGCAGCTGCACCTCGGTCGCGATCAGCTCGGCGGGTCTGCCGAGCGCGCGCTTTCCCAGGCCCAGCGCGGTACGGCCCGCGTATCCGAGGGGGAGCGTGGCGAGCTTGGCGGTTCGCGTCACCGCCAGACGGGGAAGGTCGGCCATGTCATCATTTTTTGGACAGTTTTCTAATAAGGCAACGTGATGGTGGCCACACACGTCCATGGTTCCGTGCAGGGGCGAGGCAGGGGCTGCACGGCATGGTCACCGCAGGTCGAGCAGGTCGATCGCGCGCTCGCGCATCTCGACCTTCCTGATCTTGCCGGTCACCGTCATCGGGAAGGAGTCGACGACGTGCACGTAGCGCGGGATCTTGTAGTGGGCGATCTCCCCCGCGCAGAACTCCCTGACCACCTGCGCCGTCAGCGGCTCCGCGCCCTCGCGCATGACGACCCAGGCCATCAACTCCTCGCCGTACTTCTCGTCGGGCACGCCGACGACCTGGACGTCGGCGATGTCGGGATGGCGGTAGAGGAACTCCTCGATCTCGCGAGGGTAGATGTTCTCCCCTCCCCTGATCACCATGTCCTTGATGCGGCCGACCACGTTCACGTAGCCGTCGTCGTCCATGGTGGCCAGATCGCCCGTGTGCATCCATCGGGCCGAGTCGATCGCCTCGGCCGTCTTGCCCGGTTCCTCCCAGTAGCCGAGCATGACCGAGTAGCCGCGGGTGCACAGCTCTCCAGGCTCGCCCCTCGGCACCGTCTGGCCGGTCTCCGGGTGCACGATCTTGACCTCGACGTGCGGCATCACCCTGCCGACCGTTTCCGTGCGGCGCTCCAGGCCGTCATCGGCCCTGGTCATGGTGGACACGGGGGAGGTCTCGGTCATGCCGTAGCAGATGGCGACCTCGGTCATGTGCATCTCGCCGACGACGCGCTTCATGACCTCGACCGGGCACGGCGAGCCGGCCATGATGCCGGTGCGCAGGCTGGACAGGTCGAACCCGCCGGCCATGGCGAGCTCGGCGATGAACATCGTCGGCACGCCGTACAGGCTGGTGCAGCGCTCCTGCTCGACGGCGCGCAGGGTGGCCTCGGGGTCGAAGCCCGCGGCGGGGATGACCACGCACGCCCCGTGGGAGGTGGCGCCGAGGTTGCCCATCACCATGCCGAAGCAGTGGTAGAACGGCACCGGCAGGCAGACCCTGTCGTGCTCGGTGTAGTGGATCAGCTCGCCGACGAAGTAGCCGTTGTTGAGGATGTTGTGGTGCGACAGCGTCGCGCCCTTGGGGAAGCCCGTCGTGCCCGAGGTGTACTGGATGTTGATGGGGTCGTCGGGCGACAGCTCGACCTCCGCGAGGCGCTCGGCGGGGGCCCGCTCGGCGAGCAGGGCGTCCCAGCTGTCCTCGCCGAGGTAGACGACCTCGTCGAAGCCGATCTCCTCGATCATCTTCCGGTAGTCGCTGGTCTTGTGGGAGACGGCGCTGATCAGTAGCCGCATGCCCGACTGCCTGACGACGTACTCCAGCTCGTGGCCTCGGTAGGCGGGGTTGACGTTGACGAGGATCGCGCCGATCTTCGCCGTGGCGTACTGCGTGAACACCCACTCGGCGCAGTTGGGGGCCCAGATGCCCACCCTGTCGCCCTTGGCGATCCCCCTGGCCAGCAGCGACCTGGCCAGCCCGTCCACCTGCTCGTTGAGCTCGGTGTAGGTCCACCGCCTGCCCGTCGGCACGTCGACGAGCGCCTCCCTGCCTCCGAAACGGCTGACCGTGCGCTCGAGGTTCTGCCCGATCGTCTCGCCGAGCAGCGGCGTGTCCGCGACGGCGCTGGAGTAGGACTGCATGCTCACAGTCTGCGACCGTGCCCCCGGCCGTACCACCCCCGAACAGGGGTGGTACGGCGGGCTCGCCGGTGGTTGGATCGGGACATGCTCGAGCAGGTGGACGCGCTCCAGCAGGCGCTCAGCATTTTGCAGCGCTCGGCGGGCGTGCAGGTGGCCTTCGGCGGGATGGTCGGGGATCGGCGCCACATCAGGATGTCGCAGCTGCGCGGCACGCGCACGAACGCGCTGCACGGGCTGGCCGTGAACGCGGGCGCGGGGCTCGGTGGCAAGGTGCTCTCGCTGGCCAGGCCGGCGGCGGTCGGCGACTACGCGACGGCGACCGACATCACCCACGAGTACGACCGGCCCGTCCTCGCCGAGTCGCTGCGCTCGGTGCTGGCCGTGCCCGTCGTCGTGAACTCCGTGGTGCGGGCGGTGCTCTACGGCGCGATCAGGGAGCCGCTCGCCTTCGGCGACAGGGTGCTGCTCGTGGCCATGCGGGTGGGCGGCGAGCTGGCGACCGAGCTGGCCGTACGCGACGAGGTGACCAGGCGGCTCGCCCTGGCCGAACGCGCCGGGGCGGCGCCGGGCCAGGAGGACCTGCGCGAGGCCAACGCCGAGCTGCGCGCGATCGCCCAGGAGGTCGCCGAGCCCGAGCTGCGCGAGCGGCTGCTGTCGGTGTGCGCGCGGCTGTCCGGAGACGGCCGGAGCGCCACCCCCTTTCCGGTACGGCTGTCGCCGCGCGAGCTCGACGTGCTGGCGTGGGTCGGGCTCGGCTGCGGCAACGCCGAGATCGCCAGGAGGCTGGGGCTGCTACCAGAGACGGTCAAGAGCTACCTGCGCGGGGCGATGCGCAAGCTCGGCACCCACAACAGGCACGAGACCGTGGTGGCCGCCCGACGGCTGGGCCTGCTGCCGTAGCTCTGGCATGATCGCCGCGTGACCGACATGGATCAGGTGCCGGCGGAGTTCATCGAGGGCCTGCGCGGGCACATCGCCGAGCTGGACGCCCTGGGCGTGCGGCACCTCGTCGGCCCAGGCGAGATGCGGGTGCCGTACGCGCCGCCGGCCGCCTACGGGATCGACCTCCCGGTCCTGGCGGTGGCGGTCGGCAACCTCTGGATGCCCGAGACGCTGCCGCGGGGGCGGGAGTGGATCGCCGTCTCGCACGACGGGCAGGACCTCGTCAGCGTCGTCGAGCCCGCACCGGGGGTCGAGGAGGGAATGCGGCGGCTGTGCGACCTGTACGCCGGCACGGGGCTGCGGCGGCCGACGGTCGACCTGCTCGTGGAGTATCGGGAGCGGCTGCGGGAGCTGCTGGGCGTCGACTGCGAGCCGCATCTGACGACCTTCGCCGAAGGGTGGTATCCGATCCTGCCCTCGGAGCTGGGCGCGCTCACCGGCGACCCGTTCGAGCTGCCCGAAGGCGCGAAGCTCGTGGTCCTCGGGCCGCTGCTCGTCCTCGGGATCGGCTACGGCCACCTGGGCTCGACGCGGCTGCCCGAGCGCGAGTGGTACGCGGTGTGGCACAAGGACAGCGGCCCGCTGGTCGTGACCGCCGTCGAGCCGACGCCTGAGGCGGCGAAGGGGCTGAGGCGGCTCGCGCGGGAGTATCCGGCCAGGCGGTTCCGCGGCCACGACGTCACGCTGGACGACCGGGTCGCCTACCGCGACAGGCTGAGGGAGCTGGTGGGGGTGGAGTCGAGCGACGGCCTGGCCGCGCTGCGCACGGGACTGTGCCCCATCGACGTGAACGAGCTTCGCCGCCTGACCGCCGACGCCGTCGCAGACGAGGAACGCGGTGACGGCTGGGAGGTGTTCCTGCTCACCTGAGGGTAGGCGCCTGGCCGGGGAGAACGGGGCCGACCCGCGCGCGGGGGTCGGATGCGCGCGCGGGCGGGGGTTCAGGCGAGGGAGGCGTAGGCGCCGTCCAGGCGCATGAGCTCCTCGTGCGTGCCGATCTCCTCGATCCTCCCGTCGCGCATGACCACGATGCGGTCGGCGTTCCTGATCGTGGACAGCCGGTGAGGACGGCGAGCAGGAGCCGGGGACGGTCGTCGGTGAAGAGGTAGGCGAGCGTGCGAAGAGGGTGCTCGCCCCGATAGCGGTGATCAAGTGCGCCAACCACGCACTAAATCATGACTTATCGGGATCTCTTCCATGCGACGGCCCCCGCGATCAGCAGCCCCGCCGCCGCTGCTCCCGCCCAGCGGCGCTGGCGGGCCACCCTCCGCTCCACCTCGGCGTACGGGGTGGTGGAGAAGGAGACCAGCTCGTAGCGGGAGACGTAGCGGCCGGGGAGCACCCGTTCCAGGGCGTGCTCGACACGCTTCTGGGCGAGGAAGGCCCTGGAGCCGACCTTGTCGCGCATCTCCACGAAGTTGTCCAGCGCGAGGCGGGCGATGACGTCGGTGTCGGCCTTGCGGCGCTGGAACAGCTCCAGCGCCCTGGCGAAGTCGTCGCCCGTCTCGTCCAGGCACCTGTCGAGCTCGACGCAGTCCTGGAAGCCGCAGTTGGCGCCCTGGCCGTAGAAGGGGACGATGGCGTGGGCCGCGTCGCCGATCAGCCCGACGAGGGTGCCGTTCAGGGTCCTGTACCAGGGGTCGCAGCGCATGGTGACCAGGTGCCCGACGGGGTTGCCCGCGTAGTCGGAGGCCAGGTGCGGCATCACCTCGGCGGCGTCGGGATACTCCTTCCCGAAGTGGGCGCGCACCTTCTCCGGCGTGTCGAGCGCGGCCAGCGCGTCGTGTGGCCAGAACAGCGTGCAGGTGAACGACTTGTCGGGGTTCGGCAGCGCGATCATCATCGAACGGCCCCTCGGCCAGATGTGCAGGGCCCCAGGGTCGAAGGCGAACTCGCCCAGCTTGGGCGGGATCGTCAGCTCCTTGTAGCCGTAGTCGAGGTACTCCTGGCTGAAGTCCGTGCCCGGCATCTGCTGGAGCCTGGCCCTGACCGCGCTGTAGGCGCCGTCGGCGCCGATGACGACCTGCTGGCCCTTCTCGACGATGCCGCCCTCGAACTCCAGCGTGCCGTCCCCGATCCCGGTCAGCCGGTGCCCGAACCTGACCCGCACGCCGTCGCTCGCCTCGGCGGCGTCGAGAAGCTTGCCGTTGAGCGCGCCGCGGCTGATGGAGTTGATCGCGTGCCGCTGGTCGGAGCTGTAGGACTGGAAGGTCAGGGTGCCGTCGACGGCGTGCATCATCCTGCCGGGCATCGGGATGGCGTCCGACAGGGCCTCCTCGGCCAGGCCGAGCCTTCTCAGGGCGTCGATGCCGCGCTCGGAGATGGCCAGGTTGATCGACCTGCCACGCTCGGCTCCGCTCAGCCTGGGGTCGGGGCGGCGCTCGTACAGCGTCACCTCATGGCCTCTCCTGGCCAGAAAACAGGCCAGAAGACAGCCGACCAGGCCGGCTCCGACGATCGAGACCTCCACTGCGGCTCCTTTCCCTCCCCTCCTTGGTACGGCGCGGCGGCGCGAAACGCCAGGACGTGTTCCGCGTCACGGCACCACGTACCCAGGATCCGCCCGGCGGGCGAAGCCGCCGGGCGCGAGAGGGGCGGGCCTCAGGCTGGTTTCGCGGGTTTGTCGCCGGCGAGGCGGTCGGCGATGGCCAGGGCCGTGGTGCGCCAGATGGGCGTGCGGGGCGAGATCACCGCGAAGTGGTCGCCCGACATCTCCATGTAGGTCACCTCGTCTCCTGCCGCCTCGGCCGCCCTGGCGTACCTGCGGCTGAAGTCGATCAGGTCGAGGTCGTCGCCCGATCCCTGCACGATGAGCTGCGGCACTCCCAGCGGCAGCCGCAACAGCGGGCTCGACTCGGCGTACGTCGCGTGCGGCGACCCGCAGTCGCCGCGCGCGGGCCCGCCGAGGGCGGCGGCCACCGCGCCCGAGCTGAGGTGGCGCCGATCCCCCTCCACCAGGTCGAGCACCCCTGCCAGCGACACGGCCATGGCCACCTTCGCGCTGTCGGCCGCCGCCCGCAACGCGAGCTGCGCGCCCGCCGAGTGTCCGACGACCGCGACCCTTCCCAGGTCGAGCCGGGCGCCGGACAGCGAGGCCGCGACGCCGGACAGCGCGCCGAGGCCGTCAGCGACGTCGGCGGTCGTGGCGTCCCAGCCGTGCAGGTCGGGGCGGCGGTACTCCAGGTTCCACGCGGCGAACCCGCGCGCGGTCAGGTCGGCGCAGAGTGCGTCCATCAGGTCGGCGGCCCACACCGAGCGCCAGTACCCGCCGTGGACGAGCGCGACGACGGGCAGGGGGAGATCCGCGGTGCCGTGGGCGGGCAGGTGCAGGTCGCCCCACTGCTCGGGATGCTTGCCGTACCTGACGCGCAGCGGCCGCTGCCGGTCCTGGTGGACGGCGTGCCTGATCGCCCACGCCAGCCCGTCGATTCCCCTGCCGTGGATGTGGGCGGCTCCCTCGATCTGACGCACCCGGCTGAAGTCGCACCAGACGACCCCCTCGACCGAGCCCATGAGATCGCGCAGCTCACCCGAGGGTCCTGGGATCGCCACGACGGGGCCGCCCGCCGTACTGGAGAGGAGGGCGCGAGCCTCGACGGCGTCGCGGGCGTGTCGCAGCGCCCCGCTCACGCCGAGCGCCGCGAACTCGCGTTCGGCCACTTCCCCCAGCAATGCCCAGTCGGCCGCCAGACCCGGCCCGACGATCACCTGTACGTCCCTCATGAGGCAAGCATGCTGATCGTCTCCCCGGAGTCAAAGCCCATATGGACTTTTATCGGCCTTTCTTCGCGATATGGGGCCAATCAAGTAGAGAGAGGGGGCGCCGGGACGGCTCGCGCGATGTCACGGGTCTCAAGGTGACACAGTGCGTGCCGAACGCGAGGGCGTGAACGCCCACACCGCCAGCCACACGCTCAGGCCCATGATCGTCATGCCGAGCGGCACGTGGAGCGCCGTCGCGCCCGAACCTCCCGTGGCCGACTGGACGAAGCCCAGCAGCAGGACCGCCAGGCTTGCCAGAGCGGGCCGGCCCGGCCCCCGTCCCGGACGCCACACCAGGACGCCGACGATCAGCAGGAGCAGCCCCGCGGCATGGACGCCGCCCGCGCCCATGCCGTGGAGCGCCTTGCCGCCGCCGCTGAGCAGCTGACCGGCCGTGACGGCCTGGAGGAGCACCGCCGCCACGTTGACCAGGGCAAGGATCTTGAAGGGGGTGAGGTATTTGACCATGTCTGCCAGCATCTTGGCGGCGCTCTTCGGCGACATCCTCCGCCCGTCGTCATCGCGACTACACCGACGGGTGTAGTCGTCACAGCGGCGGCGCGATGGCCTGGGCGTCCAGCCCCTTGAACCACAGCCCGATCATGAAGGCGGCGGTCACCTCCAGCAGCGCGGCCCTGGCCAGCCCCCCGCCGTCGAACGGCGTGCACCCGAGGTCCTCGACCAGCCCCCTGGCCACCGCGAGCGCCTCCTCGTCGTCACCGCACAGGGGTACGGCCAGCGGGCGCCCGCCGAACAGCGGCGGCGTCATCCGCCAGACGTCCACGTGGCACAGGTTGAACGCCTTGACCACCCGCGCTCCCGTGGCGACCGCGACCCGCTCGGCCAGCGGGTGGTCGCCGGTCAGCTCGCCCCCCACGCTCGGGTTCGTGCAGTCGATGAGCACCTTGCCCTTCAGTGACCCGTCCACGACGTCGAGCGCCGCGTGGGAGGGGACGGCGAGCAGCACGGCGTCGCCGTACTCCATCGCCCGGGCGAAGGAGCCCTCATTCCTCCTGCTGCTGGTCATCACCTGGTGTCCCGCGCGACGCCACTGGGTGCCGAGGGCGTCGGCCATGCCGCCCGCGCCGAGAATGCCGATACGCATGCGTCCTCCTCGAAGGTGTAAGTAAGGACGAAGGTAGAAAATCCAATGGATACCGATTGGTGCGTGCCGCGATGTTCCTCGCCGACTGCCAGGCCAGGCTTGCCTTCGACCTGCTCGCCAACACGTGGAACGCCGTCGTGGTGTGGGCGCTGCGCGACGGGCCGAGCCGTCCGGCCGAGCTGCGCAGACGGATCGGCGGGATCAGCCCCAAGGTGCTGAACGAGACGCTGCGGCGCCTGGAGTTCAACGGGATCGTCTCCAGGGCCGCCTACGCCGAGGCGCCGCCCAGGGTGGAGTACGCACTGACGGACCTGGGGCGCAGCATGCTCGGGCCGATCGAGGCGTTCGGTGAGTGGGCGTTCGAGCACGCCGACGAGGTCATGGCCGCCCAGGAGGAGTTCACGGCGTGAAGTAGCCCTCCAGCACGACGGCGACCCCGTCCTCCGCGTTCGACAGGGTGTGGCGCTCGATCGCGGCCAGCACGGTGTGGTGGGAGTTGGCCATCGCGTAGCCCGTCCCCGCGTAGGCCAGAACGGCCAGGTCGTTGGGCATGTCGCCGAACGCCACCACGGCCGAGGGGGCGATGCCGCGCTCCTCGCACAGTCCGGCCAGCGTGCCCGCCTTGGTCACCCCCGCCGCGCTGATCTCCAGCAGCCCGCCGGCGCCCGAGTGGGTGATCTCGGCCTGGCCGTCGACGGCGGCGACGGCCGCGGTGAACATCTCGTCGGCGTGGTGCTCGCTGGACCAGGCCAGCAGCTTCACCACGGGCTCCGTGGCCGACCACACCGACTCGACCTGCCTGCGGTAGGGCAGGTCGGCGGGGACGTGCTTGCCGTACCCGGGCTCGAACAGCACGCCGGTGCCCGTCTCGATCGCGAACGCGACGCCCGGCAGCGCCTCGGAGAGGGTCCGCGCGACCGTGCGGGCGTCCTCAAGGCCGAGCGGGTGGGTCGCGAGGATCCGGCCCGCGGCGATGTCGTAGACGACCGCCCCGTTGCTGCAGATCGCCGTGCCCGACACGCCGGTCTCCTCGGCGATCCGCTCGATGGCGCGCGGCGGCCTGGCGGTGACGAACACCACCTCCGCGCCCGCCTGCCTGGCCGTCCTGAGTGCGCGGCGGGTGCGGGGGGTGACCGCGCCCGAGGGGTCGAGCAGCGTGCCATCGAGGTCCGTGGCGATCAGGCGGGGGAGGCTCATGCCGGGCATTATCCGGCATGAGCCTCAACGCGGGATCAGGGCCTTGATGTCGGAGAAGACCCGCTCGCAGGCCGGCCCTGCCTCGGGGGCGGCCTCCTGGATGAAGCCGTGCGCCAGCCCCGGCTCCTGCCGGTGGACGACCTTCACGCCCGCCTCGGCCAGCTTGGCGGCGTAGGCGTCGCCCTCGTCGCGCAGCGCGTCGTTCTCCGCGGTCACCAGGAGCGTGGTCGGCATGCCGTACAGGTTGGGCGACAGCAGCGGGCTGGCGGCGGGGCGCAGGGCGGGGTCGGGCACCCACTGGGCCACGAACCATTCCAGCGTCTCGGCGTCCAGGCCGAAGCCCGAGCCCTTGGAGACGACGCTCGGGCAGGAGAGCGTGAGGTCGGTGTTCGGGCACAGCAGCACCTGGAGCGCCGGCATCGCGCAACCCTCGTCGCGCAGCCGCATGCACGCCATCGTGGCCAGGTAGCCGCCCGAACTGTCTCCCGCGACCGCCACGGGCCTGGTCCAGCGCAGCACCTCGACCGCGTCGTCGAGGGCGGCGGGGCAGGGGTTCTCGGGGGCGAGCCGGTAGTCGACGGCCAGCACCTCGACGTCGCACTCCCGCGCGATCCTGCGGCAGGTCCTGTCGTGGGTCTCCAGATCGCCGAAGACCCAGCCACCACCGTGCAGGTACACGACCAGCGGGCGCGGTCGCTCGGCGGGGTGGTAGCGGCGCAGGCGCAGCCCCGAGGGGCTGGTCAGGTCGATGACCCGCACCATCTCGGGTCCTGGGGGGCGTTCACGGGTACGCGCCCTGAGCTCCAACAGTCTTACGTCAGACATAACGGCACATAGTAGGGTTTCCGGGTGCCTGAAAAAGCCGGAATCGGCTCCGCACTTCGATTCACCACCGAGTTGGCCGCCTGGATCGCCACGCCATGGGCGTTGGCGCCGCACTCCGTGGCGCTGGCGGTACTGTCCGTCATCGTGCTCATCGGGCTGCCGACGGTCTTCGCCACCCCCGGCGACAAGCGTCAGGTGATCGTCGCCGTGCCGGGTTTCGTGACGATCCTGCTGGTGGCGCTGCAGCTGGTCGCCGCCGTGGCGGCGTCGTGGGTGGCGTGGGCGCCCGCCGTCGCGGCCGTCGTGTCGGTGCTGGCCGCCGCGACCGTGGTGACCGAGATCCCGCGCTGGCGCCGCCTGGTCAGGTGAACTCCTCCCACACCAGCAACCCCTCGCGCGCCTCCGCCGACTCCGTGAGGGCGCTGCGCACCACGGTGAGCACGATCTCCAGCGCCTGCAGGGAGTCCACGCCGGTGACCTTCCTCTCGTGCTCCCAGCCGTCGAGCCCGTCGATCCTGTACGGGCAGGACCACTCCCCTGTCGGCTCCTCGAACGGCAGCCCGATCGTCACCGTGACCTCGCTGGGCGGCTCGGTCAGCAGCGTGAGAACACGCTGGGCGATCTCGTACATGCCAGGTGACTACCCAGGAGCGCGTGCCACGAAAGTGACCACGCCGAGATAGCCGTCGCCGTCCGGCCCGCCGGCTCACCACTGTCCCTCATGGTCGAGACTCGTACCGGACGTCAGGCGCCGCATCCAAGGAGCAGATGAATGTCGCGTGTGCTGGTCACGGGGTTCGAGCCGTTCGGCGGGGAGACGACCAACCCGTCCTACGACGCCGCCCTGCTGGTCCCCGGGGTGACCGCGGTCGAGCTGCCGTGCGTGTTCGCCGACGCGCCGGCCGCGCTGCGGGAGGCGATCGAGCGGCACGACCCCGCGCTGGTCCTGTGCATGGGCCAGGCGGGCGGGCGTGCGGTGATCTCGGTGGAGAAGGTGGCGATCAACCTCATCGAGGCGCGCATCCCCGACAACGCCGGCGCCCGGCCCTCCGGCCTGCCCGTGGTGGAGGGCGGGCCGGACGCCTACCTGTCCACGCTGCCGGTGAAGGCGATGGTGCGGGCCGTCAGGGCGGAAGGGATCCCCGCGGCCGTCTCCTACACGGCGGGCACGTTCGTGTGCAACCAGGTGGCCTACGCTCTGGCGCACCTGATCGCGACCGAGCGGCCCGGCCTGCGAGGCGGGTTCGTGCACGTGCCGTACGCGCCGCACCAGGTCACGGACACCGACCGGCCGAGCATGGAGACCGCCACGGTGGCACGGGCGCTGACCGCTCTGGTCAAGGCGTCGGACAGTCTCGAGGACGACCTCCCCGAGGGGGCCGTCCAGTAGAGTCGCGGGCATGAGCGAGCCGTTCGGCCGCCGGTTACGCGCGCAGATGGAGCGGCGGGGGCCGCTGTGCGTCGGCATCGACCCCAGCCCCGCGCTGCTGTCGGCGTGGGGCCTGGACGACTCCCCCGCGGGCCTCGAGCGCTTCACCCACACCGTCGCCGAGGCGGTCGGTGACCTCGCCGCCGCCGTCAAGCCGCAGTCGGCCTTCTACGAACGGTGGGGCAGCAGGGGCGTCGCCGTGCTGGAGCGCGTCATCCCCGCGCTGCGCGAGGCCGGCACGCTGGTGATCCTGGACGCCAAGCGCGGCGACATCGACACCACGATGGCCGCCTACGCCGAGGCGTACCTGGAGCAGGGCAGCCCGATGGCGGCCGACGCGCTGACCGTCAGCCCCTACCTCGGGTTCGGGTCGCTCGCCGGCACCCTCGCCGTCGCGCGCGGCAACGACGCGGGCGTGTTCGTGCTGGCCCGCACCTCCAACCCCGAGGCGAGCGCCCTGCAGAGCGCGGTCGCCGACCAGATCCTCGACGGGGTGGCGGAGGCCAACGAGGGCGCCGGCGGCCTCGGTTCGGTGGGGGTGGTCGTGGGCGCCACGCTCGACAAGGTGGGCCATCCGCTCGACCGTCTCGGCGGCCCGATCCTGTCCCCCGGTCTCGGCGCCCAGGGGGCCTCGCCCGCCGACGTGGCCAGACTCTTCGCGGGCGTGCGCCGGTCGGTGCTGCCCTCGGTGTCGCGTGCGGTGCTGGCCGACCCCGGTCGCGTGCGGCCGCTGGTGGAGCGCTACCGCGACGAGTGCGCCGAGCGGCTGCGCGACTAGGGCCGCCCGTGGTCGCCCACGACCGGAACCGGTCGGTTGGCCACGAGCCGTACTCCCCTGGCAGGTCCTGCCACGGGGGACGGTGATCTCGCTACTGTTCGTCGGCGGGCACGACCGGCTTGGGGGAACGGCCGAAGTGTTCGACGGCGAGGGCCGTGACCAGCAGGGCGACGAGAACGGCGAGCTGGGAGAGGGCCGTCCACAGGCCGAGGAGGATCGTCACGGGCGCCAGCACCGCTGCCGTCCGGCGCAGCGGACGTGAGGGCATGCCGAGGACACGCCGGTACATCATGTCACCGACCAGGTAGAGCGTGATGCCCGCCGACAGGGCGATCGCCGGGCCGGGGTGCATGTGGTCGAGTGGGTGGCCGAGCGCTTCCTTGACACCCGCCGCGACCGCGACGATGCCGAGCAGCATGGGAATGTGGGCGTAGAAGTACGCGCCGAGGATCAGTCTGGTCCGGCGTACCACTTCGGCCAGGGCGAGCGTGCGTTCGGCGGCCACCTCGTCCTCAGCGCCGAAGTAGCTCCACCACAGGCAGGCCGCGAGGACCAGCCCCAGAGTGGCCGCGACCAGCAGGCCGGGAGCGACGCTGCCGTGTGCCCCGATGCCGATCGCCACGACAGACTCCCCGAGCGCCACGATCACCAGCAGCCCGTGCCGTTCCACGATATGTGCAGGGTGCAGCGGGAAGCCCCTCTGCCCGATGAAGTACGGGCTGCCCCACAGCAGCACCATCGCGGCGACCCACAGGACGTAGACGAGAACGCCGGTGACGAAGCCGGCGGCGAACAGCAGCGCCGTGGCCGCCAGGTTGAACGGTACGACCCGGACGAACGAGGCGGTGGCCTGCAGGTAGAGTCCCGCGTGGACGAGCACGATGATCAGGTAGCCGAGCGCGAAGGCCCACCCGCCACCGTTGAAGGCCGTGGGAATGGCCAGGGCCATGATGAGGAATCCGACCATGCCCAGCAGGACGAGGATCCGCCGCGCGGGACGGACGGGCGGGATCGTGTTGGTCAGCCACGCGTATCCGGCGTACATCCACCAGATGACGCCGAACACGAGCAGCACCCGCAGGGCGCCCGCAGCGGGCCCGCCGTGGTCCTGAACACCGGGGGCACCGTCCTTGAACCCGTCCACGAGAAGCGTGGTCAGCTGCGTGACGGTGAAGACGAAGACCAGGTCGAAGAAGAGTTCAAGGGTGGAGACGCGGAGTACTTGGTCTGGGGAGGTGGGTTCGACACGCTCGGCGAACCAGCTGGGGAGACGCATGCGCCCATTTTCCCGGCATTTCCGTCACTATGAACGCGTTTGTCCTGCCCGAACCCCGCCGCCGCGACCGGCGCCCCTCCCCGAAGGACGCCGGCGCGTGAGCGGCAAGGGGTGAGGGGTCAGCCGAGCGCCGCGTCGATCTGCGCGCGGGTCGGCATCGAGGTGCTCGCGCCTTCGCTCTGCACGGAGATGGAGGCCGCCACCGAGGCGAAGCGGAGCGCCTCCTCGGGCTCCAGACCCTCCGACCTGGCCACCGCCAGCGCGCCGACGAACGTGTCGCCCGCCGCTGTCGTGTCGACCGCCTTCACCTGGACGGCGGGCACCCGCAGCCGCAGCCCGTCGCGCGAGCCGTACAGCGCCCCTTCGGAACCCAGGGTGATCACCGCCTCGGGCACCCGCTCCAGCAGCGCGTCCAGCGCCTTCTCCGGGTCCTCGACGCCGGTGATCGCCGCCGCCTCGTGCTCGTTCGGCACGATCAGCGTCACCGCGTCGAGCAGGTCGGCGGGCAGCGGCTGGGCGGGAGCCGGTGTGAGGATCACCGGCGCGCCCGACGCGTGGGCCGCCTTCGCCGCGCTGATCACGGCCGCCATCGGCAGCTCCAGCTGCAGCAGCACCGCGGAGGAGCCGGCGATGAGCTCCAGGTCGTCCTGCGAGGGCCCGGTCACCGTGCCGTTCGCGCCGGGGACCACGATGATCGAGTTGCCGCCCGAGTCCTCCACCACGATGTGCGCGATGCCGCTGGTGCCCTGCACCTGCCGTAGCACGCTGACGTCGACGCCCGACTCCACGAGGGTCGCCCGCAGGACCACCCCGAAGGAGTCGTCGCCGACCGCGCCCAGGAAGGCGACGTCCGCGCCCGCGCGGGACGCGGCGATCGCCTGGTTGGCACCCTTCCCTCCGGGGATGGTGCGGAAGGAGCGACCCGTAACAGTCTCTCCGAGCTTGGGCGCCGTGGGCACGTAGGCGACCAGATCCATGTTCGCGCTGCCGAAGACCGAGATCATGCCACCATCATCCTCTCTGTGCGCCGCGCCAGCTCACTCAGGGCGATGCCGTCGAACCCGGTCAGGCTGCTGGCCAGGCTGTCGCGCATCCGCCACTGGCCGGGCACCCCGCCGTTCAGCGCGCCGACGATCGAGCCGACCGTCGCGCCCGCCGAGTCGGTGTCCCAGCCGCCCGCCACCGCACCCGCGATCGAGGCGGTGAAGTCGCCGTCGCCGTGCACGAGCGTGGCCGCGACCAGGGCGGCGTTGTTGATCGTGTGAACCCAGTGCAGGTGTCCGTGCCGCTCGTGCAGGCGGTCGAGGACCTGCTCGAAGTCGGCCAGGCGCCCGGCGTCCTCGACGGCCTGCCGTACGGCGTGAGCCAGCCTGGAACCGGGCGGGACCACGGACAGGCCCGCCTCGACCACCTCTTTCACCGAGCTCGCCACCATCGACCGGGCGCACATGGCGGCCACGAACATCGCGCCGTAGACGCCGTTGGCCGTGTGGGTGAGCCTGGCGTCGCGCCAGGCGTACTCGGCGGCCTTCGCCGGGTCGCCAGGGTTGACCCAGCCGTACACGTCGGTCCTGATCAGCGCGCCGATCCACTCGCGGAACGGGTTGCGGCGGGTCGCGGTCTCCGGCGGTTCGACGCCCGCCAGCAGATTGCGGTAGGCGACGCGCTCGGCGGTGAAGGTACGGCCTGCGGGCAGCTCGTCGAGCCAGAGCTTGGCCACGTCGTCGGTGGTGAAGTCGCGGCCGTGCCGCTCCAGCACCGACAGGGCCAGCAGCGGGTAGTTGAGGTCGTCGTCCTCGGGTACACCGTCGATGTTCTCGGCCAGCGAGTTGACCGCGCTGCGCCGGTTCCACGGCCACCGCTCGTTGATCTCGGACGGCAGGCCTGCCGCGGTGAACCAGCCGCGGATCGGCCAGTTCCCTGTGGCCTCGGCGATGGCTCTGACGCCCTCGCGCGGGATCTTCTCCACCGGCTTGCCGAGCACGCACCCTGCGGCCCTGCCCAGCCACGCGCCCAGCACCCTGTCGTGATCGGGCCGCTCTGCCCTCCCGCCGGCGACCGGCCAGGCCGGGCACAGGGAGACGATCTCCGCGAGGCCGGAGGGCTCCTCCAGCGGCGACTCGCGCGAGGAGAGCTCGTCCAGCAGCTCCTCGGCCAGCCCGCGCAGCCCGAGCGCGTCGGGCGGGGAGGCGCCCGCGCGGGGTGGCGCTTCGTGGCCGCCCGCCGCGTGCCAGCGCGCCGCGACGTCCGCCACGTCGCGCCCGTCCTCGGCGGCCTGGCGTAGCTCGTGCCCCACCAGGTCCTCGGGCTGCACCCAGGTGAGCCTGATCATTCGCCGGCCAGTTCGGCGAAGGCGTCCTCGTGGGCGCGCCGCCTGGCCACGTCGTCGCGGTGGATCCTCCGCGCGACGCCGGCGAGGGCGACGCCGGGCGCCACCAGGTCGGTACGGCTGGCCGTACCGACCTGCGACACCCACGCGGACGGCACGGCCGACAGCCCGCCGAGCGCCCCGGCGATCGCGCCGCCCATGGAGGCGATGGAGTCGGCGTCGCGCCCGTAGTTGACCCCGCCGAGCACGGTGTCCCTGTAGTCGCCCTTGGCGATCAGCAGGAACGCCAGCGCCAGCGGCAGCTCCTCGATGCTGTGCACGCGGGACGGCCGCCGGGCGCCGAGCCCCTGGTCGCGGTAGGTGTCGGCGACGGTGTCGTAGGGCCGCATGGCCGCGCGCAGCGCCTCGAAGGAGCCCTCCCAGTGGCCGAAGTCGCGAGCCCGCGAGCACACCGCGTCGATCGCGGCCCTGGTCCCGTCCTTGGCCAGCCGCGAGGCCACGGCCACCACCGAGTCGGCCGTCGCCCCCTGCCGCATGGCCTCGGCCACCGCGCCCGCCATGACGCCAGCGGCCTCGCGGCCGTAGGAGGACTGGTGCGCCCCCGTCAGGTCGATCGCCTCGGCGTAGGCGGCGTCGGGGTCGCCCGCGTTGACGACGCCGACCGGCGCGACGTACATGGCGGCGCCGCAGTTGACGATGTTGCCGACGCCCGCCTCGCGCGGGTCGACGTGCCCGTAGTGCAGGCGTGCCACGATCCACTTCTCGGCGAGGAAGACCCGCTGCAGCGGCAGCGCCTCGGCTTCGAGCTCGGGGATCCACTGCTTCTGCGCCATCATCTCCGGCACCATGTGCTCGGCCATCGCATAGGCGTCGAGGTGTCCGGCGGTCTTCTCGTAGACGCGGATCAGCGCGTGCGTCATCAACGTGTCGTCGGTGATGTGGCCGTCGCCCTTGTGGTACGGCGCGATCGGCCGCGCGTTGCGCCAGTCGGAGTTGAAGGGCGGCACGACCCCCTCGACCGTCCCGCCGTACCGCTGCGTGATCTGCTCGGGAGTCCAGCCTTCGGTGGCGCCGCCGAGGGCGTCACCGACCGCCGCTCCCGCCACGCAACCAGCGGCCTTGTCTTCCAGCGGCGTCATGCCATTCCCTCCGAAATATCCACTAGATCCCTGCCGGCCAGTTCGGGCAGGCAGCACCCGGCCAGCCTCCGTGCGGAGGCGGCCCACCCCTCAGGTATCACCGAGAATCCGCCGCAGGCGCCGGTGATCGCGCCGGTGAGCGCGGGCGCGGAGTCGGCCACCGCCGACAGGCACGCGGCGGCCGGCACGGCCTGCGCGAGCGATCCGCCCGACACCTCGGCCAGCGCCAGCGCGACGGGCACCGTCACCGAGGCGGAGACGGCGTAGCTGTAGACGTGGTCGATCAGCGCGGCGTCGAGCTCGGGCACCGCGGCGAAGGCCGCTCCCGCCTTGCGCGCGACGCGCAGCGCCGTCCTGGCGTTGAGGCCGATCGCGCTGTCCTCGGGCAGCTCGGCCAGCGCCGCCTCGACCGCCGCGGCCGCCGAACCGCTCTCGACGGCCGCCCCGACCGCCGCGGCCATCGCCTTCGCGCCGAGAACGCCGTCTCCCGCGTTGGTGATCCGCGCGTCGGGGACAGGGTCGCGGCCCGTGGCGCCGAACGCGACGGCCCGCACGGCGGCCGCGTCGTCGAAGAAGTGTGGGTTGTCGTGCCCGCTGGCGGGCGGCTCGACGCCGCGCCGCAGGTTGTCCAGCGCGGTCGTCACCGAGATCCGCGCCCGCAGGTCGTCGCGCTCGGCCAGGTCGAGGAAGGCCCTCACCCTGTCCTGCGCGATGGTCAGCGCCGTCCACGCCAGCCACTCGGCGTCGTCGGAAGGCCCGACGGCCAGCGGCGCGGTCTGCTGGTTGAGCGCGAACGGCACCGGCAGCGTCGTGACCCTGTGCTCCTCGGCGAAGGCGTCGAGCTCGCGGTGCAGCCGCCTGCTCCACGGCGCGTGCAGCGCGGAGCGATGCCTGGCGGCCGGCCAGCCCGCCGCGTCGCCCACGGCCAGGCCGACGAACGCGCCTGTGATCCTGTCCCCCGACATGTGTTGTCCTAGAGTCCTCTCGCCAGCTCGTCCGCGACGTCGAGCACGTGCCTGCCCGCGACCACCGGCAGACACTTGCCGGTGGCGGGGCCGATGCGCTCGGCCCACCTGGCGGGCACGCCGCCCTCGCCCTGTCCCGCGCCCGACAGCGCGCCCGCGATGGCGCCGATGGTGTCGGCGTCGCGGCCGAGACTGACCGCGTACGTCACCGACTCCTCCACGTCGCCTTCGCCGTGCAGGTAGGCGGCGAACGCCAGCGCCACGGCCTCGGGCGCGAGGTCGGTCCACGGGTAGTGCCTGATCACCACGGCCTCGTGCAGCCGCTCGGGTGAGTCCCTGAGCGGGCGCGCCCTGGCGATGGTGCGCGCGGTCCACGAGTCCTCGGGGATCGCGGCCAGTCCCGCGTCGACCGCCTCCTCAGGAGCGGCCCCCGCCATCGAGGCCGCCACGGCCGCGGCCACCGCCCTGCCGCCGTTGATGCCCTCTCCCTCGCCGCTGACCAGGCCGTCCTGCTCGATCAGCCGCGCCGCCTCCGCGGGATCGCCAGGGCAGAAGATCCCGTACGGCGCCGCCCTCATCGCCAGGCCGTCCGACCAGCCGTGCGAGTGGATCATCCCGGTCATGGGCGGCTCGAGGCCGCGCCTGAGCGCCTGGATGGTGCCGAGCTCGGAGAAGCCGGCGCCCTTCATCGGGCCGAGCACCGCGGGGATGATCTCCCTGCGGTAGGCGTCGGCCACGTCCTCGGCGGTCAGCTCGTGGCCGTGTCGCACCAGCAGGGACGCGGCGAAGATGGCGTACTCGGTGTCATCGGTGCCGCCGCCCTCGATCTCGGTGAGCCTGCCCCATCTGGCGGCGATCTGGGCGGGTTCCATGTTCTCGGCGGGCGCGCCGAGGGCGTCGCCGGCCGCGAGGCCGAGCAGACACCCTCGGGCGCGATCCTGCGTCAAGGTCACGAGGAGTACCGCTCCAGCACCTTGTTGCCCTCCTCGACCAGCTTCGCCGCCGCCTCGTCGAGAGAGATCTTGTTGGCGTAGTACTGCTGCAGGGTGGGGGTGGCCACCTTGCTCTTCCACTCGTCGAAGCCGTTGACCTTGAGGAACGGCGCGACGACCAGGTTCTTCGCCGAGGCGGTGGCCACGTCCCAGCCGTTCTCCTCAGTGGTGATCGACGGGTCGGCGGCGGCCTTCTGCGAGGTCGGCAGCAGCCAGTCGCCCTTGGCGAGCTTGGCCTGGTTCGGGCCGTTCAGGAAGAACGACATGAACTTGATGGACTCCTCGGGGTGCTTGCTGTCGGCCGAGACCGACAGGGTCTGGGAGACCGCGCCCTGGTTGGCGGTCTCGCCCTTCATCGGGGGAAGCGTGACCCACTCGAAGCCGTCGGGAGCCTGCTCCACGACCTGCTGGCGCAGGTAGACGCCGACGGGCAGCAGCGCGTACTTGCCGCCGAAGAAGCCGGGCAGCGGGTCGGCGGTGCCCATGCCGAGCGCCGACGGGTCGGCCGACTTGTCCTTGTAGAGCTGGTCGTGGATGCGCTGGAGCACCTGCTTCTCCTCGGCTCCGACCTTGACCGTGGTCTTGCCGTCGGCGCCGGTCTGGAAGAAGGTGCCGTTGAAGTTGAGCGCCAGGTTGAGCGTCTTGTTGACAGGCGACTTCATCGGCCACGCCACGCCGAACGTCTCGCCCTTGGTCAGCTTCTTGCTGACCTCGGCGAACTCGTCCCAGGTCCAGGGGGAGTCCACGGTGGGCACGCGCACCTTCGCGGCGTCGAGCAGCTTCTTGTTGGCGATGATGACCTGCGACTCCTGCAGGAACGGCACGCCGTAGACACCCTGGTTGCCCTTGCCGTCCTCGAAGGTGACGGTGTCCCACGCCGACTGGGGGATGTCGCTCTTCAGCTCGGCGGGCACCTTGTCCTTCAGGTCCAGCAGGTAGCCGCGCGAGGCGAAGCCGGACAGCGCGGGGGAGTCGTCGTGGATGACGTCGGGCGCGTCGCCACCCTCGAAGGAGGTGACGAGCTGGTCGTTGACGTTGTCCCAGCTGCCCTGGACGTAGGTGACCTGGATGTTCGGGTTGGCCTTGTTCCAGGCGTCCACGAGCTCCTTGTTGGCGGCCACGGACTCCTTCTGCCAGGCCAGGCTGAGGAAGTTCAGCTTCACCGGCTCGCCACCGGACTTGGCGGGCTCGGCGGCGTCGCCGCCACCGCCGGAGCCGCACGCGGCCGCCATGGCGACGATCGCCGCGACTGCCAAAGCGGATTTGATACGCATAAGAGCCTCCTAGCCCTTGACCGCTCCGGCCATGAGGCCGGACCTCAGCCGTCGCTGGATGATTGCGAAGAAGATCAGGCTGGGGATCGTCGCCACGACCGATGCGGCGGCCAGCGGACCCAGCCTGGACACTCCCTCAGGCCCGGTGAAGCGGACCAGAGTGAGTGGCAGTGTCATCACGTCGGGGTCCTTGAGGACCACGAGCGCGAAGAGGAACTCGTTCCACGACGAGATGAACGAGAACAACAAGGTGGCCACCACGCCGGGGGCCAGTAGCGGCGCCACCACGCTCACGATCGACCGCACGCGTCCGGCGCCGTCGACGGAGGCGGCTTCCTCCAGTTCGGGTGGCACCGCCCGCACGTAGCCCTGCAGCATCCACAGTGCGAACGGCAGCGTGAACGTCACATGCACGATGATCAGGCCGGGCAGCGTGCTCACCAGATCGAGGTTCCGCAGCACCATGAAGAGCGGGATGATGATCAGGATGAACGGGAAGACCTGGCTGACCAGCACCCACCCGACCGCGATCTTGCTGACCAGACTGCGGTGGCGGGCGATGGCGTAGGCCGCGGGCAGGGCGATGACCACGGTGAGAACCGCGCTGCACAACGCCACGATGAGGCTGCGCACGCCCGCGCCCACCAGATCCTGCTCGGTGAAGGCGGCCTCGAAGTTGCTCAGGGTCGGCTCGCGCGGGATCCACGCCGGGTTCAGGTTGGCCATCTCCTGCGGCGTCTTGAACGCCGTCGACAGCAGCCAGACCAGCGGGAACACCAGGAAGATCATGTAGGCCAGGAGCGCGGCGTACTTCGGGATCTGCTTCATGACGCCTCCCTCATCTGCCGCCAGAGATAGACGCCGAGCACCGCGAGCACGACGATCATGGTCGCCACGCCCAGCGCCGCCGCGTAGCCGAAGAAGCCGTAGCGGAAGGCCTGCTCGTAGGCGAAGAGCATGGGCAGCCGCGTCTGACCTCCAGGACCGCCCTGGGTGAGCACGTAGACGAGGCTGAACTGGTTGATGTTCCACACGAAGTCGAGCGAGGTGATGGCCACGATCACGGGCCGCAGCTGCGGCAGTGTGATGTTCCAGAACCTGCGCCAGGTGCCCGCGCCGTCGACCTCGACCGCCTCGTACAGTTCCTTCGGCACGCCCTGGAGCCCTGCCAGCAGAACCACGGTGGTCTGCGGCATGCCGCTCCAGACGCCCATCACGATCACGGCGGGCAGCGCCAGCGAGAAGTCGGCGAGCCAGTCGATGTCGGTGCCGAGCATGCTGTTGAGAATGCCCGCGTCGGGGTGGTAGACCAGGCGCCACATCAGGCCGATCACCACGGGCGGCATCGCCCACGGCACGACCGCGAGGACCCTGGCCAGGCCCCTGAACCGCAGGTTCTGGTTCAGCAGGATGGCCAGGCCGAGCGAGAGCAGGAACTGCAGGCCCGTGACCGAGACCGCCCAGATCAGGCCGATCCTGAAGGAGGACCAGAAGTCGGCGTCCGACAGCAGGTCGACGAAGTTCTGCGGGCCCACGAACTCGTAGACCGCGTTACGGCCCGCGCGCGCGTCGGTGAAGGCGAGGCCGATGCCGTACAGCAGCGGGCCGACGCTGAACAGCAGCACCGGCACCAGCGCGGGGAGCATCAGCAGCAGCGTCTCGCGGCCCTGCCTCGAACGGACCTTGCGGCGCGGGTTCGGCGAGGTGCGCGAGGGTCTGGTCGCGACCGCCGTCATGGCGTGCCTCCCTTCGGCTGTGGTGCGGCTTGGACGGGTACTGCGGTGACGGCGGCTTCCCCCGTGCTCTCCCGGTCAGGTCCTGGTCCTGTCGTCCGGCTGGGGGAACCCGCCCGGGGAGTGGACGCCTCCCCTCCCGCGGAGAGCGCCTGTCCGGCGGAGACCGGTCTCCGCTCGGCGCCTTCGCCGGCCGTGGAGGCCCTGACGACGAGCACGGGCGGCACCGTGACCAGCCGCGGTTCCCTGTCCATGTCGTTGAGCCGGTCGAGCAGCAGCTCGGCGGCGGCCTTGCCGCGTTCTGCGGAGCCCAGCGAGACGCTCGTCAGGGACGGCCACGAGGCGGCGGCCAGGTCGGTGTCGTCCATGCCGACCACCGCCACGTCCTCGGGCACCCGCAGTCCCGCCGCGCGCAGCACGTCGAGCGCGCCCAGCGCGATCAGGTCGTTGGCGCACATCAGCGCGTCCACACCGGCCGCCCGGTCGAGCAGGGCGCGCGCCGCGCGCGCCCCCTCGGCCCGGTAGAAGTCGCCGACCTCGACGATCCCCTCGTCGTACGGCAGGCCGCGCTCCTTCAGCGCCTCCCTGTAGGCGGCGGCGCGCGCCGCACCGGGAACCGTGTCGAGCGGGCCGTTGAGGAAACCGATCCTGCGGCGGCCGAGGCCGTGAAGATGGTCGATGGCGAGCCTGACGCCGGTGCGCGAGTCGGCCCTGACGTTGTCGACCCGCGTGCCGTCCGGCACCGAACCGATGATGACGACGGGCGCCCGTGCAGTCGCGATCGTCTTCAGGTGCTCGTCGGTGACGCGCAGCGGACTCATGATCAGCCCGTCGACGTAACGCTCGCCGAGGCTGTGCAGCACGTCGATCTCGTCGGCCACGATGGCGTCGGTGGAGTGCAGGACGAGCCGGTATCCAGCCGCCTTGAGCACCGGCTGGATCTGCCGCACCATCGCCAGGTAGACGGGGTTGCCGATGTCGGCCATGGCGAAGGCGACCTGGTTGGTGCGGCGCGACTTGAGGCTCCTGGCCACGGCGTTGCGCACGTAGCCGAGCTCCTCCGCGGCGGCCAGCACCTTGCGGACCGTCTCCTGCCGGGTGGGCAGGCCGTTGAGCACCCGCGAGACGGAGGCGATCGACACCCCGGCCCGTTCGGCGATCGTGTTGATCGTGGGTCCCTCGGCCAAGGCTGCCCTCCCTCTCGGTTTGTAAACGTTTACAGTAAAGAAGCTGTAAACGTTTACGGCGCTGGGCCCATGAAACATGCACGTAACTTCGAGGGTCAAGTCACGATCACGTAACACCAGGTCAACGCCCGGTTGATCGTCTCAGGGCGCCCGTCACGCCGGCCCATCCGACGGCGGCGGCGGCAGCGACCGGTTCGTCGGCCGAGGCGAGCCCGAACGAGAGGGGCTCCCAGGCTGCGGCAGGCGTACGGTCACCGCTCGTTCACGCGGCGCGAGAAGGCGACGGTCCCCGTCCCGCGCGAGCTCACGGACCGTTTCACTCTCGGGACGGATGATCGTTCTGGATGGGAAACGTTTACCGTCCAGCCATCCATGATCACTCTGATGGACAGCCATGATCCTTACGTTTGCGGCGTTTGTGCACACTCCCCCTCATCGCATGCGGAAGGACATTCATGCGGATCGGCACTCGTGCACTGGCCGTCATCGCGACGGTATTCCTCACCATCAGCTCGGTCGGACTGTCGGGGATCCCGGCGACCGCCGCCGACGACCCCGCCCTCGCCGCCCTGACCCAGGTCGTCCCCGACATCGTCGAGGAGGCCAAGACCACGCCGCCCACGGAGATCCCCGAAGGCAACACCCAGCAGCCCTTCGCGGCCTCCACCGCCGTCGACAACTCGCTCACGGCGACCGTGAGCGACTCCGACATCGGCATCGGCACCCCCGACGCGGTGGGCACCGGCAACCAGCCGCTGCCCGGCCTGGTGACCTACGCGGCCAAGCAGCCGAGCGTCGCCTTCGCGCACAACCGCACCGGCCAGGTGGCCCGCGTGCTGACCGTGATCAAGGACTCCTCGGCGCCGACCGAGTACCGCTTCCCGATCAGTGCTCCGGAGAACAGCACGCTGGAGCTGGACGAGGACGGCTCGACGGTGCTGATCTACAACGAGGAGGTCTACCTCGGTGAGATCGACGCTCCGTGGGCCAAGGACGCCAACGGCAACCCCGTTCCCACCACCTACCGCGTCGAGGGCATGACGCTGGTTCAGACCGTCAACCACGCGGGCGCCGCCTACCCCGTGGTCGCCGATCCGGCGCTGAAGCTGCAGTGCACCTGGTGGAAGGCCATGTGCAGGGTCATCTTCTCGCGGACCGTCACCAAGAGGATCCACAACGCCTGGCTGTACGGCGGCGCGGCCGCCGCCGCCGAGGTGCTCAAGTACGTCTGCGACAAGATCAAGGAGAAGCGGGTCAAGCTGATCTGCAAGGTGGCGGTCGTGACCGGCATCGCCTCCTTCATCTACAAGATCCGCGAAGCCGCGCAGAAGAACCAGTGTTTCGCCATCCGAGCGCAGTGGCCCGGGCCGATCACCTGGGGTGAAGTGCGCAAGCAGAGCTGCTCGACCAGGTAGTCCTTCTCTCCCCCTGCTTGTCCGGCGCCCCCGTCATCGCGGCGGGGGCGTCGCCCTACGTCCGCTTCCGGAGCACCCATGCCTGCCATCACGCCGCGGGCGGTCGCCTGCGGTCTCGCGCTCGCCCTCCTCCCCCTGATCCCCCTCACCCCGCTCGCCTCCGCCGCCGCGTCGGCCGTACCGCCGCTCCCGGCGGCGACCCGGCCGACGAGCGCGCCCGACGAGGCCTCCGCCAAGCTCACCGCCCGCCTGAACGGCCGTCGGGTGGAGATCGAGTCCGCCCGCACGGAGACGACCACCACCTACGCCAACCCCGACGGCTCGACGACCGTCGACAGCTTCGCCGGCCCGATCCGCTTCCGCCGCGACGGCGGCTGGGCTCCGGTCGACATCAGTCTCGCCACGGACGCGAGCGGCCGGATCGCCGCAAAGGGCCACCGGCGCGGGCTCACCCTCGGTGTCGGGGGCGGCGACCTCATCACGGTGGGCGAGGGCGAGTCCAGGGTCACCATGCGGTGGAAGGGTTCGCTGCCCACGCCGCGGCTGCAGGCCGAGACCGCCACCTACCCGGAGGTGCTGCCGGGCGCCGATCTGATGGTGACCGCGACCAGGACGGGCGCCGAGCAGTTCCTGCTGCTCAAGCGGCGTCCCGCGACGCCGCTGTCGTACACGCTGCGGCTCAGGGCACCGGGGATGACGGCCCGCCGATCGGGTGACGGCGGTGTCGAGCTGGTCGACCGCAAGGGCAAGGTCGCCGCCACCATCCCCGCACCCGTCATGTGGGACGCGCAGGTGCACCCGAGCTCGGGCGACCACCTGAACCGGGCGCCCGTGGCCATGACACTGTCGGGCCAGGACCTCGTCCTCACCCCCGACCCCGCGTTCCTGAACGACCCCGCCACGCGCTACCCGGTCACCGTCGACCCCTCGCTCAACCTCGGCCAGGTCTTCGACACCTTCGTGCAGCAGGGCTACGGCACCGACCAGTCGGGCGCGACCGAGCTGAAGATCGGTGACAACGGCAGCGGCCAGGTCGCCAGATCCTTCATCACGTGGAAGACCCCCGGCATCGCGGGCAAGAAGATCCTGTCGGCGTCGCTGAAGCTGTGGAACCACCACTCCTGGTCCTGCAACGCCAGGGCGTGGGAGGTCTGGTCGGCCAACCGCGCCTCGACCTCCTCCCGCTGGCCCGGACCCACCATGGCGACCCGCTACGCCACCTCGACAGAGACCAAGGGCTGGGGCAGCGGCTGCGCCAACGGCTGGGTGAGCGCCAACGTCACCTCGCTGGTCCAGATGTGGGCGGACAAGGCGTACACGGAGTCGGGCATGGGCCTGCGGGCCGCCAACGAGTCCGACGAGTTCGCCTGGAAGCGCTTCAACTCGGGCAACGCCTCCTCGGGCGTGCCGTACATCTCGGTGACCTACAACTCCTACCCGGACACGCCGGTCTCGACGTGGGTCTCGCCCTTCAGCGACTACGCGGGCACGCGGTGGACCAACACCGTGACGCCGCAGCTGCGCAACCACGTGCGCGACCCCGACAAGGGCAACACCCGCGGCCTGTTCGACGTCTACGACGGCTCCAGCCTGGTCGTCAACGATCTCTACGGCGACTATGTGGCCAGCAACGGCTTCTCCTCCGCCACCGTGCCCGCGGGGAAGCTCGTCAACGGCAAGACGTACACGATCCGCTCCTGGGCCAACGACGGCTCCCTGTCGTCCAAGGCGTACCAGAGCGCGGCCTTCACCGTCGACACCGTCAAGCCCCCGGCTCCGAAGGCGGCCTCGGCCGACTACCCCTCCGACGGCGGCTGGTACGGCGACGCGGGCAGGCCGGGCACCTTCACCCTCACCCCGGCCGGCTCCGACACCGGCTGGCTGGCCTACAGGCTCGACGACGGCGCCGAGACCAGGGTGCTCACCACGGGCGCCGCCGTCACCGCCAAGGTGACGCCGCCGACCACGGGCCCCCACACCCTGCGCGTGTACACCCTGGACAAGGCGGGCAACGCCTCCCCCACGACGGCCTACGCCTTCAACGTGGGCGCCGGCGCCGCCGTTTCCGTGCTCACCTCGCCGAAGGACGGCGGGCGCACGACGGGCAGGCTCCCGCTGGAGGTGGCGGGCACCGGGTTCGCCCAGGCCACGTTCCAGTACCGCAGAGCGGACGGCGACGCCTGGGCCGACATCCCCGTCGCCCACGTGCTCGGCGCCGACGGCAAGCCGCTGACCGCCTGGCCGGTGGCCGCGCCAGGCCGCCTTTCCGGGCTGGTCTGGGACGTCGGCGCGCAGCTGGGCGACGCCGCCGTCCAGGTGCGCGCGGTGGTCTTCGGCAACGCCGCCGAGAGCGCCCCCGCGACCATCGTCTCCGACCGGTCGGCCTCGGCGGCCGCCAGGGCCGAGGTGGGCCCCGGCGAGGTCAACCTGCTGACCGGCGACTACCGGCTGCGGACCACCGAGGGCGGCCCCTTCGGCCTGTCGGTCACCAGGGTCCACGGCTCGCGTGGCGGGAACAGTCCGATCACGCCGTTCGGCAAGGAGTGGCCGCCTGCCGTCGCCTCCCTACGGGAGACCTCCCCCACGTCGGTCGAAGTGATCACCCAGGACGGCAGACCGGTCCAGTTCACCAGGACCGGCGGAGGCTGGAAGCCCGAGCTCGGCGCCGAGGACCTCACGCTCACCGGTTCCTACACCCTCACCGACTCCCTCGGCCGCGCGACCGTCTTCGCCAGGCAGGGAGGCGTCTACCTCCCGGCTGAGCACGCGTACGAGAGCGTGGGCGACCAGGTCAGGCTGACGGCGATCAGCCAGGCGGGGCGCAGGCTCGACCTGGCCTACGGCGCGGACGGCCGGGTCACCACGCTGAGCTTCGAGGGCCTCGCGATCGCCCGGTACGCCTACGACGCCGCGGGACGGCTGGCCGAGGTGTGGGATCCCCGGATCAGCCCCCCGCTCAAGACCCTGTACGGCTACGACGCCGCGGGCCGCCTCACCTCGCTCACCCCGCCGGGCGAACTGCCCTGGACGCCTCGCTACGACGCGGAAGGCCGCCTGCTGTCGCTCACCCGTGCCACGCTCAGGCCGGGCACCGCCGACCAGGTGGCGGGGCAGGCCACCACCACCCTCGTGTACGGCGTGCCGCTCGACCGGGCCGCCGGCGGCCCCGCCGACGTGGCGGCCGAGCACGTCGCGGCCTGGGGGCAGAAGGCGGCCGCCGTCACCGCCACCGCCGTGCTCCCGCCCGACCAGCGGCCGGGATCGTGGACGCGGGCCACGGTCACCTACCTGGACGAGGCAGGCAGGGCCGTCAACACCCTGGTGCCGGGCGGGCGGCTGAGCGCGGCCGAGTACGACCGCTTCGGACATGCCGTCCGCACGCTCACCGCGGGCAACAGGGAGCTGTCACAGCGGCCCGACACCGACTACCGCCTCGGCGAGCTGGGCATCTCCGGGTACGGCCCGGCCGAGCGCGCCGAGCTGCTGTCGACCCGCGCCGTCTACGATCCGGCCGGCCGCAGGAAGCTGGAGGAGCTCGACCCGGTCCACATCGTCAACCTCGAAGCCGAGATCAACGAGGATCTGCCCGCCGGTTTCGCGATCGGGGCCAGAACGCGCACCGTGCTCGCCTACGACGAGCAGCGGCCTGGCGACGCCCTGGCCAGGGACCTGCCCACCACGCTCAGGAAGGGGGCCAGGATCGTCGGACGGGAGTCCATGCCCGACGCCGACGTGCGCACCACCGCCACCGTGTACGACTGGGGCAGCGGGCTGCCGCTGCGGACCGTCCTGGACCCCGGCGGGCAGGCCGTCACCAAGACGGTCGGCAGGCCCGTGCCCTTCACCGCCGGCGGCGGTGGCGAGTGCGGCGGCCGTCCCGAATGGGCGGGGCTGACCTGCAGGGACGGTGACAGGACCTTCACCTACACGGCACTGGGTGAGGTCGACACGATCACGGAGGGCTCCTCAGTCACGACCGTCAGGCGTGACGGCGCGGGCAGGCCCGTCGCGATCGGAGCGCGGGAGCTCGGCTACGACCCGAGCAGCGGCAGGGTGGTCGAGCGAAGGCAGGCGGCCGCGAAGGTCGTCTCCGGCTTCGACCGGCTCGGCCGTCTCATCTCCCACACCGACGCGGACGGGGCGGTGACCCGCACCGAGTACGACGACCTCGACCGCGTGACCAAGGTGAGCGACTCGGCGCCCTCGACCAGCGTCTACGCATACGACCACGCGGTGGAGCCGCGCGGCCTGCTCACCTCGGTCACCGACTCGGTGGCGGGCGTCTTCACCGCCCGTTACGACGACGACGGCCGCGTGGTGGCCGGCGAGCTGCCGGGCGGCCTGCGGATGGCGGGGCTGTTCGACGAGATCGGCCGGCCGTTCGCCCGCGTCTACACCAGGGACGGGGTGGAGGGGCCCGTGCTGATCGACCAGGCCGGGCTCTCCGTCCACGGGCAGCCGGTGCTCCAGCTGCGCACCGACACGATGACCGACCGCACGCTCGGCTACGACGGAGCGGGCAGGCTCACCTCGGTGCGGGAGATCGCCTTCCCCGTGTGCTCGCTGCGCCGTTACGCCTACGACGGCCAGAGCAACAGGACGCGGCTGGCCGTCCAGAGTTCCGAGGAGGAGTGCCCTCAGGCCGACGACGCGGCCTCCGCGATCACCGGCTACACCTACGCCGACGGCCGCCTGACCGGGGACGGCTACGGCTACGACGGGCTCGGCCGTACGACGAGCCTGCCGGGCGGCAGGACCGTCGACTACTTCGACGACGGCGCACCGTCGAAGCAGACCGCGGGCGACGAGACGCTCACCTGGGCGCGCGACCCCATGGGCCGGGTCAGGTCGGAGACGAGCGGGACCGGCGCGGCGACCGTGCACCACTACGGCGCGGAGGGCGAGACGCCGCGCTGGCTGGCCGAAGGCGGGTCGGTCGTCAGGACCGTCACCGGGATCGGCGGCGAGCTGGCGGCGCTAACCTCGGCGACGGGCGCGGTCCGTGTGCAGCTGACCACCCTGCACGGTGACGTCGGCACCGAGCTCGACCTCGACACGGGGGCGGCGACGGTGCTGGCCTTCGACGAGTTCGGCATCGCCTCGCGACCGCGCAGGTACGGCTGGCTCGGCGGCAGGTTCGTCTCCGCGGCGCTGGGCGGCACGGTGCTCATGGGCGCCCGCCTGTACGACCCCGCGCTCGGCCGCTTCCTGCAGCGGCCGTACGTGGGGTGAGGCACGGGCCCCGTGCGTCCCTCCCGGCGCGCGGGGCCCGTCGCCCGCACGGCGTCAGACCGAGCCGAGGTAGCGGTCGGCGAGGTCGCAGGCGCCGCGGGTGTAGCCCTCGCCGAGCTCCCTGGCGATGTCCACCCCCTGGTGCGACCCGATCCACGCCACCAGCAGCAGCCTTCTGAACAGGATGAACGTCCAGATCTCGCGCTCGTCCTCCGCTGTGAAGGGCTCCTCGCTGCGGTAGCCGTCCAGCCAGGCGTCGATGAGCTCGGGCACCACCGGCTCGTGCTCGATGAAGCTGAGCGCGGCGGCCAGGTCGTAGACGTGCCACCCGAACCCGCAGTCGTCGAAGTCGATGACGCTGGGTTCGGGTCCGCCGTCGTCGAGGAGGTTGGCCAGGCGCATGTCTGCGTGGATCAGCCCGAACCGCTCGGGTGAGCGGCCGTAGCGCGCGATGCGCTCGCGCAGCCGGTCCTCCAGGCGCCGCAGGACGGCGTGCGCCTCGCCGTCGACGCCGACGCCGTCCCGCCACCGTCCCCACCTGGCCTCCGCGCCGAAGGCGGCGTCCCAGTCCCAGGCGAACCTGGTGAACCCCTCGGGCCGCCGCCACCGTACGGCGTGCCTGTGCATGCGCGCGGTCACGGCGCCGAGCTGCTTGAACCCGTCGACCAGGCGGTCCTCTCGCGGCTCGGCGCCGGGCAGGAACGCGAACATCACGACGTTCCTGCCGCCTGCCCCGACCACCTTCGCGCCGTCGGCCGCCTCGATCACGGCAGGCGTGCGGACGCCTTCCTCCCTCCTGAGGGCCTCCAGCCAGTCCAGCTCCGAGCCGATGGCCGCCGCCGAGTGGTAGCCGAGCCTGTGCACCCGCAGGATCGACCGGCCGCCCGTCTCAGGGTCGTCGACACGGAAGGTGGCGTTCTCCGAGACGTTGATCAGCGTCGCGGTGGCCGCGGGTGACACGTCGTAGCGCTCCAGCGCCGCCCGCGCCACCGCGCCGACGCGTTCGAGCACGCCGTCACCGGCGGAGAGATCGTGTAGCTCCACCGTGCCATTGTCCAGGCAGCCGTGGGTGGCCGGTCAGCGGCCTGCGGGCACGGGCTCGGGGGCCGTGCTGATCGCGCGGATCGCCGGGGCGCCGGCGAGGCCGACCACCGCGGCCAGCACGGTGGGGATGATCAGCGCGACGGGCAGCGACGACCTCTCCGTCACGAAGCCCAGGACCGCGGGCCCGACGAGCAGCCCCGAGTAGCCGAAAGCGGTCACCAGCGACAGCGCCCGCCCGACCGCCCCTCCGGCCGCGCCCACGGCGCTGAAGACGACGGGCACCACGGTGGCCAGGCCGATGCCGGCGAGCGCCCAGCCCGCCCACGCGCCGACGACGGTGGGCACGAACAGCACCAGCAGGTACCCGGCCGTGGCGAACACGCCGGCGAGCTGGATCGTGCGCACGGGCCCGAACCTGGCCCTGATCGGGTCTCCGAGCAGCCTGACCGAGGTCATCGCGATGGAGAACACGGTGTAGGCAAGGGGCGCGGCGGCGGGATCGGTGTCGAGCACCAGACGCGCGTGCAGCGCGGCCCAGTCGATGGCCGCGCCCTCGCTCAGGTGCCCGGCGAAGGCGACCAGACCGAGCAGCGCCACCAGCCCCCAGCGCATCGCGCCCATGCCGCCCCCCTGCTCGGCCGGCTCTGTCGCGGGCCGCCCAGGAAGCAGCAGGCGGGCGGCGGGAAGGTACAGGAAGGGCACGACGACGGCGGCGCCGACCAGCAGCGCCTGCCCGTCCACGCCGAGCTTGAGCCCGATGGCGGTGAGCGCGCCGCCGGTCGCGCCGCCCAGGCTCCACGTGCCGTGGAAGGCGGAGATGATCGGCCGGCCGTAGGCGTGCTCGACCTCGACCGAGTGGACGTTCATCGCCACCTCGATCACGCCGAGGCCCAGTCCGAGCACGACCGCCGTGACCATCAGCACCGGGTAGGACGGCGCCAGCGCGGGGCCGAGCAGCACCACGGCCGACAGCGGTCCCGCGAACCAGCACACGGTCCTGCTGGTCAGCCGGTCCACGATCCTGCCCGCCGCCAGCATCGAGGCCAGCGCGCCCAACGACACCAGCAACAGGGCGAAGCCGAGCCGCTCCGGCCCGAGGGCGAGCCGTTCGTTCAGGGCGGGCAGGCCCGCCGCCCACATGCCCATGACAAGGCCGCAGAGGAAGAAGAAGCCGAACACACCGATACGAGCTCTTTTGTTCACGGCTAGAGCATAAACTGTGTTCCATGGATGTGGGAGACCTGCGCGTGCACAACCGCCTCGGACTGCTGCGCGCGGTGCACGACGGCGCGGCCAGCCGTACGCGATCGCAGCTGACGCGCGACCTGGAGCTGGCCCGCGGAACGGCTTCGGTGCTGGTGGCCGGGCTGGTCGAGGAGGAGCTGCTCCAGGAGGCCCCGCCGAAGGAGCACGCCAGGGGCCGCCCCACGCAGTTGCCGGGACCGCACCCCAACGGGCCGCTGGCCCTGGCCGCCGACCTGCGCGAGGACACCTGGACGATCGCGGCGTGCGAGCTGGGCGGCGGCTCGACCGTGCTCGCCACGCGAGAGCACGACGGCACACCCTCCGGCGCGCTGCGGTCACTGGGCGCGGCGCTGCGCGAACGGCTCGGACCCAGGGTGGTGGGCGTGGGAGTGTCGGCCGCGGGTCCCGTGCGCGCGGACGGCCTGCTCGACATCTCCCACCTGGACTGGGTCGACGTCGACGTGGCCGCGGCGCTCGCGCTCGGCGAGGTGCCGCTGCGGGTCGGCAACGACGCCAGGCTCGCGGGCCTCGCCGAGGCCCGTCGCGGTCACCTGCGCGGCGTGCACGTGGGCCTGCACGTCCACGTCGACTTCGACCCCGGCGGCGCTCTGCTGATCGAGGGCCGCCCGCTGGCGGGATCGGGCGGTACGGCGGGCGAGTTCGGGCACATGCCGCTGACCGGCGGCGACGACCCGTGCCCCTGCGGTGCCCGCGGCTGCCTCAGCCTGGCGGTGGGCCGCAACGCCCTGCTCAGGCACCTGGGTCTCGAGGCGGGCCGGGGCAGGGGCAGGGAACAGGCCGAAGGCATCGTCGCCGCGGCCGCCGCGGGCGATCCGGCCGCGGCGGCGGCGATCGAGGCGAACGCCAGGGCTCTCGGCAAGGGCGTCGGCGCGCTCGTCAACGCCCTCGACCCCGCCGCGGTCACCGTGTCGGGCCTCGGCGTCGCGCTCGTGGGCGAGACGTTGCGGCGCTCCTGCGACGAGGCGCTCATGGAGATGCGCAGGCGGCAGCCGGCGCCGATCCTGCCCTCCGCGCTGGGCGACCGTGGCCCCCTCATCGGGGCGATGGAGTCGGTGTTTGACGCCTTCCTGACCCGCGAGGGGCTCGAATTCTGGCGTGCGACACGCCCGAAACGCGAAATGTGACAGAAACCACGATGATCTTGCAACCAGGACGCACGGGACGATACCCATGTGTTCATGAAATTTCGGGACACGGTGGGGTTGGAGATCGCGTTACGGATGTGCGAGGCGGCGATCAGACAGGCGTCGAGGGAGGGCGCGCTGGTGTCCGTCGCCGTCGTCGACGCGGGCGGCCATCTGGTGAGCTTCCAGCGCATGGAAGGAGCCGAGATCGCCGGTCCAGTCCTGGCTCCCGGCAAGGCCTACACCTCGGTGGCCAACCGGATCTCGACCGCCGACCTGGCGCCGCTGACCGCTCCTGGAGGCGAGTTGTACGGCCTCGCGGGTGACCGGTTCGTGTGCTTCGGAGGTGGCATCCCCTTGTGGGCGGACTACGGTGAAGGAGAACGCGTGGTCGGCGGTGTGGGGGTCAGCGGAGGCACCGTCGCGCAGGACGTGGCGTGCGCCGAGGCGGCCGCTTCGGTCTGGCGCACCGGCTGAGCGGCGGCTTTCCGCAACAAGAGCCGCTGGCATCCGCCATGATTAGCCGCGACACCACGGGTAACAAAGTCCCGAAGCATTACTCCCCGAGGAGAGATCGAGATGGCACTTCCCACTCTTACCCCGGAGCAGCGCAAGGCGGCGCTGGAGAAGGCCGCGGAGGCCCGCGCCGCCCGCACCGCTCTGCTCGCGAAGGTCAAGGCCGGTGAGCTGACCTTCGCCGACCTGCTGGAGCGCGACGACGACATCGCCAAGAAGATCAAGGTCTCCCAGGCGCTGCGCGCCGTCAAGGGCGTCGGGCCCGCCAAGGCCACCGCGCTCATGGAGGAGGCCGGCGTCGACGAGAAGCGTCGTCTCGGCGGCCTGGGCGCCCAGCAGCGGAAGAAGCTCGTGGACGCGCTCGGGGCCTGAGTCCCCTCGCGACCGGTCCACCAGGACCGGCCGCGCGCCTCAGCCCCGAGACACACGGGCACGGCCACACGCTGCGGCTCCCCAGCCCCCGAGACACACGGGCACGGCCACACGCTGCGGCTCCCCAGCCCCCGAGACACACGGGCGCGGCCACGCGCCCGCGGCTCCTCAGCCTCCGAGACACGCGGGCACGCCCACGCGCTCAGACTTCTCAGCCCCTGAGATACGCCAGGACGGCCAGCACCCTGCGATGCTGGTCGCTGTCGTCGGCGTAGAGGCCGAGCTTGGAGAAGATACTCCTGATGTGCTTCTCCACGGCGCCGTCGCTGATCACCAGGTCCCTGCCGATGGCCGGATTCGACTTTCCCTCCGCCATCAGACCGAGCACCTCCCGCTCGCGCGGGGTCAGCTGGGCCAGTGGATCGTCCCTGCGCCTGCGCACCATCAGCTGGGCCACCACCTGCGGATCGAAGACAGTGCCGCCCGAGGCGACGCGCCGCAGCCCCTCCATGAACTCGTCGACGTCCACGACCCTGTCCTTCAGCAGGTAGCCGACCGCGCCACGGGCGTCGGCCAGCAGGTCGTCGGCGTAGGAGACCTCGACGTACTGCGACAGGATCAGCACGGGCGCCCCCGGTACCAGCGTGCGCGCCCGCACCGCCGCGCGCAGCCCCTCGTCGGTGAAGGACGGCGGCATGCGCACGTCGACCACCGACACGTCCGGCTTGAACGAGGCCACGGCTTCGACGAGCGCCTCACCGTCGCCGACCGCCGCCACCACCTCGCAGCCGAACTCCTCCAGCAGCCTGATCAGGCCCTCCCTGATCAGAACCGCGTCATCGGCCACGACTACCCGCACGGCACCTCCGCCACGATCACTGTCGGCCCGCCCACAGGGGAGCTCACGACCAGCTCGCCGTCGACCGCGCGCAGCCGGTCGGCCAGCCCTGCCAGACCGTGTCCCTTGGCGACGTGTGCGCCGCCGACCCCATCATCCCCGATCGTCAGCATCAGCGTGTTCCCGGTACGGCTGAGCTGGACCGAACAGGTCGTGGCGCGGCTGTGCTTGGCGATGTTGGTCAGCGACTCGGCGACCACGTAGTAGACCGTGTTCTCCACCGCGGCGACGTAACGCTCGGCGGTCTGCACGTCGAGGTCGACGGGCACCGTACACCTGCCGGCCAGGGCGGCGAGCGCGGGCGCGAGACCCCTGTCGGCCAGGATCGGCGGCGCGATGCCGCGCGAGAGCGCGCGCAGCTCGTCCAGCGTCTCCCGGGTGGCCGTGATGGCCTCGGCGATCGTCGCGTGCGCGGCCTGCGGGTCCTTCTTCAGCTGGCGCTGGGCCCTGGACAGCTCCATCGCCAGCGACACCAGGCGCTGCTGCGGGCCGTCGTGGATGTCGCGCTCCAGCCTGCGCAGCGCGTCGGCCTCGGCCGACACCGCCGCCGCCCGGCCCTGGGCCAGGTCGTCGATGCGCTCGTGCAGCTCGGCGACGCTCGTCAGCAGCGCCCTGCCGAGCCCCGCGCGCAGCAGCGCCGCCCCCCTGACCATGAACGGCATGACGAACGCGCCCAGCAGGCCGACGCCGCCGTAGAAGGCCGAGTTGACCAGGTAGCCCTCACCGAGCCCGAGCAGTTCGGGAAGCTCCATGTTGCCGGGGATGCGCGAGGTGATCCAGCCGTAGAGCGGGTAGGACAGGCCCAAGATCGGGATCGCCCAGAACACCACCGTCACCACGAACGTGACGATGGCGATGGGGAAGTTGATGATGCCGTGCATCAGGTCGAGCCACGACTGCCCGGACGTCAGCGGGTTCACGATGCGACGGAAACGGCCCGCCGTCGCGGGCGCCTCCTTGTAACGCGGCCTGATGGCGGGGCGGCTGAGCACGTCGGACAGCCAGCCGCGCTCCACGTCGGCGAAACCCCTGGCGACCAGCAGCGTGCCGCAGAGGATCGGGACGCCGATCCATACGACCACCGTGCCGAGCCCCGCCGCGAACCCGGCGATGAGCAGGATGAAGGCGATCACGGCGGTCGGGAAGCCGACCAGGAGGTAACGACTGTCCAGCAGGACTCGTCTCATCAGGGAGCGCATGACATCACGCTACGAGTCTCGCAGGTCCTGCTTCGCCCCTGCGGGCAGGCGTCAAGGGGTAGGGCCAGCCCTACCATCCGGGGTAGTGCGATCTTGACCGTAAGACGGCGGACCGCGTCACTGCGCCGGACGGGCCCGGACGGAAGCCTTGAGTCACCACCTTCCGAATCGAGGCTCCCCCATGACCGTCCTGCTCGAACGCCCGGCCGTACGCGCCACGACCAGGGACTCCTTCATCGACGTCCTGCGGCTCGCGGGGATGGCCCTGGTCGTGCTCCAGCACTGGACGATCCCTGTGCTGGGCTACGACGGCGTCCGCCTGACGACGGGCAACGCGCTGTCCACCCCGGGAGTGTGGGTGGTCACCTGGATCAGCCAGGTCATGCCGCTGGTGTTCTTCGCGGGCGGCGCGGCCAACGCGATCAGCTTCCGCCGCGCTCCCGGCACGGCGCCCGCGTGGCTGGCCGTACGGCTGCGGCGCCTGGCCTGGCCGGTGCTGCCGCTGGCGGCGGTGTGGATCCCCTTCCCGCACGTCCTGGCGACGTTCGGGGTGCCGGAGCAGCCGCTGGAGGTGGGGTCCCGGCTGACGGGGCAGCTGCTGTGGTTCCTGGTCGTCTACCTGATCGCCGTCACCGCGACGCCGCTGATGCTCAGGATGCACGCCAGGCACGGATGGCGGGCGCCCGCCGTCCTGGTCGCGGGCGCGGTGGCCACCGACCTGGTCAGGTTCACCTCCGGCCCCGACCTGATCGGCTACCTCAACATCGGCTTCGTGTGGCTGGCCGTCCACCAGCTGGGCTTCTTCTACGTCGACCGCAGGCTGGGCCGTCCCGGGCTGCTGGCGATGGCCGGGTACGGCGCCGCCGCGTTGCTGGTGGCCTTCGGCCCTTACCCCGGCAGCATGATCGGGCTGCCCGGCGCGGAGATGTCGAACATGGCGCCGCCCACGCTGGCCATGCTGGGGGTGGGGATCGGTCAGATCGGCCTGGTCACGCTGCTGCGGCCGTGGATCATGCGGCTGCGCACCGAACGGCTGGTGGCGTGGGCGGGTCCCCGGATGATGACGGTGTACCTGTGGCACATGCCCGCGCTGTTCGCGATGAGCGGCGTCGTGGTCGTCGGGCTCGGGCTCGACACCCCCGCGCCGGGGAGCCTCGGCTGGCTGGCGGGATGGCCGGTGTGGTTCGGGACGCTCTGCCTGCTCATCTGGCCGCTGCTGCGGGCGTTCGCCCGGTTCGAGGAGCCGCCGGCGCTGCCGTACGGCGTGGCCACGTGGAGCGGCTCGCTGGTGTCGGCGGCCCTGGTCGGCGGCGGGCTGCTGGGACTGACCGCCTTCGGGTTCGCCCCGGGAGGCGCGCCCGTCCTGTCGACGCTCGCGATCGCCGCCGGCCTGCTCCTCACCGCACCCCGCGCGCGCCTCTGACCGGACGAGCCGCCGCCGGGCACCATCCTCACCACCTCCCGTGCGCGGTTCTGACCGGACGAGCCACACCCGCCCTCTCCCCGCCCGCCACCGCCGCCGGGCACCAACCTCACCGCCTCCCGTGCGCGGTTCTGACCGGATCTCGTTAACCGGTTGGGCCATGTCCTTGGCAAGATGGAGAGGGTGAGCCTCATAGACCGCCTTCCCGAAGAGATCGACGCCGATCCCGATGCCATCTTCGACGCGTTCGTCGCGTGGAACTCCGAACGGGGGCTCACCCTCTACCCGGCGCAGGAGGAGGCGCTGATCGAGGTCGTCTCGGGAAACAACCTGATCCTCGCCACACCGACAGGGTCGGGCAAGAGCCTGGTCGCGGCGGGAGCCCACTTCACGGCTCTGACCCGCGACCAGCGCACGTTCTACACCGCGCCGATCAAGGCGCTGGTCTCGGAGAAGTTCTTCGACCTGGTCGCGCTGTTCGGCACCGAGAACGTCGGCATGATGACAGGCGACGCCAGCGTCAACCCCGGGGCGCCGATCATCTGCTGCACCGCGGAGATCCTCGCCAACGTGGCGCTGCGTGACGGCGCCGCGGCCGACATCGGCCAGGTCGTCATGGACGAGTTCCACTTCTACGCCGAGCCCGACCGCGGCTGGGCATGGCAGGTGCCGCTGCTGGAGCTGCCGAACGTGCAGTTCGTGCTGATGTCGGCGACGCTCGGCGACGTCGCCCTGTTCCAGGAGGACCTCACCAGGCGCACGGGCAGGGAGACCTCGGTCGTCAAGCACGCCGAGCGCCCCGTCCCGCTGGTCTACTCCTACCGGATGACCCCGCTGCACGAGACGCTCGAGGAGATGCTCAGCACAGGCCAGGCGCCTGTGTACGTGGTCCACTTCACGCAGGCGGCGGCGATGGAGCGCGCGCAGTCCCTCATGTCCATCAACATGGCGACGAAGGCCGAGAAGGAAGCCATCGCCGCGATGATCGGAAACTTCCGCTTCACGACGCGGTTCGGCCGGGCCCTCTCCCGCCTGGTACGGCACGGCATCGGCGTCCACCACGCGGGCATGCTGCCGAAGTACCGGCGGCTGGTGGAGCGGCTGGCCCAGGCGGGCCTGCTGAAGGTCATCTGCGGCACCGACACGCTCGGCGTCGGGGTCAACGTCCCGATCAGGACCGTGCTGTTCACCGCGCTGTCGAAGTACGACGGCAACAAGGTGCGCCGCCTGCGCGCCCGCGAGTTCCACCAGATCGCCGGCCGGGCTGGCCGCGCGGGCTTCGACACGATCGGCTACGTCGCCTGCCAGGCCCCCGAGCACGACATCGAGAACGCCAAGGCGCTGGCCAAGATCGGCGATGATCCCAAGCGCCGCCGCGGCTATGCCCGCAAGAAGCCGCCGGAGGGGTTCGTCGGCTGGAGCGAGGAGACCTTCGAGAAGCTGCAGACGGCCGAGCCTGAGCCGCTGGCCTCACGCTTCAAGGTCAGCAACGCCATGCTCCTCGCCGTCATCAACCGGCCGGGCGACTGTTTCGCCGCCATGAAGCACCTGCTCACCGACAACCACGAGGACCGCAAGTGGCAGCGGCGGCACATCAGCCAGGCGATCGCGATCTACCGCTCGCTGCTGGCGGGCGGCGTGGTGGAGAAGCTGAGCGAGCCCGACGACCAGGGCAGGAAGGCCCGGCTGACCATCGACCTGCAGGAGGACTTCGCGCTCAACCAGGCGCTGTCCACCTTCGCGCTGGCCGCCTTCGACCTGCTGGACGTGGAATCGCCCAGCTACGCGCTCGACATGGTCTCGATCGTGGAGTCCATCCTCGACGACCCCCGCCAGGTGCTGTCGGCCCAGCTGAAGAAGGCCCGCGGCGAGGCCGTGGCGCAGATGAAGGCCGACGGGGTCGAGTACGAGGAGCGCATGGAGCAGCTGCAGGAGATCATGTATCCGATGCCGCTGGAGACGCTGCTGCTCGGCGCTTACGAGACCTACCGGCGCGGCCACCCGTGGGTCGCCGACTACAACGTGAGCCCGAAGTCCGTCGTGCGCGACATGTACGAGCGGGCGATGACGTTCACCGAGTACATCCAGTTCTACGAGCTGTCCAGGTCGGAGGGGGCGGTCCTGCGCTATCTGGCCGACGCGTACAGGACGCTGAGCCGGACGATCCCCGAGCACCTCAAGACCGACGATCTCGTCGACCTCATCGAGTGGCTCGGCGAGCTGGTGCGCCAGGTCGACTCCTCGCTGATCGACGAGTGGGAGAAGCTGAGCAACCCGGAGACGGCGCTGGAGCAGGAGCAGGAGCTGGAGCGCAAGGTCAGGCCCGTCACCGGTAACCCGCGCGCGTTCAGGGTCCTGGTCAGGAACGCGATGTTCCGCCTGGTCGAGCTGTGCGCGCTGGAGAAGGAGGACGAGCTGGAGGAGCTGGCGCCCGACGTCGACTGGGGCGCGGCGCTCGACGCCTACTATGACGAGCACGAGGAGATCTTCACCGACGCCGACGCTCGCGGGCCTGGCCTGCTGCGCATCGCGGAGGAGAAGGAGCTCTGGAAGGTGCGGCAGGTCATCAAGGATCCGGCGGGTGACGGGGACTGGGGCATCGACGCCCAGGTGGATCTGGCCGCCTCCGATGAGGAGGGCCGCGCCGTTCTCCACGTCCTCGGCCTGAACCGCCTGTGACCCTCGTCGGCGGCCGCGACCCCCGCCCACGGGCGCGGGCGGCCGCGTCCGCCGCCGCCTGGGCGGCCGCGGATCGATCGACGGAGCGGGAGAGGACGGTCATGACGTCGGGCAGCCCGCGCGTGCTGCGGACGCTCAACGAGCGCGCCGCCCTCGAGCTCCTGCTCGGTGAGGGCCCGTTGACCAGGGGCGAGCTGGAGTCGGGGACCGGGCTGTCGAAGGCCGCCGCCGCCGAGGTGCTGCGCCGGCTGGAGGGGGCGGGTCTGGTGCGCAAAGGCGGCCGCAAACCCGGCAGCGCGGGCCCCGCCGCGCAGATGTGGGCGTTGGAGGGGTCCGCGGCGCACGTGGCAGGCGTCGACGTCACCTCCTGCGGTCTCGACGTGGCGGTGGCCGATCTCGAGGGCCATCTGGTCGCCGAGCACACGACCGCGATCCCGGCCGAGGCCGACCCCGTCGCCACGCTCGCCGGGGCGCTCAGGCAGGCGGCGGCCGGCGCGGGGCTGGCGGCGGCCGATCTCGAGCAGGTCGTGATCGGCATGCCCGGCATCGTCGACGGCGGCGGCGACCGCCTCGACGTCGCCGCACGGGAGCCCGCGCCGCGCGGGGTGCACGATCTCGGCCCGCTGCGCGACCTGCTGGGCAACCCCCGCGTCCGCATGGAGAATGACGTCAACCTGGTCGCTCTGGAGGAGCAGGCCGCGGGCGCGGCCCAAGGCAGGGACACCTTCGCCCTGCTCTGGCTCGGTCAGGGCCTCGGCTCGGGCGTCGTGCTGAACGGCAGGCTCTGGCGCGGCGCCTCGGGCCGCGGCGGCGAGGTCGGCTCGATCCTCACTCCCGGCGGCCGCCCTCTCGGCACGCTCCTGAACGCGGCCGCGGTGAGCGAGCTGACCCGCGTCCACGGCACGCGGGTGGAAGGCGGGAGCGCCGTCGAGATCGCGGCCCGTGCGCTGGCCGGGGGGAACGCCGCGCTCCTCGGCGAGCTCGCCGCCCGCCTGGCGGCGGCCGTCACCGGCCTCGTCGGCGTCCTCGATCCTGGCCTGGTGGTCCTCGGCGGCCCGCTGCTCCGGGCGGGAGGGATCGAGCTCCACCGGCTCGTGGCCGACCGGCTCACGCGGTGCGAGGCTCCCGTCGAGCTGGTGCCGAGCGCCGTCACGGGCAACGCCGTCCGAGCGGGCGCGGTGGAGTTCGCCCTCTCCCTCGCCCGCGACCGCGTCTTCCACGCGGGTACGGCGGGCCGCCTGCCCTGAACGCGTCCGGGCGCGGCGCCGGTGGCGAGGCCACCTCCGCCGGCGCCGGATCGATCATCGACGGCGTGACAGCAGCGGATGGGCACGCGGAAACAGCTGAACGTGTGCCGGAACGGACTGGCAAGGGCGCCCCGGCACACGTCTCCCCCCAAGGATCCCTGTCACGACACTGCGATCGTGTCATGATCTTGTCTCAAGCTCGTGACAATCAGCAGGACGCGATCGCGCAGATCTTCCCGAGCATCGTCGTCGCGTCCCTGGTCTGTGCCGTGAAGTCCGCCTTCGCCGGCTTGCCCCACTCGCCCGCCTGCGAGTAAAGGATCAGGGCGTTGCCTTTGCGCGAGACGATCGCGCGCTCTCCGCCGATCGCCGGCTTGCGCCCCGCGTAGTTCTGCCCTGTCACGGCCAGCGCCTCGTCACCGAGTGTGACCGGCTTGGCCGAGTACCTGTACGCGAACCCCCCGGTCTTCGCCGAGGCGCAGGTCCGCAGCGCCGCCTTGAGCTCGGCCAGCGCCTGGGTCGCCTGGTCCCCGCTCGAGTAGAGGATCACCTGCTCGGACTTCTGGAAGTCGGGGACCGAGGTGTAGACGATCGTGCGGGCCGCGACGCGTCCCGCCGAGGCGAGCGCGTTCTTGTCGCACGGGTTCACCGTCAGCCTGGCCGTGATCCGCCTGTTGACGGCCCAGTTCGTCTCGGGGTTGTCGTCCTTCTTGGCCGCGGCCCTCTCCCAGAGGAGGAACCCCTTGGGGATGGTGTCGGCGGGCGCGGCGGCTAACGCGAGGGCGCCGGCGAGCAGGAGGTTGGTCATCACGCTGGATCAGACGCTCGAGGTGATCCAATGGTTCAAAATAGCCGCATGAGCGACGAAGAGATCCGGCGAGTCCTCGGGCTCCTCCACCAGGACACGACGTTGCGCGCCTTCGCCGCCCTGGTGCTGGGCGAGCGGCCGGAGGCGGGCGAGGACGTCCTCGAACGGCTGGAGCGGGGCGGCCTGGCCGTACGGAGGCAGGACGGGACCTGGGCCGCGCGGCCCGAGCGGTTCCGCGAGCTGTTGAAGGCGGCGGCCCCGCCGCCGCGGGCGTTGACGCAGGAGGAGCGGGTCCTGCAGGCCTTCCTGGTGGACGGGCGGCTGAAGGAGATCCCCGCCAAGCACGAGAAGCGGCTGGTGGTGCTGCACCACATCGCCAGGCTGTTCGAGCCTGGCGTCCGCTACTCCGAGAAGGACGTGAACGTGGTGCTGCGCGCCTTCCACCACGATTTCTCGGCGCTGCGGCGCTACCTGGTCGAGGCGGACCTGCTGAGCAGGGAGGCCAACGTCTACTGGCGCAGCGGCGGGCAGGTCGACCTGTGACAGGGGCGGCGGCCGGATCGCGCGGTGGCCGATCCGGCCCTGCCCACCCCTGAGGGGCCTACGACCCGAAGTACTTCTTCGCCCCGTCGTGCAGCAGGACGGGCTCGGTCTTCACGGCCGTCTCCTTGGTGATCTCCGTGGCCGCCTTCGAGACCGCGACCAGGTCGGCGTGGTGATCGAAGATCAGTTTCGTGATGCTCTCGGCCAGGGCGGGATCCATCTTCTCGTTGACCACCAGCAGGTTGGGCACCACGACCGTGGCCACGTCGGCGGGCGCCTGGTAGACGTCCTTGCCGATGCTGCCCGCCGAGTAGACCTGCCCGTGCTCGGCCTGCAGCTTGGGCAGCACGTCGTCCAGCGGCACGAAGACCGCCTTCTCCTTCATGGTCGTCGTCAGGTCGGTGATGCCGGGCGTGGGCAGGCCGCCGGACCAGATCAGCGCGTCGAGCCCGCCCGTCTTCAGGGCGTCGACGCTCTCGGGCAGGCCGAGCGCCTGGCGGGTGACGTCCTTGTCGGGGTCGAGACCCGCCGCCTTGAGCAGGCGCAGCGAGATCACCTCGGTGCCCGAGTTGGGCGAGCCGGTGGAGACCCGCTTGCCCTTGAGGTCGGCGATGCTCTTCACCCCCGATTCGGCGGAGGCCACGACCTGGGTGTAGTTGTTGTAGAGGCGGGCCAGCGCCCTGATCGGCTGCGCGGAGGAGAAGGCGCCCTTGCCCTGCACCGCGTCGGCCGCGGAGTCGGCGAGGGTGAAGCCCAGGTCGGAGTCGCCCTTGACCACGCGCTGGATGTTCTCCACCGACGCGCCGGTCGCCTCGGCCGTGGCCTCGTAGCCGGGCAGGTTCTTGCTGATGAGGTCGGCCAGGCCGCCGCCCATGATGTAGTAGACGCCGGTGGTGTTGCCTGTCGCGATCGACAGCCGCTTCCCGCCGCCCCCTGTCTGCTCCGCTCGTTCGGCGCCCCTGTCACCTCCGCAGCCGGCCACGGCCACGACCACCGCCAGGAACACCACGGACAACAACCTCATGTGCGTCTCCTCACTAGGTGTACGGCGAGCGCCAGCAGAACGAGACCTGCGCCGATCGCGATCGGCACGGGCGACAGCACCAGGAGCAGCAGTGCCGCCGCCCCGCACAGGACCCGCTCGACGGGACCCGCAAGACCGCCCGTGGCCACCGCGAGCGCCACGACCGCCAACGCCGACGCGGCGAACGTCCAGGCGATCTGCCACGGACTCCCCTGCCCCAGAAGCGCGCCTCCAGCCGGGGTCAGCACGAACGCGAACGGTACGAGGAAGGCCGGCAGGGAGTACTTCCACGTGGCCATCATGGTGCGGTAGGCGTTGCCCCCTGTGATCGCCGAGGCGGCGAAGGCCGACAGCGCGGTCGGCGGGCTCACCTCCGACAGCACCGCGTAGTAGAAGATGAACATGTAGGCCTCGGGGGAGCTCACGCCGAGCTTGGTCAGCGCGGGCCCGATGATGACGGCCGCGATCACGAACGACGCCGTCACCGGGACGGCCAGGCCGAGCAGCAGCACCGCCACCGCGCACAGCACGGCCGTGGCGATCAGGTTGCCGCCCGACAGGCCCACGATGAGCGAGCTGACCTTCAGCCCGAGCCCGGTCAGCGTGACGACCGCGACGATCGTGCCGGCCGCCGCGCAGGTGGCCGCGACGGGCAGCACGCCCTTGACCCCCGCCGCCAGCGCCTCGGCCGCTCTGCGCGGGGTGAGCTTGTGCTCGGGGTCGAGGAACGACAGCGCGAACGCCAGCAGCGTCGCGTAGACCACGGCGCGGAACGGCGACTGGCCGAGCGCCATCAGAATGATGATCACGAACAGGGAGCTGAAGTGGTAGCCGTACCGTCTGACCAGGGGCCACAACCTGGGCGCGTCGACGGCGACGGCCCGCGTGCCGTACTTCCTGGCGTCCATCTCGATCGCCAGGAAGATGCCCAGGTAGTAGAGGACGGTCGGGATGGTGGCGTAGAGCAGCACCTGGAGGTAGCTGACCCTCAGGTACTCGGCGATGATGAAGGCCGCCGCGCCCAGCGTGGGCGGCGACAGGATCGCGCCGATGCCGGAGGCGGCCAGCACGCCTCCGGCCTGCTCCCTCGGGTAGCCGGCGCGCTTGAGTATCGGCCAGGCGACGCTGCCGACGCTGACCGTGGTCGCCACACCGGAGCCGCTGACCGTGCCGAGCAGGAAGCCCGCCATGGTCACCGTACGGCCGGGAGCCGAGCGTGACCTGCGGAAGGCGGCCAGCGAGACGTCGACGAAGAACTTGCCCGCGCCCGAGTGGTCGAGGACCGCGCCGTAGATCGTGAACAGGATGATGTAGGTGGCGGCCACGTCGAGCGGCACGCCGTAGATGCCCTCGGTGCCCATCGTGAAGGCGACGACGACGCGGTCGATGTCGTAGCCCCTGTGCCCGATCGACCAGCCGATCGGGATCCAGCCTCCCCAGTAGGCGTAGGCGATGAAGATCAGGCAGACCGCGGGCAGGATCCAGCCGACGGTCCTGCGCGCCGCCTCGAGCACCAGCACCGTGATCGCCAGGCCGGCGAGGACGTCGAGCGTCGTCGGGTCGAACGCACGCCTGATGAACTCGTCGAACACCACCAGCGGGTAGAGGCAGGCCACCAGCGCGAGCGCCGCGAGCACCCAGTCGAGGATCGAGGGCCGCTCCTTGTCGCGGCCGAAGCAGATGAACGCCAGCGGCAGCACGACCGCGAGGAATCCGATCCGGTACGGCTGGACCGCGCCGGGGAAGAAGGTCCACCACAGCACGTAGAGCGCGAGCCCGAGCGCGATGATCGTCACAAGCGCCGAGACACGACCGCTCAGCTTGCGGACGGGCCGCTCGGCGTCGAATTCGGCGATCAGGTCCTCGGCTGCAGAGGCGCTCACGCTGGGCACGTTACCCACGCGCACCGACCAAAAGTCAAGAGATCTTTGACGGCGATCTCGCCCGGGCGGTCAGCCGCCTGAGATGTCGGACTCCGCGTCCTGCGGCACCACGCAGTCGTAGGGGTCGTCGAGCCAGCCGTCGGGCAGGTGAACCCGGTCGCGCTCGCCCGACTTGCCGCGCGGGGTGTCGGTGTTGGGCGGCCACGGCTGGTCGCGCTCGAGCCTGGCCAGGCTCGAGCTGAGCCCGTCGAGCGACTCGGCCGTGGCGAGTTCGCGCCGCAGGTCAGCGCCGACGGTGAAGCCCTTGAGGTACCAGCCGACGTGCTTGCGGAAGTCGGCGATCGCGTAGCGCTCGATGTCGAAGCACTCGGTGAGGCCCTCGGCGTGCCTGGCCATGGTGTCCGCGACCTCTCCGAGGGTCGGCCTGGCCCGTTCGGCGCTGCCGTCGAAGGCGTTCTCCAGGTCCTTGAACAGCCAGGGACGGCCGAGGCAGCCGCGCCCCACGACGACCCCGTCGCAGCCGGTCTCGGCCACCATGCGCACAGCGTCGTCGGCGCTCCAGATGTCGCCGTTGCCGAGCACGGGGATGTCGGTGACGGCCTCCTTCAGCCGCCTGATCGCCTCCCAGTCGGCGACGCCGCCGTAGTGCTGCCTCGCCGTGCGGCCGTGCAGCGCGATGGCGGCCACGCCCTCCTCCACCGCGATCCTGCCCGCGTCGAGGTAGGTGAGGTGGTCGTCGTCGATGCCCTTGCGCATCTTCATCGTCACGGGCAGCGCGCCCGCGTTGCCCACCGCGGCGCGCAGGATCCGCCGCAGCAGGTTCCTCTTGTACGGCAGCGCCGACCCGCCACCCCTGCGCGTCACCTTGGGCACCGGGCAGCCGAAGTTGAGGTCGATGTGGTCGGCCAGGTCCTCCTCGGCGATCATCTTCACGGCCCTGCCGACGATCTCGGGGTCGACGCCGTAGAGCTGGATGCTCCTCGGCCGCTCGGAGTCGGCGAACCTGATCATCCGCATGGTCTTGGGGTTGCGCTCCACCAGTGCCCTGGTGGTGATCATCTCGCACACGAACAGCCCCGCCCCCTGCTCCCGGCAGAGCACCCTGAACGGAGCGTTGGTGATCCCCGCCATCGGTGCGAGCACCACCGGCGGCCACACCTCGAGCGGCCCGATCTTCATGGCGGAACGCCACCCTCGCTTCCTGCGAATGCGTCGACGGTCGGTTTGTTAAGTTCTAGCGCACCAGGACCCGTGAGCGTTATTCGCGGATAGGGTGTGACAGGGGATCGACCTGCGACATCGGGAGGCCATGGATGCTTCTGCGACTGCGCATCGCGCTGCCCGACAGGCCAGGCGCCCTCGGCCAGGTCACCCGCGCGCTCGGTGCGGCAGGAGCCGACATCACCCAGGTCACCGTGCTGGAGCGGGGCGCGGGAAGGGCGCTGGACGACTTCACGCTCTTCTGTCCCGACAGCACCTCGAAGGAGACGCTCGCCAAGAGCCTGGCGAGCGTGCAGGGTGTCACCGTGGAAGGGGTCTGGACCACGCGGGAGGCCCCCGGCACCTACCCTGAGCTCGAGATTCTCAAGTACATCACCACGGCGGGCGACAGGGCGCTGTCCACGCTGATCGACTCCATGCCGGTGCTGTTCAGCGCCGACTGGGCGGCCGCCGGCACCGACAGGGACCCGCGCTCCCTCGTCTACGCCAGCTGGCGCGCGCCCGAGCACGTCCCGCTGCCCGAGGTCACCCCGCCCAGGCCTGTCGCCTCCACTCTCGAATCGGGCGTGCACATCATCGCCGCCCCCCTGCCGCCGCTGGCGCTCACGCTGATCCTCGCCCGCTCCGACGGGCCCGCCTTCCACCGGATCGAGGTTCACCGGCTGACCAGGATTCTGGAGATCTTCCTGACCCTGCCGTCGACCGAGCGAAGCGTGGCCAGGCAGCTACGCAGGAACGATGGATGACGCATGTGCTCGGAAACTCCGCTAGAGTTTCCTTGTCGCCGCGAACGAGCGGCAACGCGGAAGTGGCTCAGTGGTAGAGCATCACCTTGCCAAGGTGAGGGTCGCGGGTTCGAATCCCGTCTTCCGCTCGGAGAGGCCATCGCTGAGGGCCTCCCTCGGTGGAGTGGCCGAGAGGCGAGGCAGCGGCCTGCAAAGCCGTCCACACGGGTTCAAATCCCGTCTCCACCTCGGACGATTAGCTCAGCGGGAGAGCGCTTCCCTGACACGGAAGAGGTCACTGGTTCAATCCCAGTATCGTCCACCAGCACACCCCAGGCCCTCGGGCCTGGGGTTTCGTGTTTGCTGACACCGTGCCGGCATAGCCGGGCGCCCTCAGATCTTGTCCTGCCCGCGGCCACCCGCGACCATGGGGCGGGTGAGCGCTGAGGCCTTCCACCGCGATCCGTATCCCGTCTACGCCGAGGCCCGCAAAACCCGCGGCCTGACCTTCCTGCCCGAGCTCGGCGCGTGGCTGGTCAGCAGGCGGGACGACGTGCGCGAGGTGCTGAGCAGGCCCGAGCACTTCTCCTCCGCTCGCGCGCTGAAGCCCGACTACCTCCCCGGTCGCGCCGCGCTCTCGGAGCTGGTCAAGGGGCTCGGCGGCGTCCAGGCGGTGCTCACCGCCGACGGCGAGGCGCACCGCCGCCTGCGCAGGCCGCTCACCAGGGGTTTGTCTCCCACCAGGGTGGCCGCCGCCCTCCCGTTCGTCACCGAGCGCGCCGAGGCGCTCATCGACGCGTTCGCGGGCGACGGCCAGGTCGAGTGGATGGCAGCCTATGCCAGGCCGCTGCCCGCCGACGTGATCGGGCACCTGCTCGGCCTCGACCCCTCCGACGTCCCTGGCGCGATCGGCGGCGCGCAGCGGGCCGAGAGCCTGCTGTTCTCCGAGCTGACGGAGGCCGAGCAGGTGAAGGCTGCACAGGAGATCGTGGCCCTGCAGCATCTGCTCGACGGCTACGCTCGCGCCCGCAGGGAGGACCCGCGCGACGACCTGATCACCGAGATGGTCAGGGACCTGGCGCCCGGGTCCGGCGAGCTGACACTCGACCAGCGCAAGGAGATCGTCTCCAACCTGCAGAACCTGCTGCTGGCCGGGCATCTGACCGCGACCGCGCTGCTCGGCACGCTGGTGCTCAACCTGCTGCGCGACCGCCGTCAGTGGGAGCTGCTGTGCGAGCGGCCCGAGCTGGTCCCCGCGGCGATCGACGAGGCGCTCAGGTTCGAGGCGCCCGTCCAGGGCTTCCGCCGCACGGTCACCGGCAAGGTGACGCTGAGCGGCACCCGGCTGGACGAGGACGACGTGCTCTTCGTCTCCTTCGCCTCCGCGGGCCGGGACGCCGACGCCAACGCGCGCCCCGACGAGTTCGACATCACCAGGCCCGCGTCCAGGCAGCTGTCGTTCGGGCACGGGCCGCACGGCTGCCCTGGCTCGCAGCTGGCGAAGGAGCAGGCGCAGATCACCTTGCGCACTTTGATGCGCGAACTGCCCGGCCTGCGCCTGGCCGACGAGGACGTGCGCATGTCGCCCACCCTCATCCACCGCTCCCCCGAGGCCGTCCACCTCACCTGGTGACGGCCCCGTTTCGCGCAGGCCGTACGGTCGGAACATGACGATGCAGAGCACCGACGTGGACGTGGTCGTGATCGGCGCAGGTCCCGCGGGAGAGAACGTGGCGGGGCGGGTGGTGCGCGGCGGCCTGTCCTGCGCCGTCGTCGAGAACCACCTCACGGGGGGCGAATGCTCCTATTACGCATGCATTCCCAGCAAGTCACTGCTGCGGCCGATGGAGCTGGCAGCCGAGGTGTCGAGGGTGCCGGGGCTGGCGCTCGACGGGCCCATCGACGTCGCAGCGGTGCTGAACAGCAGGGACAAGGCGGTCGGCTACCTCGACGACAGCGGCCAGGCCGAATGGGTCACCAAGCTGCCTGCGACGCTCCTGCGCGGGAGGGGCCGCCTCGCGGGCGAGCGCCTGGTGGAGGTCAAGGACAAGGACGGAACGATCACCACGCTGCGCGCGAGGCACGCGGTGGTGCTGGCCACCGGCAGCGTCCCCGTCGTGCCGCCCATCCCGGGGCTGGCCGAGGCGCGGCCCTGGTTCAGCAGGGACGCCACCTCGGTCCGCGAGGTGCCCGCACGCCTGGTCGTCCTCGGCGGCGGCGTGGTGGCCTGCGAGATGGCCCAGGCGCTGCACGCCCTCGGCGCCGCCGAGACGACGCTGCTGGTGCGCGGCGGCGGGCTGCTCGGGCGGACCGAGCCGTTCGCCGGGCGGATGCTCGCCGACTCGATGCGCGAAGCGGGGATCGACGTGCGGTTCGGCGTCAAGGTCACCCGCGTCGAGCGGGCCGCGGACGGCGGCCCCGTCACCGTCCACCTGGAGGACGGCGAGAGCATCGAGGCCGACGAACTGCTCGTGGCCACCGGCCGCAGGCCCGCCGTCGACGACCTCGGGCTCGACGGGGAGGGCCCCGTCCAGGTGGACGACAGCATGCGGGTGCCTGGCTCCGACTGGCTGTACGCCGTGGGCGACGTCAACGGCCGCAACCTGCTCACGCACATGGGCAAGTACCAGGCCAGGGTGTGCGGCGACGTCATCGCCGCCCGCGCGCACGGCAGGCCCGACGACGCCACCGGATTGCGCGACCTGGCCGACGGCAAGGGCGCGCCCCAGGTGGTGTTCACCGACCCGCAGGTCTGCTCGGTCGGCCGTACCGAGCAGGCCGCCCGCGCCGACGGCTTCGACGTGCGCGTGGTCGAGTACGACATGGGCAGGGTCGCGGGCGCGTCCCTGCTGGGCGACGGCTACACGGGACGCGCCAAGATCGTCGTCGACGAGGAGCGCAAGGTGCTGCTCGGCGTCACGTTCGTGGGTCCCGCTGTGGCCGAGATGCTGCACGCGGCCACGGTCGCGGTCACGGCCGAGGTGCCGCTCGACATGCTGTGGCACGCCGTACCGTCGTTCCCGACGGTCAGCGAGGTGTGGCTGCGGCTGCTGGAGGAGTACGGGCTCTGACCCGCCGTCACGCCAGGCGGCCGATCTCCGCGGGGTCGGCCGCATCGACGTCCGGGTCGAGGGCCGCGAGGGGCACCCCGGTCTCGTAGTCGGCCCGCTCCTGGCACGCCCCCGCCGCGAGGCCGGTCAGCGGCGAGAACAGCCGGTCCGCCGCGATGTCGTTCTAGGCTTCTGTCACATGAGGGTCACCACGGTCGAGGGCGACATCACCGAGCAGCGTGTCGACGCCGTCGTCAACGCCGCCAACTCCTCCCTGATGGGCGGCGGCGGGGTCGACGGCGCGATCCACAGGCGCGGCGGTCCCGCCATCCTCGCGGACTGCCGCCGGTTGCGCGCCTCCAGGTACGGTCGCGGCCTGCCGACCGGTGAGGCCGTCGCCACCACGGCGGGCGAGCTCCCCGCACGCTGGGTGATCCACACGGTCGGTCCCGTCTACTCCGCCGAGCAGGACCGCTCCGCGCTGCTGGCCTCCTGCTACCGCGAGTCGCTCGGGGTCGCCGACTCGCTCGGGGCGACGAGCGTGGCCTTCCCCGCCATCTCCGCGGGGATCTACGGCTGGCCGCTCGACTCCGCGGCCCGCATCGCCGCCTGCACCGTCAAAGCCGCGCATACGAGCGTGGAGGAGGTGCGGTTCGTCCTGTTCGGCCACGACGCGCACGCCGCCTTCGAGCAGGCCGTCGACGCCTCAGGGCCGACCAACGACGAGATCGTCGCCGCACTGTCCGCCCAGCCCGCCGACCGCTGGCGCGAGGTGTTCGAGACCGGCGACGTCAAGCTGCTGTACGAGCTCGGCGTGGTGGTCGCCTTCGACTGGCCGCTCTGGCGGCGCACCACCACCGTCGAGGTGGCGGAGGCTCCGGTGAGCGACGCCGTACGGCTGGCCACGTCGATCGTCCGCGCCGAACGGTTCGGCGGGCCCGCCCCCGACCTGGACGAGCTGCGGCCGATCCTGGATCGGTTGCGCCGCTGGCACGAGACCGGACGCTGACGCCGCTCCCCGAGCGGTTGCGCCGTCGCCACCACATCGGACGCCGACCCCGCCCGAGCGGTTGCGCCGTCGGAACCAGACGCCGACCTCGCCCGAGCGGTTGCGCCGTTGGAACCAGACGGGGTGCCGACCTCGATGCACCGCTGACACAAGAGGGGGCGCCGACGCCGGGCCGTGGGCTCGGCGTGGCCGGCCTTACGGACGGCGGGTCTAGGAGCCGAGGTCGCGGACCACGTTGTCGAGCCGGTGCGCGAGAGTCTCCAGTTGCTGCTCGGTGGGGTGCTCTCCGGGGACGAACTCTCGCAGGTCCGCCCGCCTGGCGATGACCAGGCCGCGGTGGGCCTCGTCGATCTGGTCGCCCGGCATCACCACGCAGTCGCCCCGCACGAACACCAGGGTCGCGTCGGGGTCCGCGGACTCCAGCAGCTGCCGGACGCATTCGGTGTCGATGAGCGGCATCGTCGGCCTCCCCGCTCCGTGGAACATGACCGCGATCACCTACCCGGTTTCGCACGGAAAACGCGCCCAACCGCGGCGCGCGAACCGCGCCGATCTCCGGCGTTCCCGGTTTTCGTCGGCGGACGGTGCCAAGCTGGCTCCATGCTCACCACTCAGTTCTTTCCAGGCGCGCCCAACTGGACAGACCTCGGCGTGCCCGACGTCCAGCAGGCCGCCGCCTTCTACCGTGGTGTCTTCGGCTGGTCCTTCCGGCCGGCGGGCCCCGACAGCGGCGGCTACGGCTTCCTGCAGCTGGACGGCAAGACGGTCGCGGCCCTGGGGCCGCTCATGGAAGAGGGGGCCGGCGCCGCCTGGACGACCTACTTCGCCACGCCCGACGCCGACGCCTCGGCCAAGCTCGTCGAGCAGCACGGCGGCACCGTCCGCGTGGAGCCGTCCGACGTCTTCACCGCCGGGCGGATGGCCCACTTCACCGACCCCGCGGGCGCGCAGTTCGCCGTCTGGCAGGGCGGCGACATCCCGGGCCTCGACCTGGTCACCGACCAGGGCTCGCTCGGCTGGGTCGAGCTCCACGTGCCTGACCCCGCCGCGGTCCAGCCGTTCTACCAGGCCGTCTTCGGCTGGACGGTCGCGACCGTGCCGATGGGTCCCATGGACTACACCGTGGTCTCGACCGCGCAGGGTGACGATCCGAGCATCGGCGGCCTCGTCCCGCTGGCGGTCGGCGACAGTCCCCACTGGATGCCGTACTTCGAGGTCGCCGACTGCGACGCCGCGGTGGCCCGAGCCCAGGAGCTCGGCGGCACCGTCGTCATGCCGGCCGAGTCGGTCGAGGGGGTGGGCCGCTTCGCGGCGCTCGACGACCCGTTCGGCGCCCGCTTCGCGGTGATCACCAGCGCCACCTGACACACCCGGCGGTGCGGGTCGCCGTGACCGCCCGCGCCAACCGACACACCCGGCGGTGCGGATCACCGTGACCACCCGCGCCAACCGACACACCCGGCGGTGCGGATCACCGTGACCACCCGCGCCACCGCGGCACCCGAGCTGGTCGGCGGCGCGGGTCGGCGGGGCGAGCGGCCCGCCATCCGGCGGCCAGATCGGCGCGCATCCCCGCCGTCTTGCGGTTGTGAGGGGTGTGCCCGCCACGCACCATCGAGATGCACGCCCCGTCAACCGGAAGGTGCCAGACGATGCCCCACCACCCCAACCTCGACCGCGAACTCGCCGCCGCGCTCGACCGGTTCGAGATGCCCTTTCCCGACCTGTCGACCCTCACCGCGGAGGACCTGCCCGAGATGCGGGCTCAGGCGGCCGCCATGTACGCGGCGACGGCGGTCGACGATCCGCTCGTCACGATCGAGGAACGGTGGGCGCAGGGCCCCGAGGGCGCTCCCGACGTGCGGCTGCGCGTCTACCGGTCCGCCGGGGCCGCCGACGGGCCGCTGCCGTGCCTCTACTGGATCCACGGCGGCGGAATGATCGTCGGTACGCCCGACGCCGACGACGCGCTCGTCGGGCGGTTCGTGAAGGAGGTCGGGTGCGTGGTGGTCTCGGTCGACTACCGCCTGGCGCCCGAGCACCCCGATCCCGCGCCGGTCGAAGACTGCTACGCGGGCCTGGCCTGGACCGCCAAGAACGCCGCCGAGCTGGGCATCGACCCGGCACGCGTGGCGGTGGGGGGAGCCAGCGCGGGCGGCGGACTCGCGGCCGGCACGGTGCTGCTGGCCAGGGACAGGGGCGGCCCCGCCGTCGCCTACCAGCTCCTTGTCTGCCCGATGCTCGACGACCGCGACGACACGCCGTCCACACTGGAGTTCGAGTCCGCGGTGGTGTGGGCCAGGGCGGCCAACGTCTTCGGGTGGACGTCGCTGCTCGGCGACCGCAAAGGCACCGACGACGTCTCGCCGTACGCGGCTCCTGCCAGGGCCGAAGACCTCTCAGGATTGCCTCCCGCGTTCATCGACGTCGGCGAGCTCGAGGTGTTCCGCGACGAATGCCTCATCTACGCGCAGCGGCTCTCGCAGGCGGGCGTGTCGACCGAGTTCCACCTGTACGCGGGCGCGTTCCACGGTTTCGACCTGATCATCCCCGACGCGGAGGTGAGCCGACAGGCGGGAGCCGCGCGCATCGTCGCCCTGCGGCGAGCCCTCCTGGCCTGATCGGCCGGCCGCCCTGGCGGAGCCCGCCGGTACCGGTAGCCCCCGCCGCAAGGCTGTCGGCCGCACTTCAACCCGCAGGTCACGCCAGGCTCTCCGACCCCTCTGAACGCCAGCGTGCCAAGGCTCTCTCCCCGAGGTCGCGATCGGTCAAGACGACCGGGGAACGGTCAAACGACCAGGCGAGCGACCGAGAGCAGGAGCCGGACGGCCAGACAACCATCCAGGCGACCGAGAACAGCACGCGGACGGCCAGACGAACAGGCGGGCGACCGAGAGCAGGAGCCGGACGGTCAGGCGACCAGGCGGGCCAGGGAGAGCGCGAGGTGGGCGCGGAGGCGACCCGCCGATACGGCGAGCGAGAAGCCGAGCGCGGCCTCCGCCCTGGCGATGCGGGCGGCCATCGAGCTGTGGTGCAGGTGCGCGGCGACGGCGGCCCGCCGTACCGAGCCCTCCTCGCACAGCGCCCGCACCGCGGCGGCCACCTCGGGCGGCAGCGAGCGCATTGCGCGAACGTCGGGCAGTTCGGCGACGGCCTCGTCGGGAACGTGGGCGGCCAGCAGCGCCAGCGCCCCCAGATCGGCCCAGCGCACCACGCGGTCCCGCGACTCCTCCGTGGCGAAGCGCAACGCCAGGCTGGCCGCCTCCCAGGAGTCGGCCACCTTGGTGGCGCGCACGGACGGTCCCACCCCGGCCCGCACGGTGGGAGGCAATGCCTTGACCTCGGCGGCAACGATCACGACGGCCACATCGCCTACCGTGGTGGTCCTGGCGTGCGTGCCCTGCGCGCGCAGTCCCGCCATGAGTGCGGGCCCGTCGGCGGCGGGCACGGCGAGCACCTGCAGCGGCGCGCCCGTCGCGAAGCCGAGCAGTCGCAGCGCCCTGGCACGTGCGGCGTCGCCGGTGTCCGCCGACAGGGCGAGCTCGACCAGCGCCGGGTCGGCGGCCGAGGCGGTACGTTCGAGCGTCACCTCGGCGGCGACGGCGAGCCTCTCGAGGACGATCTCGTCGAGGCCGTGCGGGTCGCCCTCTCGCTCCATCCAGACCGTGCCGAGTTCGGGGCCGAGCTCCCTGACGAGCCACCCTGCCCCGGCGGCGCCCGCGTCCACTACGCCCCCGTGCACCGGTGCTCCCCCACGTAGTGGGACGGCCTCCTTTCCAGGCGCGCCGTCGGCCCCAGGCACGGTGCTCGTCCCCGAGGTGATCGTGGGCCTCGGCTCAGCGCTCGACCCTGGCGCGCTCCTGGCCGTCAGGGCGATCTTCGCCCCCGGCTCGACGCCCGCCCGTAAGGTGGCCGTCGGCCTCGGCTCCGCGCTCGATCCCCGGATGGCCGTCGACCTCGGCCCATCGCTCGCCCCCGTGATCGACCCACGCTCGGTGCTCGACCCCAGCCCAGTGTTCGGCCCCAGCCCGGTGCTCGACCCCAGCCCGGTGCTCGACTCCAGTGGGGTGTTCGATCCGAGCGGAGCGTTGGGGCCTGGCGTCGCTTCTGCCTGCTTGGCAGCGGCCTCGGGTTCCGGGGCGGTCTGGGGCTGGGTGGGCGTCTTCGGCCTGATCGCGGGGTTCTTGCCTGGTGTCGCCCGCCAGCGCCTGCCCGTCGAGGCGTCGAGCAGCCCCACGGGGCACTGCGCCAGCGTGGCCGTGGCCTGCAGCAGCTTCGCGATACCGACGTGGTCGCGCACCAGCGAGTCGAAGTATGCGATGACCCGCACCGCGCTCTCCGCGCCCGTGTCGAGCATCGACAGGCGCAGCATAAGTGCCTGCACACCGTCAGGCTAACCACGATCACGGCCAGATCGGCGGGGCCGGGCATAGTGTTGTGGGACAAATCCTTCTCGTCCCTGGGGGTCGTCTTGTCCGACCAGCAGCCCTATCCGTACGGCTCGTCCGATCCGTACGGCCTGCGCTACCCTTCAGGGCCCTACGACTCATCGAGCGCTCCGATCCCGTACGGCCAGCAAATCCCCGGTCCTTTCGGGCACCCCGCCGTGCCGTACACCAGACGGCGACCTCCTGTCCCGCTGCCGCCGCACAAGGAGCCGTCGATCTCGGTTCTGCTGTCGTTCTTCCTGCCCGGGGTCGGATCGATCGTCAACGGGGACACCGCCAAGGGGGTCGGCATCCTTGTCGGGTCGTACGCGACGTTGATCTTCGGGTTCATTCTGGCGTTCGTGATCGTCGGATTCCTGCTCCTGCCCGTCTCCTTCGGCCTGTGGGTCTGGGGTCTCATCGACGCCTACCAGGGCGCTGTGCAGGCCAACCGGCGCCACGGCTATCCGGGATAGACTCGACGCTGTAACGTCTTGTGAATGGTAAGGCGTTACATGACGGCCGTGGTGGCCGCGCGAACGGGCGACGAGATGTCCGGGCCCGCGCTCCTGGTGCTGGGCTTGGCGGTCACCGGGTCCCCCTCGGTGGCGTCATGGCTGCTGGCAGGGCTGACGATCTCCGCGGCCCTTGGCGGACCCGTCCTCGGCGCCGCGCTCGACCGAGCCCGCGAGCCTGGACGCCTCCTCGCCGCCCTGCTGGCCGGATACGCGGCCGGGCTCCTGGCGATCCTCGCGCTGCTCGGCGGGGCACCGGACCCGGTCGTGATCGGGGTGGCGGTGGCGGCGGGCCTGCTCGGCCCCGCCCTCTCGGGCGGCTGGACCGCGCAACTCCCGCGTCTCGTCCCGGCTGACCGGCTGCCTCGCGCGAACGTCCTCGATTCCATCGCCTACAACCTCGCCGGACTGGCGGGCCCTGCCCTCGCGGGACTCGTCGCGGCCTCCGCCGGTGCGAACGTCGCCGTCATCGCCTCCGCCGCCCTGGTCGCCGCCGCCCTCCCGGCCGCCTGGTCCCTCCCCTCCCGCCAACTCCCCATCCCCGCCGAACCCATCCACGAGCCCAGCCACGAGCCCAGCCACGAGGCCATTCACGAGGCCACCGCCAAGACCTCCGCCCAGGCCACCCCCGAGACCATTCACGGGTCCACCACTCAGGCCACGCCCGGGACCGTTCGAGAGGCCACCGCCCAGGCCACATCCGAGACCGTTCGCGAAGCCATCGGCCAGGCCACGCCCGAGACCGCCGCCCGGGCAACGCCCGACACCACCCCCGGGGCCGCTGTTCAGACCACCACCAAGACCGCTACCGTCCCTCCTCCGTGGTCGCAGGCAGCCCCCGCCACGCCCGATGGCGGCAGCCCCTCGCAGGAGTTCAAGACCGGCACCGCGTCGTCCACGGCCGAGGCCGCCGTCGAATCGAACCCGACCACCCGGGACGCCGACGATTCGCCGCGCCACGGCATGCGCCACGAACTGGTCGCCGGGTTCGCGGCCCTCGCCCGTGCGGGAAGCCTCAGGCGCGCCACGCTGACCTCGATGATCTCCTACGCGGGCCTCGCGACGCTGACGGTCACCGCCCCGCTGCTCGGCGGGCGCCTGCTGGGTGATCCCGGGTACGGCGCGCTGCTGCTGTCCGTGCTGGCCGCCGGCGCTCTGGCCGCGAACGCGGTGCTCGCCAGGTTCCCCACCACGCGCCCTGACGCCGTCGTGCTGGCGAGCGTACTGATCATCGGCGCGGGCTTGGCGCTCGCCGCCTTGGCGGGAACGTTCACGGTGGCGGTGCTGGCCGTCGTGCTTGTCGGGCTGGGCGAGGGACCGCAGCTCACCGCCCTGTTCGCGGTACGGCACCGCGAGGCGCCGCCCCGGTTGCGCAGCCAGGTCTTCACCACGGGAGCCAGCCTGAAGATCACCTCGTTCGCGCTGGGTTCGGCGATGGCCGGACCGCTGGCCGCCCACTCCCCCGCCGCCGCACTGCTGGCGGGCGCGACCATCCAACTCGTGGCGGCGGTCGCCTTCCTCCTCTCCCACCGCCTTCCCCGCCCCGCGACCGCCGCCTGACCATCACCGCCCCCGACGCGGCATCGCATTCGACGACCCAGGCAAAGCCCCAAGCGCCGAGACCCGAAGCCACGGCCCGCAATCCCACGTGTCGTCGAGTGCGGGCCGCACCCGGAACCGCGCGGTCGGACGCGCGGACAGGCAGGCAAGCAGGCGGACGGGCAGACGGATGGATGGACAGGCGGGCGAACGGGCAGGCGGGCAGGCGGGCAGGCGGGCGGGCGGGCGGGCAGACCGACGGGCGGAGGAGCGGGCGGGCGGAGCGTCAGGGGTGGGAGGCGCGGTGGGCGGCGACGCGTTCCCTGGTGGCGCAGCGGCTCCCGCAGTACCGGCGGGGGCTGCCGCCTCCGAGGTCCAGGTACGGCTTGCCGCAGCCCGCGGCGGCGCACAGCCCGCCGGGCAGGCGCTGGTGGTCGGCGAGCAGGACGGCCAGCGCCATCGCCGAGGAGGCGAGGAACCATGACCCCCACGGCCCGTCGTCGGCCTCGTCGACGTGGAGGTGCCAGGTACTGGTTCCGTGGTGGCTGGTGAGGCGGGGTGGACCGGCGGAGCCGGCGAGGAGTTCGTTCAGCAGGGCGGCGGCCTCGTCGACGGTCTCTGCGCCGAACACCCGGACCAGTCGTGAGGCCGCCTCGCGCATCGTCTCGACGTCGTTCGGGGTGAGGTCGAGGGGCGGCCGCTCGCCGTATTCCAGGAGGACTCGGGTGACTCCCTCCGTGTCGGCGTGCTCGTGGAGCAGCGCCACTGTCAGGGCGACGGCGCGGCGGGCCATGACTTTCGTCGAGTGCACGCCCGCAGGATAGCGCCGGCGACAGGGCCTGGCGGTGGGCCGCGCCCCGGCTTGCGGTGGGCCGCCACCCAGAGCGCCGCGCCCCACAAAAGCGGGGGTTGTGGTGAGCCGTAGCCAGGGCAGTAGGCGCCGCGCCCCGCCGGAGCCGGGGTTGCACTGAGCCGCGATCCAGGCTGCCGCGCCCCACAAGAGCGCGGGTTGCGGTGAGCCGTCGCCCTGACGGCGTCACGTCCGACTGAGGGTTGCGGTGGTTCTGTGATGGGAGCGCTCCCAAAGTCGTCTATGGGGTATTTATCCAGAGAAGTACGACTTCACAGTGGGAAAACACCTCTCCGGTAACGGTTCTGTTGCGCCGTATTGACGCCCCGACCCGTCGTCGGACACCCTTCGTGGGAGCGCTCCCAAATGAATGTCCATCGCGGTTCACCGGCCGGGGACGAGGCCGCGACCACCCGAGAGGGGTCCAGAATGATGACCACCAAGCGTCGCGGCAGCCTCACCGCCGCCGCCCTGGCCGCGACCGCCCTGGCGATCGCCTCCTGCGGTTCGGGCTCCACCCCCGCCGGCGCTCCCGCCGCCTCCGGTGCCGCCGAGCCCGTCACCGTGAAGGTCAAGGTGTTCGGCGGCGGCGAGAACTTCGGCTACAAGAACGCCGTCGCCAAGTGGAACGCCGAACACAAGGACGTCCAGATCAAGCTGGAGGTGCTCACCGACCAGTTCGAGCAGGTCTACTGGCCGCAGATGATCCAGTGGCTGCAGGCCGGCAAGGGCGCGGGCGACGTCGTCGGCATCGACGAGGGCGGCATGGGCCTGGCGAAGGCGCACCCCGAGTGGTGGGCCGACCTGGGCGAGCAGGGCCTGTCCGGCCGCCAGGCCGACTACCCCTCCTGGAAGTGGGAGAACGGCGTGTCCTCCGACGGCAAGGTGTTCGGCCTCGGCACCGACATCGGCGGCATGAGCGTCTGTTACAACAAGACGCTGTTCGAGAAGGCGGGTCTCCCCACCGACCGTCAGGAGGTCGCCGCCCTCTGGCCGACGTGGGACGACTTCCTCAAGGTCGGCCAGCGGTTCCAGGGCAAGGTGAAGGACGCCAAGTTCACCGACGGCACCAACACCCTCTACAACGTGGTGCTGGTCCAGGAGGCGGCCAAGAACGGCAACCTCACGTACTTCGACAAGTCCAACGCCCTCGTCGTCGACAAGAACCCCGCGGTGAAGACCGCCTTCGACTTCGCCCAGAAGATGACCCAGCTCGGCCTCACGGCCAAGCTGCGCAACTTCACCGAGGAGTGGGCGACGGGCACCAAGAAGAACGCCTTCGCCACCGTCGGCTGCCCCTCGTGGATGCTCGGCGTCGTCAGCGGCAACGCGGGCGAGGGCGCCAAGGGCCAGTGGGACGTCGCGGCCGTTCCGGGTGGCGGCGGCAACTGGGGCGGGTCGTGGCTGGCGGTGCCCAAGCAGTCGGCGCACCCGAAGGAGGCGGCCCAGGTCGCCGACTACCTGACCAGCGCCGAGGTGCAGGCCGGCATCTTCACCGACTTCGGCAACATGCCGAGCAACACCAAGGCCCAGCAGGACCCGGCGGTGACGGGCGCGAAGAACGCCTTCTTCAACGACGCCCCGATCGGCGACATCTTCGCCAAGTCGGCGGCCTCGCTGCAGCCGGTGTTCCTCGGCGTCAAGCACACGCAGGTCAAGAACGCCGTCGAGTCGGTGGTGCAGGGCATGGACGACGGCTCGGTCGTCCAGGACAAGGCCTGGCAGCAGCTCGTGGACGACGCGGTCAAGGCCGCGGGCTGATCAGGCCCGGCAGCCGCGATCCCGTGACCGGCTCCGGCCCGCCGTTGCGACCCGTCGCAGGCGGGCCGGTCGCCGGTCCCCGAAGCGAGAGGTCTCCATGAGCCTTCACCTGGAAAAGGCGCCCTCGAGGGTCGCCGCACCGCCACCGCCGAGGAACGGCAGGCGCTGGCGGTCCGTCCTGGACATCAGGGCCATGCCGTACTTCCTGATCTCCCCCTATTTTGTGCTTTTCGCGTTCTTCGGGCTGTTCCCGCTGGCCTTCACATTGTGGTACTCGCTGTACGACTATGACCTGGCGGGAACCACCGAGTGGGCGGGCCTGGGCAACTACGCCCAGTTGCTGGCCGACGAGGACTTCTGGAACGCGGTCGTCAACACCGTCGGGATCTTCCTGCTGGCCACCATCCCCCAGCTGCTGCTGGCGCTGCTGCTGGCCAACGCGCTCAACAAGCGCCTGCGCCTGCGGCTGGCGATCAGGATGAGCGTGCTGCTGCCGCTGGTCACCTCGGTGGTGGCGGTCGCGGTGGTCTTCACCCAGCTGTACGCCAGGGACTGGGGCCTGGTGAACTGGGTGCTGAGCTGGTTCGGCATCGAGCCGATCAACTGGCGCGCCGAGCGGCTGCCCTCGTGGCTGGCGATCGCCACCATGGTCGACTGGCGATGGACCGGCTACAACGCGATCATCTTCCTCGCCGGCATGCAGACGATCCCGCGCGACCTGTACGAGGCGGCCTCGATCGACGGGGCCTCGCGGCGCAGGCAGTTCTGGCAGATCACGCTGCCGATGCTGCGCCCGACGCTGATCTTCGTGGTGCTGAACTCGACGATCGGCGGCCTCACCCTGTTCGCCGAGCCGACCACCTTCTACAACGGCAACGTGGACGGCGGCTCGCAGGGCCAGTTCCAGACGGTGGCGATGTTCATCGTCAAGCAGGGCTTCAGGGAGTTCGACTACGGCTACGCCGCAGCGGCGGCCTGGCTGCTGTTCCTGCTCATCCTCCTCGGCGCCCTGATCAACTTCCTGTTCGTCCGCCGGATCGGGGGCACCAGATGACCGGCTCTTCAGGCAGCCCCAGGCTGTGGAACGCCACCGTCATGACCAGGGTCATGCTGGCGCTCGCGATCGTGCTGTCGGCCTTCCCCCTCTATTGGATGCTCGTCATCGCCTCGCGCACCAACGACGACGCCGTGGAGGTCCCTCCGCCGTTCCTGCCGGGCGGCAACCTGGGCGAGAACATCCAGGCGGTGCTGGCCAACGAGGACGCCCACTTCATGACCGGGCTGATGAACTCCTTCATCGTGGCGACCGTCGTGACGGTGTCGGTGGTGCTGATCTCGACGCTGGCCGGGTTCTCGTTCTCGAGGCTGCGCTTTCGGGGCAGGAGACTACTGCTGCTGACGATCCTGGTGACGATGATGGTGCCGCTGCAGCAGATGGGCGTCGTGCCGCTCTACCGGCTCATGGTCGACCTGGAGTGGACGGGCACGCTCACGGCGGTGATCCTGCCGTACCTGCTCAACGGCTTCGGCGTGTTCCTGATGACCCAGTACACCGAGCAGGCGGTCCCGAACGAGCTGGTCGAGGCGGCCAGGGTGGACGGCGCCTCGACGATGCGGATCTGGTGGAACGTCGTGCTGCCCGCCGTACGGCCGGGCATGGCGGTGCTCGGCATCAACACCTTCATGCTGCTGTGGAACGACTACATGTGGCCGATGATCGTGCTGACGCCCGACAACCCCACCGTGCAGATCGCCATCCAGGCGCTCAACGAGCGGTTCTCCACGAACTACGTGCTGATCTTCGCGGGGACCGCGCTGTCCATCATCCCGCTCATCATCGTGTTCATCGCGTTCGGCCGGCAGATCGTCGGCGGCATCATGGAAGGTGCGGTCAAGGCGTGACAACCCAACAGGACCGGCTCGACGACCGGCTGCTGTTCCCCACCGGCTTCACGTGGGGCGCGGCTACCTCGGCGTACCAGATCGAGGGGGCGGTCGGCGAGGACGGGCGCGGCCAGTCCATCTGGGACGTGTTCTCCAGAAAGCCTGGCAGGGTGCTGGGCGGCGACAACGCCGACGTGGCCATCGACCACTACCACCGCTACCGCGACGACGTGGCGCTGATGGCCGAGCTGGGGCTGAGCGCCTACCGCTTCTCGATCTCGTGGCCGCGTGTGCAGCCCGACGGGATGGGCGCGATCAACCAGCGGGGGCTCGACTTCTACCGGCGCCTGGTGGACGAGCTGCTCGGCCGCGGGGTGGAACCGTGGGTGACGCTCTACCACTGGGACCTGCCGCAGTCGCTGGAGGACAGGGGCGGCTGGCCCGAGCGGGACACCGCCTACCGTTTCGCCGAGTACGCCGCGGCCGTGCACGAGGCGCTGGGTGACAGGGTGCGCAACTGGTCCACGGTCAACGAGCCGTGGTGTGCCGCCTTCCTCGGTTACGCCTCGGGCGAGCACGCGCCGGGACGGCGCGAGCCCGCGAGCGCCATCAGGGCCGCGCACCACCTCAACCTGGCGCACGGCCTGTCGGCGCGGGTGCTCAAGAACGACGGCAACAGGGTCGGCGGCTGCGTGAACCTGTACGCGATCTCCCCCGCGACGGACACCGCGGCCGACCTCGACGCGGCACGGCGCGTCGACGGGCTGCAGAACAGGTTCTTCCTGGACGCGCTGCTGAAGGGCCGCTACCCGGTCGACGTGCTGGAGGACCTGGAGCAGGTCACGGACATGGCGTTCGTGAAGGACGGCGACCAGGAGGCGATCAAGGCCCCGATCGACATGCTGCTGGTCAACTACTACAGCCGCTTCACCGTCTCCGGCGCCCCCGGTGGCGCAGCGTCGGCAGCGGCCGCGCCGACCGACTCGGCCTCCCCCTGGGTGGGCAGCGAGCACGTCTCGTTCGTCAACGCCGGCCGGCCGGTCACGGCGATGGGCTGGGAGATCGACGACAGCGGCCTGACGGAGATCCTGGTGCGGGTGGCCGCCGACTACCCCCGCCTCTCCCTGGTCGTCTCGGAGAACGGCGCGGCCTTCGACGACGTGCTGTCCGAAGGAAGGGTGCGGGACACCGACCGCATCGCCTACCTCGACGCCCACCTGCGCGCCTGCAGGACCGCCATCGACGAGGGGGTGCCGCTGGAGGGCTACTTCGCCTGGTCGCTGATGGACAACTTCGAGTGGGCCTGGGGGTACGGCAAGCGCTTCGGACTCCTGCACGTGGACTACGCCACCCAGCGCAGGACCCCCAAGGACAGCGCGCTGTGGTATGCGGAAACGATCCGGCACAATAGCTGAATGGCCATGAACCGACCGACGCTCGAAGCGGTCGCAGCGCTCGCAGGGGTCGGCAGGGGCACGGTGTCCCGCGTCATCAACGGCTCGCCGAAGGTGAGCTCGAAGGCAAGGGACGCCGTGCTGAAGGCCATCGAGGAGCTCGGCTACGTCCCCAACAGGGCGGCCAGGGCGCTGGTCACACGACGTACCGACACGGTGGCGCTGGTGGTGTCGGAGTCGGAGCAACGCATCTTCGACGAGCCGTACTTCGCGGGCATCATCCGCGGCATCGGCTCGGCGCTGGCGGAGACGGGGCTGCAGCTCATCCTCGCGATGGCGCAGTCCCCTGAAGAGCACGAGCGGCTGGAGCACTACCTGACAGGGCAGCACGTCGACGGCGTGCTGTTGCTGTCGCTGCACGGAGAGGACCCGCTGCCCGGCAGGCTGGAGGCGATGGGCGTGCCGACCGTGCTCGGCGGCCGTCCCGTCGGGCTCGAGGCCTTCAGCTACGTCGACATGGACAACAGGGCGGGGGCCAGGCAGGCGGTCAAGCACCTGCTCGGCCTGGGTCGCACCAGGATCGCGACGATCGCGGGCCCGCAGGACATGGGCGTGGGCGTCGACCGGCTCGCGGGCTACCGCGACGCGTTGCTGGCCTCCGGCATGGGCGAGCTGGTCGGTTTCGGCGACTTCTCCGAGGAGAGCGGCGAGAGCGCGATGCGCGAGCTGCTGGAGGCGCATCCCGGGCTCGACGCGGTCTTCGCCGCCTCCGACCTGATGGCCGTGGGCGCGCTGCGGGCGCTGAAGGCCGCGGGCCGTTCCGTCCCTGGCGACGTGGCCGTGGTCGGGTTCGAGGACTCCAAGGTGGCGTTGCACACCGACCCCCCGCTCACCACCGTCCACCAGCCGACGGAGCTGATGGGCAGGCAGATGGCGCACCTGCTGGTCGCCAGGATCAACGGCGAGGAACTGCGCCAGCCCGTGCTCATCCTCGACACCCATCTGGTGCTGCGCGGCACCGCCTGAGCGCCGCGCACCCCCTCTGTATTCTTTGCCGGTCGAAAGGAATCCCCTCGTGCCCACACTTTCCGGCGCCGGCTACACCGCCGAGATCAGCACCCGCGGCGCCGCCGTCCGCGGCCTGCGTCACGGCGCGCGCGAGCTGCTCACCAGCTGGCCCGAAGGCGGCCCCGTCCCCTACTTCGCGGGGACCCTTCTGGCGCCGTGGCCCAACAGGGTGGGCGGCGCCGTCTACACGTTCGCGGGCGAACGCCACGAGCTGCCGGTCAACGAGCCGGGGCGCGGCCACGCCCTGCACGGCCTCGTCCACGCGGCCGAGTGGCGGGTGGACGAGGAGCACGGGTCGCGGGTACGGCTGGCGTACGACCTCGCCCCTTCGCCCGGCTACCCCTTCACTCTGTCGTTCCTCGTCACCCACGCGCTCGGCGAGCGGGGCCTGACGACGACGGTCTCCTGCGGGAACTCCGGGGAGCGGGCCGCCCCCTACGGCTGCGGCCCGCACCCGTGGCTTCTCGGCGGGCGGCTGCACGTGCCCGCCGAGAAGGTGCTGCTGCCCGACGAGCGGATGCTGCCGCGCTCGCTGGAGGAGGTGGCGGGCACGCCGTACGACTTCAGGCAGCCCCGCGAGCTCGGAGACACCCCCCTCGACCACACGTTCACGGGGCTGTCGTCGGGCGAGGTCGCCGTCGACGACATCACGGTGAGCTGGGACCCGGCGGTGATGCCGTGGGTGCAGGTCTGCACGGGCACGCACCTCGGCTACACGGGTGTGGCGGTCGAGCCGATGACCTTCCCGCCCGACGCGTTCAACTCGGGAGCCGACCTGGTCGTGCTGGAGCCGGGTGACGAGCACGAAGCGTCGTGGACGATCGGAGTCCGCTGATGGAGAGCAGGACCAAGCGCAGGCTGGCCGCGGACGAGTTGTCGCGGCTCGCCCATCGGGCGGTCGGCTCGCACGTGAGCGACGCGGTGGAGCTGGCCGACGGCTTCGCCAACGCGGTGTGGCGGCTGACGCTCGACGACGGCCGCAGCGTCGTGCTGAAGCTGTCGCCGCCGCCGGAGCTGGAGCAGCTCACCTACGAGCACGACCTGCTGCGCATGGAGGCGGCCGCCTACCCGCTGGCGGCGTCGGCGGGGGTGCCGGTGGCGGCGCTGCTGAAGGCGGGGTTCGACGATCCGGTGCTCGGCGGCGACTACCTGGTGCTGTCCGCGCTCGACGGCACGCCGTGGAACCAGGCGGCGCTCGACGAGGCCGCGAACGCGGCGCTGCGGTACGAGCTGGGCGGCCATCTGGCCCGTTTCAGCACCGTCACCGGCGAGGTGTACGGCTACCCGCACAACGGTCTGACGGGCTCGACGTGGCGCGAGGCGTACCTGCGGATGGTGGGGGCGCTGCTCGACGACGCGCTGCGCTACCCGGCGACCCCGCTCCCCCGCCCGGTCGCCGAGCTGAGGGCGGTGCTGGAGGGCGCCTCGGGCGTGCTCGACGAGGTGACCACGCCGCACCTGGTCCACTTCGACGTCTGGCCTGGCAACGTCTTCCTCGACCTGACGGGACGCCCCCGCATCCAGGCGATCATCGACCACGAGCGCGCCTTCTGGGGCGACCCGCTGGCCGACCTGATCACGCCGACGCTCTTCCGCGAGATCGACGAGGACGACCCGCTGCTGGCCGGCTACCGCGCGGTGCGCCCGCTGGAGCTGACTCCTGGGGCACACCGGCGGCTCGACCTCTATCGCGCGTATCTCTACCTCATCCTGCTGGTGGAGAACGGCCCCCGGCAGTACCCGGAGGCCGACTACGCTCCACTGCGCGATCTGGCGATGACCTCGCTGGTCAAGGTCCTCGACCGGCTCTAGTAGTGCCGGTGGCCCTCCTCGCCGTGCTCGGGTACGGCGGAGTTGGTCACCGCCTCGTAGTCCTGGCCCGCCTCGGCGCCCAGCGTTCTGGCTCTGGCGTCCTGGCCGGCGAAGCGGCAGGTGGTGGCGCCGGTGACGGTGTTGGGGGCGCCCAGGTCGTCGGGGGTGGCCCCGGCGCAGGTCAGCGCGCCCCTGACCGTGGTGCCCGCGACGATCGCGCCGGTGGTCCCGTTCAGGACGGCGGCGCCGCGGATCCTGGCGCCGACGGCGGTGAGCGCGCCGCCGGAGACGCTGAGCGCGCCGTCGACCTCGGTGTCGAGCAGGTGGAGCTCGGCGGCCTTCGAGGCGGTGAGCGCGCCTTCGACCGTGCCGCCCCGCACCACGAGGGAGGCGCCCGGCCGTACGGTGACGGGGCCCGTGATCTCGGCGCCGGTCAGGCAGGTCACGCCCTCGCGCACGGTCAGCGGGCCGCGGTGCGCGCCGGTGACGGTCGTCGTGCAGGCGGGGGGCGGGGCGATCGTGGTGACGGTGAAGGCGCGCTCCCTGCCGTGGTTGCCCGAGGCGTCGATCGAGCGGTACTCGATCGTGTGGCGGCCGCGGGGCAGCTTGCCGTACACGAGGTGGTCGATGGTGGTGCCGGTCTCGGTGAAGGTCCACGGCTGCTCGGAGGAGGTGGGCCAGCCGAAGTAGTTGAACCAGCCGTCGCCGTCCACCCGCGACTCCGAGACGACGTAACCGTCGTTGTCGTCGTCGCCGGTGAGCCTCATGGTGAAGGGCCCGTTGTAGATGTAGGTGTCGGCGCCCGGCTTGAGCAGCGGCTTCGACAGCTCGTAGGCGGTGGTGGGGGCGACGGCGTCGACCTTCCACGTGAGCGTCTGGCCGCCGAGGGCGGCGGTGAGCGTGTGCGCGCCCGTGGTGCGGCCCTTGAGCGCGACCTCCGTTCCGGTGGCGATCTGCCTGCCGTCCAGCGACCAGGTCACGGCGGGGACGGCGGCCGCGGGGTGGGTGGTCTCGACGTAGACGACGTCGGCACCGCCGACGGGCCGGTCGGTCGGGGTGGAGGAGACGATGGCGGGCGCGACGCCGTCGGGCGGGGTGGTGATCGCAGTGTCGACGGTCCAGGTGCGGGTGCTCGTCATGGCGGTCCTGATCGCGGGGTCCCTGACGAAGTCCGTCGGGTCGGTGACGGTCGCCCTCACGGTGTGGGTGCCGGGGGTGAGGCCGAGCGTGCGCAGGTCGAGGACGTCGACGTCGCCCGGGAGGTCCTTGCCGTCGACGTTCCACGTGGTGACCAGGCCGTGGCCGACCGGGTGCATCGGCTCGACCCACAGCACGCGGTCGGCGCCCACGGGGGCGGCGGTGGGGGTGGCGTCCTGGACGACGTCGGTCTTGGCGGTGATGCGCCGGACCATGACCTCACGGCTGACCTGGTCGAAGTAGTAGCCGAGGGTCTTCATCATGGAGTGCCTGCTGGGCCGCCACACGCCCGTGGTCGTGTACAGGCCGCCCTCGTAGCGGGCGATGGGGCCACCGGACTCGCTGGCGTCGCCGAGCCAGCGCCACCACTTGCGCTGCTGGTCCTTCATCTGCTGCTCGGTGAGCAGGCTGTGGTGGGCGCTGCTCGGCTCGCCACCGGTGTAGGGGCCGCCGGGGACGCCGCGCTGGTAGTAGTCGTACTCGTCCTGCAGACCGCCGAGCGAGTGTCCCAGCTCGTGCGGGCTGATCAGCGCCGACATGGCGTTGCTGCCGGAGGCCGTGGCGTACGAGCCGCCGGCGCCGCCGTAGGTGCCGCTGTTGGCCAGCGCCATGATCTGCCGGTTGGCGGAGGTGGTCCCGGCGATCATGTTGGCGTAGCGGGTGGCCGCCGCGTTGTTCATGGTGATCAGGCGCTGCACGCTGGAGGCGTTGCAGCCGCCCCAGAAGCCCATGCTCAGGGGTGTGGTCTTCCTCGGCGAGGTGAGGTCGGGGTCGCAGCTGACGCCCGACTCCCCCGAGACGATGTCCACGCGGTAGACGTTGATGTAGTTCCGGTAGGACTTGAACGGCTCGATGGACCACATCACGTTGAGGTGCCGGTCGACGTCGGCTCTGAAGGCCGCCTGCTCGCTCTCGGTGTACCCGTCACCCATGATGATCAGGTTGAAGCGCTTGCCGGGCGGGCCCGTCACCTGGACCTGCGTGACCGTGGCGCTGCCCGGCTCGGCGAGGGCGGGAAGGGGGACCAGCCACGCGAGGGCCAGCACCGCTGCAACAAATATCCGCATGCCCCGAAATATCGGCCTGTGCAGCGGTCGCAGGGACATCCCATATGGGGATAATCCCGGTGTTATGGTCCGGGCATGCAGTTGGAGCTGAGGCATCTGAGGGTGCTGAGAACCATCGCCGACCAGGGCAGCGTCACCAGGGCCGCCGCGTCGCTCGGGGTCTCGCAGCCCGCGTTGACCGCCCAGCTGCGCCGCATCGAGCAGACGCTCGGCGGGCCCGTCTTCGAGCGCGACCACCGAGGCGTGTCGCCGACCGCGTTCGGGGAGTTCGTCCTGGCCAGGACGCGTTCCATCATCGCGGGCGTGGACGACCTGCTGCAGGCGCGCACGCCCGCCCATCCGGTGGTGCGCGTCGGCAGCTTCGAGAACCCGATCGTCGTCACGCTGCTGGAGAGCCTGTCGAGAACGCTGCCCGACTCGCGCATCACGCTGCAGACCGAGCACTTCGTCAGGGTGCTGGTGGACATGGTGGCCAACGACCGGCTCGACGTCGCGCTGGTGGCCGACTACCCGGGCCACGCCTTACGGTCGCACGCGTCACTCGGGCTCGGGGTGGTGGCGGTCGAGCCGGTCTTCGTGGCGCTGTCGTCGGGGCATCCGCTGGCGGGCCGCGACGAGGTGGACCTGGCGGAGCTGGCAGGCGAGCAATGGGTGCTGCCTCCGTCGGACGGTATGGGCTGGCCCGAGCACCTGCTGGAGGCCTGCGCGGCGGCGGGGTTCTCACCGCGGGCGCGCTACCAGATGGTGGAGGCGGGGGTGCGGCGCGAGCTGGTCGGCGCGGGGCACGCGGTGTCGGCCTGCCAGGCGCTCTACGACGCGGGGCCCGCCGTGACCGTGCTGCCCCTCAGGGGGAATCCGCTCTGGATGCGGCACGTGCTGCTCTGGCGCACCGCGGGTCCTGTGGCCGCGCAGTCGGCGACCGTGCTGGCCGCCGCCGTGTCCGCGCACCGGGCCGTCGCTGCCCGCAGCCTGCCGTACCAGGCATGGAGCAGCCGGTACGGGACGCCGCCCGACCTCATGTGAGCGCCCCTTGCGCATCCACGGATCTCAACGCATGATGAATTTATGCGCTGTGTGATAGCAGGCGGCGGCCCGGCGGGCGCGATGCTCGCCCTGCTGCTGGCCAGAGCGGGCGTCGAGGTGACGCTGCTGGAGAAGCACGCCGACTTCCTCCGCGACTTCAGGGGGGACACGATCCACCCCTCGACCCTCCAGGTGCTCGACGAACTGGGCCTGGCCGAGGAGTTCCACCGCATTCCGCACCGCAAGGCGTACGGGCTCGACCTGGTGACAGACACGGGGGTCAGTCACCTGGCCGACCTGCGCGGCCTACCGGGACGCTACGACTACATCGCCTTCGTCCCGCAGTGGGACTTCCTCGACCTCCTCACCTCCCAGGCCGCGAAGTATCCGTCGTTCCGGCTGCTCATGAACGCCGAGGCGTACGGGCTGATCCGCGAGGGCGGGGCCGTGCGCGGCCTGCGGTACCGCGACGAGGACGGCGAGCACGAGCTGAGGGCCGACCTCACGGTCGCGGCCGACGGCCGCGGCTCGGTCCTGCGCAAGGCGGCGGGCCTGGTGCCGAAGGAGTTCGGCGTGCCGATGGACGTCGTCTGGTTCAGGATGCCCCGTGAGGACACCGACCCCGGCGACACCTTCCTGCGCGTCTCGCCGGGCCGGCTCATGGCCACGATCAACAGGGAGACCTACTGGCAGCTCGGCTACGTCGTCCCCAAGGGCGGGGCCGAGCGGCTGCGCGCCGCGGGCATCGAGGAACTGCGCCGCCAGGTGGGCCGGCTGCTGCCGTTCCTCGGCGAGCGGGTCACGCTGCTCAAGAGCTTCGAGGACGTCAGCACCCTCACCGTCGCGCTCAACCGGCTGCGCCGCTGGTATCGGCCAGGATTCCTGTGCATCGGCGACGCGGCGCACGCGATGACACCGGTGTTCGGTGTGGGGATCAACCTGGCCGTCCAGGACGCGGTCGCCACGGCCAACATCATCCTCGCGGAGGGTCCCTCCGCGGTGCGCGAGGTCCAGCGGCGGCGCATGTTCCCGACCAGGGTGACGCAGCTGGCCCAGCAGGTGGCGCAGAGGCGGCTGATCGCGCCCGCGCTGTCGGGTTCGCTGCGGCTCACCCGGGTGCCCGACCTGACGCGCGTCCCCTTGCTCAACAACCTGGCCAGGACCTTCATCGGCAACGGCGTCCGTCCCGAACATGTGGCCACCAGGTGACATGACAGGACGGCCGCGCGCGCAGGTCCGGCCCCGCTGGCCTTTCGGGGACACGGTCACGGCCACCGGCGCCGCCACGTTCTCACAACGTGGACGCCGAGGTCGGCGTGCGGGGGGCTGGTGGAATACCCTCGTATGCCGTGAGCAACCTTGATTCCTGGCGAACCATGACCGCGGCCCAGCAGCCGGACTGGCCCGACCGCAGCGAGCTCGAGAAAGTGGTCGCCGAGCTCGGCGGACTGCCACCGCTGGTCTTCGCGGGCGAGTGCGACCAGCTGAAGGACCAGCTGGCCGCCGTGGCCAGGGGCGAGGCCTTCGTCCTGCAGGGCGGCGACTGCGCCGAGACGTTCGCCGGCGCGACCGCCGACAACGTCCGCAACAAGCTCAAGACACTGCTCCAGATGGCGATCGTGCTCACCTACGCCGCCAAGGTCCCGGTCGTGAAGATCGGCCGCGTCGCGGGACAGTTCGCCAAGCCCCGCTCCAAGGGCACCGAGGTCCGCGACGGCGTGGAACTGCCCGCCTACCGCGGCGACATGGTCAACGGGTTCGAGTTCACCGCCGACTCACGCAAGCCCGACCCGTGGCGGCTGCTGCGCGCCTACCACTCCTCGGCCGTCACGCTCAACCTCGCCCGCGCCTTCACCAAGGGCGGCTACGCCGACCTGCGCCAGGTGCACGCGTGGAACCAGGACTTCGTGGCCGAGTCGCCTGCCGGGCGCCGCTACGAGCAGCTGGCCAGGGAGATCGACCAGGCGCTGGCGTTCATGCGGGCCTGCGGCGCCGACCCCGAGGAGTTCCACACGGTGGAGTTCTACTCCTCGCACGAGGCGCTCATCCTCGACTACGACAGGGCGCTCACCAGGGTCGACTCGCGCACCGGCCTGCCGTACGACGTGTCGGCGCACATGGTCTGGATCGGCGAGCGGACCCGCCAGCTCGACGGGGCGCACGTGGAGTTCTTCTCCCGCATCCGCAACCCGATCGGCGTCAAGCTCGGCCCCACGACGACGCCCGAGGAGGCGCTCGCGCTGGTCGACAAGCTGAACCCGAAGAACGAGGCGGGGCGGCTGACGTTCATCACGCGGATGGGCGCGTCCAAGATCCGCGAGCACCTGCCGGTGCTGGTGGAGAAGGTGACCGCGTCCGGCGCCCAGGTGGCGTGGATCTGCGACCCCATGCACGGCAACACGTTCGAGGCCCCGAGCGGGCACAAGACCAGGCGGCTCGACGACGTGCTGGACGAGGTGGCCGGCTTCTTCGAGGTGCACAGGGCGCTCGGCACGCACCCCGGCGGCATCCACATCGAGTTCACCGGTGACGACGTGACCGAGTGCGTCGGCGGCGGGCAGGAGATCGTCGAGGACGACCTCTCGCTGCGCTACGAGACGGCGTGCGACCCCCGCCTCAACCGGAGCCAGTCGCTGGACCTGGCCTTCCGGGTGGCGGAGCTGTACCGGTCGGTCTGACCCCGCCACGCCACGCGCCCGCTCCCTCACTCAGGGGGCGGGCGCTCGGTTTCCCCTGGGGGCCGCGGCCCGCTTCCCCTGGTGCCGCGGACCTCCTGGTTGTCCGCGGTACGGCGGACATGAAACCGAATCGTCTTCTATGATCGCCAGGACAACGTCACCCAGGTGTGGAGTAATCGTGGATGGTCAGCCGGCCCCCGAGGGAGTGGACCCGAGCGTCCCCAACGTCGCGCGGATGTACGACTACTACCTCGACGGCAAGAACAACTTCGCCGCCGACAGGGCCGCCGCCGAGCAGATCCTCCAGCTCTTCCCCGAGACCAGACGGTCGGCCAAGGAGAACCGCGCCTTCCTCGGCCGCGCCGTACGCCACCTGGTCAGCCAGGGTGTCGACCAGATCGTCGACCTGGGCTCGGGCCTGCCCACTCAGGGCAACACCCATGAGAGCGCGCCGGGCGCGAGGGTCGTGTACGTCGACTACGACCCCGTCGTCTGCGCGCACGGCAGGGCGCTGCTGGCCGACGGGACGAACGTCGACATCCTGCACGGGGACGTCCGCGAGCCGGGCAAGCTCCTCGTCGAGCTCGGCGAACTGATCGACTTCAGGCGTCCTGTGGCGTTCCTGATGCTCGCCGTCCTGCACTTCCTGCCCGACACGGAGGCCTATCCCGTCGTCGGCGCGCTGAGGGAGGCGAGCGTGCCGGGCAGCCACCTGGTCATCAGCCACGCCATCGACGCCAAGCCGGACACCACGCCCGAGGCGCTGCAGATCTACGAGCGCGCCACCGCCTCGCTCAGGCTGCGCACCGAGGAGGAGATCAGGCGCTTCTTCGACGGCTACGAGCTGGTCGAGCCCGGCCTGGTCTTCCCCAAGGACTGGCGTCCCGAGCAGCCGCCGCTGGTCGGTGACAGCGCCAGCTCGATCGGCTACGCGGGCGTCGGCGTCCTGCGCTGACAAAGCGGCGGAGCCCTCACCCCATGCGGGCGAGGGCTCCGGGAGTCCGGTTCTAGTTCTGCTCGGAGGCGGTGCCCATCTCCTGGGCCAGCTCCGCCCTGATGGCGTCCATGTCGAGCGCCTTGACCTGCCCGATGAGGTCCTCGAGCGCGGGCGCGGGCAGCGCGCCCGGCTGGGCGAAGACGACGATGCCGTCACGGATCGCCATGATCGTCGGGATGGAGGTGATCTCGAATCCCTCCGACAGGCCGGGCTGCGCCTCGGTGTCGATCTTCCCGAACGTCACGTCGGCGTGCTTCTCGGAAGCCTTCTCGAAGATCGGCCCGAACGTACGGCACGGGCCGCACCACGCCGCCCAGAAGTCGAGCAGGACGATCCCCTTGTCGGCGATGTCGTTGAAGTTCTGGTCGGTTACTTCGATGGTCGCCACAAGTGGCTCCTCATATCGTCGTCAAACTTGCTCTTTTTAGAACCTCAAGCATTACACGCTCATTCCCCCGCCCGCAGCGCCACTCCGACGCCGCGCCTGCCGGATGCGGCGACGTGCCCGACGGCGCCGAGCAGCGCGGCCACGGTGACACCCGCGCCCAGCAGGAGCGGGGTCGTCCAGGTGACGGAGTAGCCGACGGGCAGCCCGCCCGCGTAGTCGCTCAGATCCACTCCCCCGCCGAAGACCGCGGGGTAGGCGGTGCCGAGCAGGATGCCCGCGACCCCCGCCGTGATCACCAGGGGTGACACCTCGCCGAGCGTGATCGCCTGTGCCTGCCTGCCCGACATGCCCATCGTCGACAGGTAGGAGATGCTGCGCCGCCGCTCGGCGGCGCCCGCGACGACCGTCACCCATACGGCCAGCAGCGAGTAGACGGCGAGCGCGAGGGCCGACAGCCGGAAGGCCAGCGTGATCGTCCTGGTGAGCGGGGTGGACACGATCGCGGCCAGGTCCGCCTCGCGGGTGCCGGCCACGGCCCACGCGCCGAGCGCCTTCTCCAGATCGGCCGCATTGATCCCCTCGCCGAAGACGAACAGCTCGTTGGGGCGCAGCGGCGCCTTCTCCTCCGGCAGCACCGAGGTGGGCAGGACGAGCAACTCGCCGGCGGGCTCGACACCGGGGAAGCGCTCGATGTGGCCCACGTGGTCGACCACGACGGGGGCGGCGTCGTTGCCCGACAGCACGATCGGCCTGGCCCGTGCCGTGCCCAGGCCCCTGGTCACCAGGACGGGGGCCGCGGAGCCCTTGGCGGTCGCCGCGGACCTGTCGGCGGCCCTGTTGACGGCCGTGACGGGCACCGACACGGCGGGCGGGGCGTCGGCGAGGCTCCGTGCGTAGGCGGCGGTGTCCAACCGCAGGTAGGTGAAGGCGAGCGTGCCGCCGGACAGGCGACCCGCGCGCAGCTCGAAGGGGATGACCTCCCGCACACCTGGCAGCCCGCGCACCTGCTCGATCGCCTCCGGCGAGATGGCGCCCTCCCCGACCGACACCCTGGCGTCGGCGCCGGTCCGCTGCCAGGCGGCGGCGCGCTGCCCCTCGGCGAGCGAGTCGAGCGTGAGCGCGCTGTAGACCGACAGCGTGAGCGCGGGCACCAGGATCAGCGCGGGCAGCGTGGCGGCGGTCCTGGAGCGGGCGGCCGCCGCGACCGCGAGGAACAGCACCGGGCGCCTGCTCCTGGCCGCGGCGAGGGACAACAGGCGCAGCAGGTACGGGTAACCCCACAGCAGGACCAGCGCGCAGGCGAGCGCGACGGCGGTGGGCGCCGCCACCAGGAGCGGGTCGCCGCCCGACCCTGGCGGGGCGGCCGTCACGCCGCGGCTGATCGCGAGGTAGGCGGCCACCGCCGCCAGGAGGACGACGAGGAGGTCGGCGACGAGCCTGCGCGGTGTGAACGGCCTGACGACGAGGTCGTCGCGCCGCTCGACCAGCGGGCCGCGGTGGACGACGAGGAGGTGGCCCATGCCGTACAGGAAGGTGGCGAGGACCAGCGCGGGTGCCGCCAGCAGCGACATCGTCGTGTCCAGGCCGGGCGCCAGCCTGGACAGCGCGAAGCCCAGCGCCGCCCCGGGGACGACGGCGAAGAGGATCACCGCCGCGCCGACGGCCGCGAACTGGGCCGTCGAGGCGGCCCTGGCCCTGGCGGCCACCAGGCCGGCGGCGACGCGGCCGAGCAGCAGGCCGAGCACCAGCGCCACCACCCCGAACGCGACCGCGAACAGCCCGGCGAGCTGCAGCCCCATGAGGGTCTGGGTGGCGCCCAGCTTGCCGAGGAAGTCGTCGGTCGTCGCGGGCAGCCTGCTGGTCACCTTGTACGGCATGACCGGCGTCGACATCCGGCGCGCCGCCGCCGTGAAGGCGTCCAGCGCGGCCCCGAGCCGGGGAGCGGCCTCGACGGTGAACGCCGAGGGCACGGCGGAGAACCCCCAGCGGTAGTTCATCCGCTCCCTGACCTGGCTGAGCGCCGCCACGACCTTCTGGTCGGCCAGGCCCGTGACCACGAACGAGGCGGCGTTGGCGGCCGGGTTGGGAATGTAGACGCGGGCCATCGAGGGGAACACCGACCAGAACGGGTCGGCGGGGTCGATCGGCTCGTACAGGCCTGTGACCTTGATGAGGAGCCCGCCCGCCGAGACGATCGTGGCACCGACGTCGAGCCCCATCTGTTCGGTGACGTCCTCGGGCAGGCCGACCTCGACGGTGGTGAGCTGGGGCCTGGCCATCAGGACGGTGAGGGCCGCGTCCTGCCGGGGGTTGGGCGTCGACCGTTCGGTGAGCGGGTTGGGGCCCGTGGTGACGTTCGAGGGAGGGACGCCCTTGACGTAGCGGACCCGCTTGGCCGCGCCGGTGTTCCACGCCAGGTCGACGAAGTTGTCGGCGCGCGGCTCGCGCCCGACGTGGCCGACGAGCCTGAGGCGGTTGGTGCTCACCCCGTACTTCACCTCGCCGACCAGCGAGGCGAGGGCGGGCGGCATGGCCTTGCGCAGCGCGTCCATGCGCGTGGCCAGCGCGGCGGCGTCGGCGGGGCGGGCGCCGACCGCGACCGACTGCGCGTCCACGGCGATCTCCAGCAGCTCGGGCCTGGTCTCGCGGACGGCCTGCAGCAGCGAGCGCTCGTAGGAGTCCTCGAACACCCTCGGCAGCGCCCCGCCCAGCAGCGTCATGCTGAGCACGAGGACGCCGAGCAGCGCGGCGATGCCCCGATGCAGCAGGGTCAGGCGGGCCGCGAGCCGGATGGCGGTCATGCGTCCTCCCCGATGTGCCTGGCCTGCGCCAGGCCGCGACGACGCAGCGAGCCCGCGAGCGCGGCCACGATCGCGAACAGGCCCGCCGCGATGACCGCGAGCAGGACGGCGGTCTGGACCCAGGGGATGTCCAGCCGCACGGGCGGGGTCACCGCCGTGACCTGCCCTGACAACACCAGGTGCGGCACCACGACGGCCGCCATGCCGCCGGCGAGCAGGGTGCCGCCCGCCAGGCCGAGCCCGATCAGGAACGTCTGCTCGACCGCGAGCAGCCCGAGCACCTGGCGGAAGGTGACGCCGAGCGCGTGCAGGAGGCCGAGTTCGGCCGAGCGTTCACGGGCGGCGACCGCGGCGTTGACCGCGAACCCGAGCCCGGCGAAGATGACCGCGGCGACGAAGCCGATCAGCAGCGCGCTCTGCAGGCCGCCGGCCAGCGGGTCGTCGCGCAGCTCGGTGAAGACGCTCTGCCGGTCGAGGACGCGCGCGCTCCAGCCGGGGTGAGCGGCGAGCGCTCGCGTGGCGGCGCCGGGGTCGCCGTCCTCGGCGGCCGCCCACCATTCGGTGACCCTGGGCGGCGCGTTGACGGTGAGGATGTTCCTGTCGGCGAGCGTGGGCAGGTCGACGAGGACGCCGGGCTCGCCGACGGTCATGCCGGGCAGGCTGTCGACGACGGCGACCACGATGAGCGCCGAGGTGGTGGCGTCGAACGGCAGGAACAGCCTCATGCCGACCGAGAGCTTCTCCTCGGCGGCCAGCTCGTCGGTGACGACGACGGGCAGCGGCTGGGGCAGCGTCGCCCGACCGCCGACGGTGCCGCCGAACAGCCGCTGCGACGGCGTACCGGGCGGTACGGCCAGCACCACCGCCTTGCCGCGTTCGGGCACGGCGTCGATGCCGAACAGGCCGCCCTGCCCCGTCGTGACCTCCTTGACGCCGCCGTCGCCGACCCCGCTGCCCTGGAACCTGCCGACCTGCTCGAACCCGGCCCATGCCAGGTCGCCGGGGGGCTGGACGTCGTGGCCGCCCGCCCTGAGCGCGGCGACCACGACGGGTGCGGGCGTCTCGCCGAAGGTGAGGCCGCGCACGGCGAGCGGATAGGCGATCCTGCCTGCCCTGCCGGCGAGCGCGGCCAGGTCGGCGACCAGCGCCCGCTCGCCGGCAGCTGCCCTGTCGGCCAGGTCGAGCCGCCAGCGCACGCCTTCGGCGTCGCTGATCAGGAGCTCGGCCTTCAGAGGGGCGGGCGCCCGCGTGCGCACGATCACGGCGAGCTCGGAGGGCGTGCCGGGAACGGGGACCGCGCGAAGCGTGGGCCTTCCCGCTGTGAGCCCCTCCGCCATGGCGGCCAGGGAGACGGCCGACAGGTCCTCGCGCAGGTTCATGACGGTGTCGAGCCGGTCGGCGTCGAGCGCGAGCAGTTCGGCCGAGCCCGACCCGATCGACACCGAGTCGCGGACGGCGGGGCTGACGGCGCTGACGCCCGGCAGGCTCGCGTACACCCTGCCGGCGCCGAGCCCGCCCACCTCGCCCGGCCCCGTGGCAGGGGAGATCCGCAGGTCGGCGCCTACCCTGTGGCCGGCCTGGTCGCGCTGCGACGACTCCCACGTGGTCGTCGTGGTGATCGACAGCACGCCGATGGCCACGGCCATGGTCAGCAGCAGGGCGGGGCCGACGTAGCGCAGCGGGCGGCGGCTGACCTGCCACGCGCCGAGAGCGGGGGCCAGCGTGGCACGGCGCGAGGTGAGCCTCGCGACGAGCCCTGACGTCCACGGCACCAGGCGCATGCCGAGCATGCCGCCGCTGAGCAGGGCCAGCGCCGGGCCGGTGACGAGCATGGGGTCGATGCCGAGCCCACCCCCGGCGGTCGCGGTGACGGGCGAGCCGTACCTGGTGAGCTGCCAGACGGCCAGGCCGGCCACCACGAGCAGGGCGATGTCGCCGCCTGCCCTGGCCAGCACGCCCCCGCGGTCGCCGCGGCCGCGCGCGGCCTGTTCCTCGACATAGGTACGGCGGGCGCTGCGCGCGGCGGAGGCGGCCAGCAGCGCGGCGCCGGCCAGCGCCGCGGCCGCCGCGATCGCGAACGTGACCGGTTCGGGCGCGGCGGGCACCCGTACGGCTCCCGCCTGCGCCCACAGCAGGCCGCTGACGCCGTTGAGGACGTGCGGGGCGGCGAAGGGGGCGATCACCACGCTCGGCAGCGCGATCAGCAGTGCCTCGGTCATGCTCAGCGACACCAGCCCGCCCATGCCCGCGCCTCGGGCGCGCAGCAGCGCCATCTCCATGCGGCGGCCCTCGGCCAGCATCCTGGCGGTGAGCATCAGCGAGTACCCGGCCAGGATCAGCAGCTGGAGCACCGGCACCAGCATGGTCGACTGGCCGACCAGCGCGCTGCGGTCGAGCTGGGCGAGATAGGTCGACAGCTCCTCGCGCACCGTGCAGTCGGCGCAGGCGGGGCGGGCCTTGAGCCGGTCGGGCAGGCCCGCGGCCGCCGCCGAGAGGGGGGCGAGGTCGCCGGTGGCGATGTTCTTCAGGTCGGGGGTGACATGCCAGTAGCCGAGCACCTGGTCGGCGAACCTCGCCAGGAACGTCTCCCCTGGAACCATGAGCGCGTCGTCGGCAGGGGGATGGAGGCCGTCGGGCGTGGCGAACACGCCGGTGACCAGCACTGTCAGCGGCTGGTCCGCCTCGCGGCGCCGTACCGTGAGCTCCTGGCCCGCGCTGACCCCCAGCCGCTGCGCCGTCTCCTGCGGCAGCGTCGCCTGCAGTGGCTCCGCGCCGGGGCGCGCCCACGTGCCCTGGAGCAGCTCGGCGCCGGTCTCCAGATCGGAGCGGGTGCCGAAGAGCAGCCGCTCTCCGTCCTCGCCCTGGTAGGGGCCGGACTTGATGACGGAGACGACGCGTGGCGCGAACCGGGGGAAGGACTCCGCCGCCTGGGCGCGGACGGCGGCGTCGGCCTGGGCGAAGCTCTCGCGCTTGACCCACGTGGTGACCTCGGCCGAGGTCCTGGCCCGGTCGGCCTGTGTCACGCTCCAGCGGACGCCGACGTCGACCACCGAGGAGATGGAGATCGCCAACGACACCAGCGTGGTGGTGGCCAGCAGGATCGCCGCGAACGCCGTCAGCGGGAGCAGGGGCTCGGCGGCCGCACGCTTGACCACCCACGTCGTCCGGCCCCGCATCCGGTGTCCCCCTCATATCTGTACGGGAGAACATTCGCGGGACAAATCTCACACATGCAAGAAGTGCCTTGATTTCAGCACATAGTTGAGATCATCCCGAGACCAGGGCCTCCGACTGCCACAGATCCCGGTAGTAGCCAGGCTCGCTGACCAGGTCGTCGTGGTGCCCGCGCTGGACGACCCGCCCCTGCTCCAGCACCACGATCTCGTCCACGTGCTCTAGTCCCTTGAGCCGGTGGGTGACGAGCAGCGTCGTACGGCCGTGCGTCACGTCGAGCAGGTCGGTCATCAGCTCGTCGGCGGTCGCCTCGTCGAGCGCCTCGGCGGGCTCGTCGAGCAGCAGCACGGGCGGGTCGTACAGCAGGGCCCTGGCCAGGGCCAGGCGCTGCAGCTGGCCACCGGAGACCGTCCTGCCGTCCTCGCCGAGCTCGGCGTCCCAGCCGGTGCGCGCCACCCAGCGGTCCAGCCTGGCCCTGCGCACGGCCTGCTCCCGCTCGTCGGGCGTGGAGGCGGGGCCGGCCAGGCGAAGGTTGTCGCGCAGGGTGGTCTGGAAGATGTAGGGGTCCTGGGTGAGGCCGGTCATCAGCGTCCGGACGTCGTCGGAGTCGAGGTCGGCGATGTCGACGCCGTTGACCCTGATCGCCCCCGACTCGGGCTCGACCAGGCGCATCAACGCGGCCAGCAGGGTGCTCTTGCCCGCGCCGCTGGGTCCCACGAGCGCGACCCGCTTGCCCGGCGTCAGCGTCAGGCTCACCCCGTCGACCGCCGCGGCCGGCGTGCCTCGCGCGTCCGTCCCCTGACCTTCCGCCGACGCCGGGTTCGGGGCGGCGGGCCTGGCGTGCCGTACCACCAGGTCGTCGATCTCGACGGTCAGCGGCCCGTCCGGCAACGCGGCGGGCGCGGCGGGTTCGGTCACGGCCGGCGGAACCGACCCGATCTCCTTCAACCGGCGCAGCGCGGCGGCGATCCCCGCGTACCGCTCCCCCGCGGCGGCCAGCGGGAGCACGGGCTCGAAGGAGACCAGCGCCGTCAACGCCAGGACGGCCGTCGCGACGCTGCCCGCGCCCGTGCTCTGCGCCAGCCACACGATCGCGACCACCGTCAGCCCCTGCACCAGCACGCCGACCGCCAGCGCCGCCGCGTGGACGCGGGCCTGGCGGCGTTCGAGGAAGGACAGGGCGGCGTCGGCGTCGAGCGCGTCGGTCAGCGCCCGGCCTCCCGCGCCGTAGGCGGCCAGGTCGGCCGAGCCGTGCACCAGGTCTGCCACCCGTTCGGCGAGCGCCGCCCTGGCCGGGGCGATGCGCGCCGACCAGCGGCGGGCGGCGGCGGCCGTACCCGCGGGAAGGAGCACGCCCGCCACCACGAGCCCCGCCAGGAGCACCGGCGCGGTGCCGGGATGGACGGCGAACGCGACGACGACGGCGGTCACGCCGGTGATGAGAGCGGCCGTCGCGGGCAGCAGGCAGCGCACGAGCAGGTCCTGCACGGCGTCGGTGTCGTCGACCATCCTGCTGAGCAGGTCGGCGCCCCCGTGCCTGGGCTGCTTGGGCGGGATGAGCGACTCGTAGAGGCGTTCGCGGGTGGCGGCCTGGGCGCGAAGGGCGACGTCGTGCCCCGTGAGGCGTTCGGCGTAGCGGAAGACGCCCTTGCTGGTCGCGAACGCCCGCACCGCCACGATCGCCACGCTCAGCGCGGCCAGCGGCGGTTGCTGGGCGGCCGTGGTGATGAGCCAGGCCGCCGACGCGGTGAGCCCCACGCCCGCCAGCTCGGCCGCCGCGCCCGCCAGCACGGCCCACACCACGCGGGCGCTCATCCGCCTGCGCGTGGTGGCCGGCGTCCCCGGTTGCCGCGTGGTGGTCATCGCTCGTCTCCCGCCTGCGCCGCCGTCCGCGCCTTCCCCGTGTCCCCGTCGCATGATCGTCCTCCGCCCGGCCCTGGAGGACGGCCGGAGGAGGAGGCGGCGGTGTCGGAGACCACGCGGCCCTCGTGGATGCGGATCACCCGATCGGCCAGGTCGATCATCGCTGGCCGGTGGGCGACGATCACCGCGGTGCGGCGGTCGCTCAGCTCGGCCGTGGCGGCGACCACCGCGGCCTCGCTGCGCCCGTCGAGCCTCGCGGTGGGTTCGTCGAGCAGCAGCACGGCGGTGTCCGGCCTGCAGAACGCGCGGGCGAGGGCCAGCCGCTGCCGCTGGCCCGCCGACAGGTTCGCGCCGCGCTCGCCGACGAGCGTGTCGTAGCCGCCGGGCATGGCGCTCACGAACTCGTCGGCGTGCGCGGCCCTGGCGGCCTGCCGTACGCGGTCGAGGGAGGCCGAGGGGGCGCCGAGGCGGATGTTGTCGGCGACGGAGGTGGCGAACAGGTGCGGGCGCTGGGGCACGAACGCCAGTGTGTCGCGCCACGCGGCCTGGTCGAGGTCACCGAGGTCGGCGCCGTCGACGAGAACGCGACCCTCGGTGGGCTGGACGAAGCCGAGCAGCAGGTGGAGCAGCGTGCTCTTGCCTCCGCCGCTCTCGCCGACCAGCGCCACGCGCTCGCCAGGGGTGATGACGAGGCTGACGTCCTGGAGCGCGGGGTCGTCGCGGCCGGGATAGCGCACGGTGACGTTCTCCAGGCGGATCTCGGGCGGGCTCTCGGAGGTCCTCTCCGGACGAGGGTGGCTCTCGGAGGCCGGCACAGGGTGAGGGGCGCTCTCGGAGGCCGGCCCTGGCCGAGGTGATCGGGCGCCGGCCCGCTCCTGGGTCTCCTGCGAAGGATCGGCGGTGTCGTCCAGGACGGCGAAGGCGGCGTCGGCGGCCGCGACGCCCTCCATGGAGGCGTGGAAACGGGTCCCCATCATCCGCAACGGCAGGTACGCCTCGGGTGCCAGCAGCAGCACCAGCAGCGCCGTCGTCAGGTCGAGCGACCCGCCGAGCAGGCGCAGCCCGATCGGCACCGCGACCAGCGCCAGCGAGAGCGACGCGCACAGTTCGAGCACCAGCGAGGACAGGAAGGCGACCCTCAGGGTCCGCATCGTCGCGGATCTGTGCGCGTCGGCCACCTGCCGGATGACGGTCGCCTGGTAGCGGGCCCTGCCGAAGGCGCGCAGGGTGGGCAGGCCGCGCACGACGTCGAGGAAGTGCCCGCCCAGCCTGGACAGCGCCCGCCACTGCCGTTCGGTCACCGCCTTGGTGTGCATGCCGACGAGCGCTCCGAAGATCGGGATGAGCGGCAGCGTGACCAGCACGATGAGCGCGCTGGTGAGATCGGCGGCGAAGAGCCTGATGAGAACGGCGACGGGCACCACGCCCGCCACCGCCATCGCGGGCAGGTACCCGGTCAGGTAGGGGTCGAGCGCGTCGAGCCCGCGGCCGGTGAGCGTGACGAGCTCGCCCGAGCGGTGTCCCGTCAGGCGGGCGGGCCCGAGTTCCTGCAGCCTGGCCAGCAGCCGGTGGCGCAGCGCGGACTTCACTCCCGTGGAGGTCCGCGCCGCGAAGATGCCCTGCGCCCAGCCGAGCAGGCCGCGCAGCCCTACCACCGCCGCCAGCGCCGACAGGGCCGCGGTGGTGAACCTGCCCGACAGCACCCCGGCGAGCAGTTCGGCCTGGACCAGCACGAGAAGACCCGCGGTCACGGCGGCGGCCATGGTGACGGTCAGGTGCGTGCGCACCGCGCGCTCGGCTCGCATGAGCCGCAGAAGGTCCTTGTGCAACGAGTCCTCTAGAAGAACGACGGGATGCGGTCGGCGCCCTTGACTGGCCGGAAGGTGCGCCACACCCATACTTGCGCGCCTACCATGACGGGCGCGAACGGCACGACCATGAGACTGAGCACATTCAGCGTCCCTGCGGGCGCGGCGTTGTCCAGCAGGTGCGGGGCGGCGGCCGCCAGCAGCACGATGACGGGCGCGGCGGCGGCCAGGGCGGACAGCGCCAGACCGCGGCCGGTGCCCCTGGCCTGCCGCCAGGCCAGGAAGGTCCTTCCGTGGAAGGCGAACAGCGCGGTGGTGAGGGCGCCGGCGGCGATCCCCGCCGGCCACGGCAGCCCCGCCATGGAGGCGATGGCCATGCCCCACCCGAAGGCGAGCACGAGCGAGCCCAGCGAGATCATCAGGTCCCAGAAGCCGCGCCATGCCGGACCCTCGATCCTGCGGCGGAACCACAGGCCCGCGTCGCGCACGACCCAGCCCAGCAGCATCGCCACGACGAACGGGTAGAGCGCGAAGATCACCTCCCCTTCCAGCAGCGGGAACGCGCCGAACAGCACGCCCGCGACCGCCACCAGCCACACCTCGTTGGCCAGCACGAACGGCGCCATGGCGGCGACCATGCGGTCCCTGCGCTCCTGGGGGCGTCCGGCCAGCAGCAGCCCCACCCCCAGGTCGAAGCCCTCCAGGGCGAAGTAGCCCGCCAGCAGGGCGGCGAAGACGACGAGCCAGACGACTTCCATCAGATACTCCCGAGGGGACCGTCGCCTTTGGACGACGGGGGAATCGGGAGAGGGAGGGCCGCCAAGGCCCGAGCGTGCTCTGACCTGCCAGGTCCGCGCATCAGAATCTCCATTCTCTGAGTTGTTAGATGCATGACGGTGTTGTAATGATCGGGTGACTCGTCAGCTGCGCACCTCTCCCGGTGCGGCGTACGACCTCGGGTACCACGTCGTGTGGTGCCCGAAGTACCGCCGCCCGGTCCTCGGCGGGCGGGTGACGGTGCAGCGCTACATCCAGGCGCAGGCTGAGCGGCCCGGGGCAGGTCGCCGTGCGTAGGTCGTTCAAGTTCCTGCTGCGCCCCACCGTCAAGCAGGCCGCCGCGCTGGCCCAGTGCCTGGAAGACCACCGCCAGCTGTACAACGCCGCGCTGGAGCACCGGCGAACGGCCTTCCGCAAGGCGGGTGTGACCGTCCGGTACGGCGAGCAGTCGGCCGAGTGAAGCACATCCGCGCCGACGACCCGGACGGGCAGGCGCGCTGGTCGTTCTCCTCCCAGCAGGCCACCCTGCGCCGCCTGGACAAGGCGTACGCGTCGTTCTTCAAGCGGGTCCGCGAGGGCCGTGCGCCGGGCTTCCCGCGTTTCAAGGGGCGCGGCTGGTTCGACACGGTGGAGTGGCCCAAAGACGGCGACGGCTGCCGCTGGGACTCCCAGCCCGAGCACCCCACCACCACCTACGTGCGGTTGCAGGGCATCGGGCACATACGCGTACACCAGCACCGCCCGGTCCGGGGCACCGTGAAAACGATCAGCGTGAAGCGGGAAGGCTCCCGCTGGTACGTGATCCTGTCGTGCGACGGTGTGCCCGCCCAGCCGCTCCCGGCGACCGGCGCGGTGGCCGGGATCGACATGGGCGTGGCCTCGCTCGTCACGACCAGCGATGGTGACCACCTGGCCAACCCCCGTCACTTGGCAGTCTCCGCCGACCTGCTCGCCGCCACCCAGCGGGACCTGGCCCGGAAGAAGCCCAGATCCAACCGCCGCCGTAAGGTGGTCTCCCAGCTCGCCGCCCTGCACGCCAAGGTCCGCCGTCAGCGCCTGGACGGTGCGCACAAGGCCGCGAACGCGCTGGTCCTCGACTACGACGTGATCGTCTACGAAGACCTGCCGATCACCAACATGACCCACTCCGCTGCCGGCACTCTCGAACAGCCCGGCCGGATGGTCGCCGCCAAGTCCGGCCTCAACCGGAGCATTCTCGACGCGGGTTGGGGGGTGTTCCTTGCGGTCCTCGCGCACAAGGCTGAAAGCGCCGGTCGAGAGCTGATCGCAGTGAATCCCGCCAACACCTCCCGCACGTGCGCCCGTTGCGGGCACTGCGCGCGAGAAAACCGCCCCACACAGGCTGAGTTCGCCTGTACGGCGTGCGGGCATGCCGCGCACGCCGACGTGAACGCGGCCACGAACATTCTCAGGGCAGGGCTTGCCCTTCGCCGGGCGGAAGCGGCTTAGCGAGAAGCCGCTCCCTTCAGGGAGCGGAGGAGTCACGTCAGACCTCCATGCGGACGGGCGCGGGGGTGGTGGCGAGGGGCCAGGCGCCGAGGGCGAGATCGCCGGGGCCGCGCCGTACGACCCGGGCGATGAGGACGTAGTCGACGACGGCGAGCAGGCCGAGCACCGCGGTGAAGCCGATCAGCGACGCGGTGACCATGCCCGAGGTCAGCCCTGGCGACATGGCGTCGGCGACGGTGAGCCGCTCCCAGATCATCCAGGGCTGGCGGCCGATCTCTCGGGCCATCCAGCCGAAGACGGCGGCGAGGAAGGGCAGCGGCGTCATGATCATCAGGATGGGGTGCGTCCATCGCCAGCGGGGCAGCCAGTAGATGACGGGCAGCAGCATGAGCAGGACGACGAGCTGCAGCAGCTCGCCGATCAGGACCATGAAGCCGAGCCCGGTGGCCGCTCCCGTGTTGCCGTTGAACTTGCCCTCCTGGACCACGCCGAACTGCGCGTAGCCGGTGGCGACGGCCAGCAGGACGCCGACGGCCGAGACCACGACCCCGGTGCGCAGCGACTTGGTGAAGAACTCGGCATAGGCGGTACGGCGGAGCAACTGGTAGGCGCTCGCGCCCATCACCACGAAGCCGCCCGCCGCCAGCCCCGCCCCGAGGACGTGCGGGAAGGACAGGACCAGCGCTTTGTTCGTCATCAGCGCGCCGAAGTCGGTCAGCCGCAGACGGTCGCCGTCGACCACGGAGCCGACCGGGTTCTGCAGGAAGGAGTTGGCGACCATGATGTAGAAGGCGCTGCCGTAGGCGGTGAGGGTGACGATCCAGATGCAGGCCAGGTGCAGGCCCTTGCGCAGCCGGTGCCAGCCGAAGATCCACAGGCCGAGGAACGTCGACTCGAGGAAGAACGCGATCAGCGTCTCCATGGCCAGCGGCGCGCCGAAGACGTCGCCCGCGTAGTGCGACAGGCCGCTCCAGCTCAGTCCGAACTGGAACTCCATCACCAGGCCTGTGACGATGCCGAGGGCGTAGTTGATCACGTAGATCTGGCCCCAGAAGCGGGTCAGGTGCTCGTGCAGTGGATTGCCCGAGCGCACCCAGCGGGTGTGCATGATCGCCACGAGGGGGGCCAGGCCCAGCGTGAGCACCACGAAGAGGAAGTGCAGGCTGCCGGTCAGCGCGAACTGCAGCCGGGCCAGGTCGAGGACGTCCATCCCATCAACTCCGTCGTTGTGTCTGTCTACATATAGAGAGCCTACATGTAGACTGTCTACATGACGACCGCGGACCTAGGATGGGTGATGTGAATCCCGACGCGCTTCGCGGGCACATGGACGCCCTGCTGCTCTCCGTGCTGGAGCACGAGCCACTGCACGGCTACGCCATCATCGAGGCGCTGACGGAACGCAGCGGCGGCGCGCTGGCCGTCCCGACCGGCACCGTCTATCCCGCGCTGCGCAGGCTGGAGCGCGTCGGCTATCTGGCCAGCGAGTGGGCGACCGTCGGCGGGCGCAAGCGGCGCACCTACCGGCTGACCGCCTCGGGGGCCAAGCAACTCGCGGGCGAGCGGTCGGCCTGGCGGGAGTTCACCGGGGTGATCGGCAGCGTGCTCGAGCCGGGGCTCAGGCGGGCCGAAGCCGCCGGGTGATGCGCAGGCAGCGGGCCGCGCCGTAGAGCTGCAGGCCGTTCAGCAGCGGCGTGGTCAGCGACAGGACCATGCCGGGCACGAAGGCGGTGAACCCGGTGGGGCCGTGGGAGCCGTACTGGAGGGCGGCGCTGAGCAGCAGCGTGACCGGCAGCATCGCCCACACCCACAGCGCGAGCACCCTGGTCAGCCGCTCGGGTCTGCGCACCCAGCGGGCGCCCCAGGTCAGCGCCAGGAGCGTCAGCCCGCCGAGCACCCCGGTGGTCAGGTGGAAGCCGTCGAGCAGGCGGGCCACGGGAACGAACCACGTGGGCCGCAGCGACCAGTCGGCGGCGTCCATGGGAAAGAACGCCCAGACCACGCTCCACAGCAGCGTGGTCATCGGCACGCTCACGAACAGCAGCGCGGCGAGCCTGCGCCCGGCCGTGGTGGTCAGCTCACGCTGGTAGCCGGGCGCGATCTCGGCCAGCTCGCCGAACTCCTCGACCGCCAGCCGCTCGGCCTCCAGCCGGGCCAGCCCGCCCGCCTCGTAGGCCTCGGCGGTGTCGGCCAGGCTGTCGCGAGCCTCGACGACCAGATCGCGCTTGGCTCCGCTGGGGCCGTCGAGCGCCCGGTGGAGCCCTGCCACGTAGTCGTCGATGAGCATGGTCTCCAGTGTACGAAGGGCCGCCCAGGGGCAGCATCGGGGAAACCCCTGATTCGCGGTCAATGGTGCGCGGCGGGTCCTGGCACGGCGGGACGCGGCGTCGAGGCCCGCCTGGCCGCGTGGGAGGTGCTGGTCCACAGCACCGCGCCCGCGGTGACCGCCACCAGTAACACGCCCCACGCCACCGCCCTGCCGGTGCGCAGGCCGTACCCGCACAGCAGCCAGTACAGCGACAGCCACCAGCGGCGGCCCGCGGCGCGGCGCATCTCCATCGCGCCGAAGGCGAAGTCGGCGGCGGTCCCGTCGTCGTCGGGCGAGTGGCGCAGTGCGTCGTAGAGCACGGCCAGGCCGTCCGGCGAGGAGGGGTCGTCGGGGCCCTTGGACCAGCCACGCCAGCCGTGCTCGTCGGCCAGCGCCCTGCGCCTGGAGAACCACCGCAGCGGCGGCCAGCGCAGGCTGAAGCGCACCCCGCGAGGAGTGAAGGCGAAGGTGCATCCCGTCAGCCGCAGCCCCGAGGGATGCGCGAGCCCGGCGAAGCGGCAGGCCGACAGGTCCAGCTTGTACAGCGACAGGTCCGGCGCGACCGCCTCGCGCAGCGAGCTGATCGTGCAGAAGCCCCGCCCGCTCACCGTCGCGGGCCCCCGCAGGACGGCCGCCTCCATGTCGGCGTGGGCGCGCGACAGCCTGACCGCGGTGGTGCCCCTGACCTCGACCTTGCGCAGGTCGACCGAGCAGTCCTCGACGACCAGGTCGAGCGCGCCGTCCACGCGCGCTCCGGTCACGGCCAGATGCCTGGTCGCCGACAGGTAGGCCCCGGAGGCGAAGTGAGCCGACTCGAAGCCCGCCCGCCCCCGCACCTTCTTGAACGACAGCGTGCGGCCGAACCTCGCGCCCCTGAAGGTGGCCAGCTCGCCGAACTCGGCCCCGTCGAACGTGGCGAACCCGTCGAACCTGGCACGCTCCGCCGACAGCCCGCGCGCGAAGACCGCCTGGCCGAACAGGGCGTCGCTGGCCACCACCGCCCTGTCGAATCCGGCATGCCCGCGCACCCGCGCCCCGTGGAAGGACAGCTGGCGGGCGAACCGCGCGCCGTTGAACGACACGTTGCCCGCGAAACTGGCGCCGAAGAAGGAGGCGAGCCTGTCGAACCTGGAGCCGTCCAGCGACACGTCGCCCTGGAAGCTCACCTCGGTGAAGCGCGCCTCGCCGGTGAAGCGCGCCAGGTCCATGCGGGCCCTGCCGGGCCTGCCTTCCGCCGCGGCCAGCACCCTGGCCAGCAGCTCGCCGTCGATCGTGGTGCCGCGGAGGTCGAGCAGCCGTCCTGGGCGGACGGCTGCGAGTGCGTCGGCCAGCTGCTCGGGAGAAAGGTGGGACAGGCAGCTGCCGTACGGCTGGCGCGCGACTCCCGTGCACGACGGGGAGTGTGAACACGTGACCCAGTCCATGACGTGTGCATACCCGCGTTGCTAGGTCATGAGACGACATGACGCCAGACGCCGTCTGTCAAGGGTCGATGATTTCATCGTTTGGTGGCGGTATGTTCGACTATCTCCCTCTAAAGTGCGGGTCATGCGAGCCTTATCCGCCTTTGTCGCCCTCGGCCTCGCCGCCGCGGGCGTGGCGACCCTCACGATCGCCCCGGCCTCCGCGGCGCCGGGCCCCGTCGTCATCAGCCAGGTCTACGGCGGCGGAGGCAACTCTGGAGCGCCGCTGGCCAACGACTTCGTGGAGCTGTTCAACAGGAGCTCCGCGCCCGTGGCCGTCGACGGCTGGTCGGTGCAGTACGCCAGTGCGACCGGCTCGGGCCACTTCGCCGCCAACGTCGCCCCGCTGTCGGGCACGCTGGCGCCGGGACAGTACTACCTCGTGCAGCTCGCTCCCGGCAGCAACCCCGGCCCGGCGCTGCCCACCCCCGACGCCACCGCCACCATCGCGGTCAGCGCCGGCGCGGGCAAGCTCGCCCTGGTCCGCTCGGCCACGGGCCTGGCCTGCAACGGCACCCCCACCTCGTGCACGGCCCAGCAGACCGCCCAGATCGCCGACCTCGTCGGCTTCGGCAACGCGACCTTCTTCGAGGGCACGGCCGCCGCGCCGGGCCTGTCGAACACCACGGCCGCGCTGCGCAAGACGCACGGCTGCGCCGACACCGACGACAACGCCGCTGACCTGGAGTCCGGCTCGCCCGCCCCGCGCAACACCGCGTCGCCCGCCGCCCCCTGTGACGGCGGCCAGGAGCCGACGCCCACGCCGACCCCCACACCATCGCCCACCCCCACGGGCGAGCCCTGCGACACGGCCGCGACGCACCAGATCGCCGGCGTCCAGGGCGCGGGCGAGGCCAGCCCCCTGGCCGGGCAGACCGTACGGGTGGAGGGCGTCGTGACCGGCGACTTCCAGAAGAGCACCGAGCTGAGCGGCTTCTTCCTGCAGGACGCCACGCCCGACGCCGACCCGAAGACCTCCGAGGGCCTGTTCGCGTTCGCCCGCGACACCGTCAAGGACGTCAAGGTCGGCGACAGGGTGCTCGTCACCGGCAAGGTCACCGAGTTCAACGGGTGGACCGAGCTGTCGCCCGTCACCGCGATCGACGTGTGCGGAACGGGGACGATCCCCTCACAGCAGTACCGGCTGCCACGCGCCGACGGCACGACCTTCGAGCCCGTCGAGAACATGCTCGTCACGTTCGACGAGCCGCTGACCGTCTCCGAGCACTTCAACCTCGGACGCTTCGGCGAGGTCACCGTCTCCTCCGAGGGACGCCTCTACCAGCCGACCGACAGGCCAGGCGTGGACGCGGCGCTCGACGCCCGCCGTACGCTGCTCATCGACGACGGCTCCACCAGGGAGAACCCCGCCACGATCCCCTACACCAGCCCGCGCGTGGTGCGCACGGGTGACACGGCCTTCGGCGTGACCGGCGTGCTCGGCTACGGGTTCGGCTCCTACCGGCTCCAGCCCACCAAGCCGATCAGCTTCCTGCGGACCAACCCGCGCCTGCCCAGGCCGCTGCCCGTCGGCGGCAACGTCAAGGTGGCCAGCCTGAACACGCTGAACTGGTTCACCACGCTGGGCTCGCGCGGCGCGACGACCGCCGAGGAGCAGCGGCGCCAGCTCGACAAGCTGGTGGCGACCCTGCACGGCCTCGACGCGGACGTGGTGGGGCTCATGGAGGTCGAGAACAACGGCCAGACCGCTCTGCAGGCCCTGGTCGACGCGCTGAACGCCAAGGTCGGCGCGGGCACCTACGCGGCGCTCACCCACCCGTTCCCCGGGACGGACCTGATCCACGTGGCGATGATCTACAAGCCCGCCCGCGTGGCGCCGGTCGGGGCGGCGCTGTCGTCCGAGGACCCGGTCTTCAGCAGGCCGCCGCTGATCCAGACCTTCAGGCGGGCGGGCGGCGGCCAGCCGTTCACGATGATCGTCAACCACTTCAAGTCGAAGGGCTCGTGCCCGCCCAGCGGTCCCGACGCCGACCAGGGCGACGGGCAGAGCTGCTGGAACCCGCTGCGGGTCAAGCAGGCCGGGGCCGTGCTCGGGGTGATCTCCTCCCTCGACCTGCCCAACCCGCTGGTGCTCGGCGACCTCAACGCCTACGGCGAGGAGGACCCGATCGACACGCTGCAGACCGGAGGGCTGACGAGCGTGACCAAGCGGTTCGTGCCCGCGCCGTTCCGCTACAGCTACCTGTTCGGCGGGCTGGCAGGCGAGCTCGACCACGCGCTGGTCGGCAAGCAGCTGCTCAAGCGGGTGACGGGTGCGACCATCTGGCACGTCAACTCGGACGAGCCGCGCATCCTCGACTACAACACCGAGTTCAACCCGCCGGGCCTCTACCAGCCCGACGCGTTCCGCTCCTCCGACCACGACCCGTTGGTCATCGGCCTGTCCCTCCCCGGAGGCAAGGGCTGACCCGGTAGGCAGGCGAGAGCGGCCCCTCCCCCAGCGCGGGGAGGGGCCGCTCTTGTGTCTGCGGGTGTTCCACTCCCCCACTTCCGTTTGCCACGCAATCAGGTTTATGATTCAAACCAGTTGATGGAATCGACCAGTTTGGACTGTTGTGGACGACGAAGACCTGAGCCCCGCCGAGATGATGCGGCTCATCGAGGAGCAGGGCGCCGCCGCCGCGCGCAGGCTTCAGCCCGACCCCCTGTTCCTCTACGCCCCCTGGGGCCTGGCGTGGCTCGTCGGCTTCGGCACCTTCTTCCTGTCCTACGGTCTCGACGGCCGCCCCATCGCCCCGATCACCTGGCAGCTCGCGCTGGCCGTCCTGATGGGCGCGCAACTGCTGGCCGGCGCGTTCCTGTTCTGGACCGCCCGCTCCGCCGTGAAGATCCGCGGCGGCACCGCCGAACGCGGGATGATGTACGGCTACGCCTGGTTCGTCGGAATGCTGTCGATGGGCCTGATTCTCAGCCACTTCGCCCCGATATTCCCCCGCGACCAGATCGGCCTGCTCTACGCCTCGGTGTCGTTGCTGGTGGTCTCCATCCTCTACATGGCGGGCGGCGCCGTCTGGCACGAGTGGCCGATGTTTTTTCTCGGCGTCTGGATCGCGGCCGTCAACACCGCCGGTGCCACCCTGGGTCCCGGCTGGCATTCCCTGCTGATCTCGCTGCTGGTCGGCGGCGGCTTCTTCGTCATGGGAATCGTGCTCAGGCGGCGCCGGTGACGCTCCCCGACCTCGACCCCGTCATCCACGCGCAGGCCAGGCTGCGCGTGGTGGCCACGCTCAACGCCCTGGCCGAAGGTGACCAGATCGCCTTCCCCGGGTTGAAGGATCTGCTCGCCATGACGGCGGGCAACCTGTCGGTGCACCTGACCAAGCTCGAGGACGCGGGCTACGTCGAGATCACCAAAACCCACAAGGGCCGTACCCCCGTCACCTACGTCGCGCTGACCAGGCGCGGACGGCTGGCCTTCGAGGAATACACCATCGCGATCCGCGCCCTTCTTGGAGGCGAAGCATGACCGTCTTGGCCAGGACCGTCGAGGTCACCCGACGCTACGGCGAGGTGACCGCCCTCGACGACGTGTCCATGGAGATCCCCTCAGGACAGCTCGTCGGCCTGCTCGGCCCGAACGGCGCGGGCAAGTCCACGCTCGTCAACCTCTTCGTCGGCCTGCGCAGGCCGACCAAGGGCGTGGTCGAGCTGCTCGGCGGCGCCCCCTCCGACCCCCGCGTACGGCAGGGCATGGGCGTGACGCCCCAGGAGACGGGCCTGCCGGAGGCGCTGCGCGTCGGCGAGATCGTCGACTTCGTCTCCTCCCACTTCCCCGAAAGGGTGGGCAGGCAGGAACTGCTGGCCAGGTTCGGCCTCGACGACCTCGCCCGCAGGCAGGTCGGGGGCCTGTCAGGCGGCCAGAAGCGCCGCCTCGCGGTGGCGCTGGCCTTCGCCGGCAAGCCGCGCATCGTCTTCCTCGACGAGCCCACCACCGGTCTCGACGTGGAGGCGCGAAGGTCGCTGTGGGAAGGGGTCAGAGCCTTCCACGCCGAAGGCGGCACGGTGGTGCTCACCAGCCACTACCTGGAGGAGGTCGAGGCGCTGGCCGAGCGCGTGGTGGTGATCGGCAAGGGCAGGGTGCTGGCCGACGACACGATGCAGGCCGTGCGCGGCATGGTGGGCGTGCGCCGGGTGTCGCTGTCGGCCGCCGACCTGCCCGACCTGCCCGGCGTGGTCAGCGCCGAGCGGGTGGACGACCGTCACGAGCTGCTCACCTCCGACTCCGACCGCCTGGTGCTGGACCTGGTCGCCAGCGGCGTGCCGTTCTCGGGGCTCGAGATCAGCCCGGCCACGCTCGAGGACGCCTTCCTCGCCATCACCTCGAAGGAGACCGCAGGTGTCTAGCCTGATCCTGACCCACACCCGCTACCAGTTCCTCGAGCAGCTGCGGGTCCCGATCGCGATCGTGGCCGGCGTCTTCTTCCCCACCATCTCGATGCTGGCCTTCGTCGTGCCGTTCGCCGGACACGATCCCGTGACGGCCACGGTCGGCACGGCGTCGATGACGCTGTTCGCCGTGATGTCGAGCGGGCTGATGGGGCTCGGCATCGGCGTGGCCGACGACCGCGGCAAGCCCTGGGACCCCTACCTGCGCACGCTGCCCGCCGGCCCCTTCCCCCGTTTCGCGGGGCGGATGCTGACCTCGCTGGCCGTCATGCTGATCGCGGTCGTGCCCGTCGTGCTGGTCGCGGCGTTCCTCACCGAGGCGACGGCCACGCCCCTGCAACTGCTGCTCGGCCTGGGCGCGCTGATCGTGGGCGCGCTGCCGTTCATGATGCTGGGCCTGCTCGTCGGCTACTCGCTCCCGGCCAAGGCGGCCATCGCGGTCTCGCAGGTGCTGTTCTTCCCGATCGCCATCGGCGGCGGCATGTTCGGCAACCCGATGGACCCGCCGGCCTTCATCGGGGCGGTCGCGCCGTACCTGCCGAGCAGGGGTGCCATGGAGCTGGTGTGGGCCGCGACCACGGACTTCAGGCCTGAGCCGCTGCCGCTGGTCACGCTGGCGGTCTGGACCGTCGCGGGCGCCGCCGCCGCGGTGTGGGCCTACCGCCGTGACGAGGGCCGCAGGTTCCGCTGAACCCCCGCCCGGCCGGAAGGGGGCTGAAAAGGGGGGAGGTGCCGCCGAGTCCGCAGCGATCTCGACGGCACCTCCGTCCAACGAGGGGGGTTCTACTCGCCAGTCTTCTCCGCGAGGGTCACGGTGACCTCCTGGGTCTTGCCGTCCCTCATATATGTGATCTTGACCTGCTGGCCGACTTTGAAACCTCTGACCTGTCCGACTACCGTATCTCCCCCGTCAACCGCCGTCTCGCCGATCTTCGTGATCAGATCGCCGTTCTTCAGACCGGCCTTGGCCGCGGGGCTTCCCTCCTGCACCTGCCGTACCAGAGCTCCCGGCACGTCACCCGAGGCGTCGGTGACGCTGACGCCGAGGTAGGCGTGGCTCACCTTGCCGTTGTCGATGAGCTGCTGGGACACCTGCTTGGCGGTGTTGATCGGGATGGCGAAGCCGACGCCGATGTTGCCGGTACCGCCGCCGGTCGCGATGGCCGTGTTGATGCCGATCACCTCACCGGCCGCGTTGACGAGAGCGCCACCGCTGTTGCCGGGGTTGATGGCGGCGTCCGTCTGGATGGCCCCGCCGATCGTGGTGGTCGACGACGGCTGCGACTGCTCGCGCAGGTTGCCCCACCCGGGCGGCAGCTGCTGCTGGTTCTGGTCCTCGTTGCCGACGGTGAGCGTGCGGTCCAGCGCGCTGACGATGCCCGCGGTGACCGAGCCGTCCAGGCCGAGCGGGCTTCCGATCGCCAGTACGGCGTCGCCCACCCTGAGCGCGTCGCTGTCGCCGAGGGCGGCCTTGGTCAGCCCCGAGACGCCTTCCGCCCTGATGACGGCCAGGTCGGTCGTCGGGTCGGTGCCGACGACCGACGCCTTGGCGGTCTTGCCGTCGCTGAACTTCACCGTCATCGAGCCGCCCTGGCCCGCGCCGACCACCACGTGGTTGTTGGTGAGGATCAGGCCGTCCTCCGACAGGACGACGCCCGAGCCCTCACCCGTCCGGCCCTGGATCATGACGACCGACGGCTGCACGTTCTGGGCGACGTCGGCCACGGTCAGCGGGTTCGACGCCTGCTTGAAAGTCGGGCTGGGCGAGGAGGCCACGGTCGTCGTCCCGCCACCGAAGGCGCTCACGGTCGCGGCCCCCGCCACGCCGCCGATCAGCGCCGTCGCCGCGAGGGCGAGCCCCGCGATGGCCTTCTGGCCGGTGGTGAACCTGGACTGCTGCTTCGGTACGGCAGGCACCTGCATGATCGTCGTATCGTCCGACGGCGTCGGCACGGCGTGCTGGAATCCGCCGGCGACCGGAGGCTTGGAACCGAACTGGGTCCAGCTCCCACCCACATTGCCTTCGCCGTGCTCACGAGGCTCGTTCGCGTTCATGTCCATCCCCAAAAGGCCGCTGTGGCGCGCCACTGTGGCGTGCCGTACTCCCAGGGTGTCAACGGGGCTGTAAACGCTGGTTAAGCCGCCGATCCTGGGGTGCCGAACCCCCTGACGGGGGCTTTATCACCCCAGGTCAGGCATGGGCTGCGGTCGCGATCTCTCATCAAAGATTCATCGAGCGGGGTGCAGCGCACCATCGGCCTTCCTCCCCTGCCGAGTCCACACCCGACTCCCCGCCGCGGGCTCGCGGGAGGCCCGCCTCCGGCTGCCGATCGTTGGCTACCGTGACAATCATGACCCTCTACTGCTTTGTCTGCCTGGGACAGAAGCGCTCCGCCGAGGCTTACACGATCATGCGGGGATACGCCCTCTGCTTCGACCACGCCGAGCAGATCGTGGCGGACAAGAGGACGGGCCACCCCAGCCTCGACGGATCGGCGTTCCGGAGGGACCTGGCGAGGATCATCGAACGGGGCTGACCGAAGGGTCCTGTCACGCCCCTCGCCTCGAGCGGGCCACGGCCCGCCGCCCGGTTGACGAGAAGATCGGATCCCCGCCCTCGTCCTCGTCGGCCTTCCGGTCCTCGGCGTGGGTGTGGGTGGTCTGCCGAGCCGGGTTCAAGGGCCTGGTGACAGGCTCCTCTGTGGCGCGATCGGGGACGGGGCGGCGCGGACGGGGCGGCGCGGACGGGCCGGAGCGGTCGGGGCGGCGACGAAGGCGGCAGGCCTTGTGCGGTCAGGTTCCTAGGGGACGTCGAGGTACTGCTCGCGCAGCAGCCGCTTGTAGAGCTTGCCGGTCGGGTGGCGGGGCAGCTCGTCGCGGAAGTCGACGGACCTGGGGCATTTGTAGTGGGCCAGCCGCGCCCTGCAGTACTCGATCAGCTCCGCCTCCAGCGCCTGGCCCGCCTCGGCGAGGTCGGCGGGCTGGACGACGGCCTTGACCTGCTCGCCCATCTCCTCGTCCGGGATGCCGAACACGGCCACGTCGGCGACCTTGGGGTGGAGGGACAGCACGTTCTCGGACTCCTGCGGGTAGATGTTCACCCCGCCCGAGATGATCATGTAGGAGCGGCGGTCGGTCAGGTAGAGGAAGCCGTCCTCGTCGACGTAGCCGATGTCGCCGAGCGTGGTCCAGCCCCTGCCCTGGGGGTCGTGCGCGGAGCGGGTCTTGTCCGGGTCTCCGTGGTACTCGAAGCGGGGTCCGTCGGAGAAGTAGACCGTGCCGTGCTCGCGGGGCGCCAGTTCGTGGCCCTCCTCGTCGCAGACGTGCACGACACCGAGCAGGGGGCGGCCGACGGTGCCCTTGTGGGCGAGCCAGTCCGAGGGGCCCGCGTACAGGAAGCCGTTGCCCTCGGTGCCCGCGTAGTACTCGTGGATGATGGGACCCCACCAGTCGAGCATCTGCTCCTTGACGGGGATCGGGCACGGCGCGGCGGCGTGTATCGCGCACTGGAGCGACGACAGGTCGTGCTTGGCTCTGACCTCGTCGGGCAGCTTGAGCATCTTGATGAACATCGTCGGCACGAGCTGGGTGTGCGTGACCGCGTGCCGTTCGACCAGCGCGAGGTACTCGGCGGGGTCGAAACGCTCCATCACGACGACCGTCGCCCCGAGCCGCTGGAACTGCAGGCAGTAGCGCAGCGGGGCGGCGTGGTAGAGCGGCGCGGGCGACAGGTAGACGCTGTCGGCCGCGGGCGCGAACAGGAACTGGATGAGCTGGAGCAGCGGTCCGGGAGTGTCGAGCGGCGCCTGCGAGAGCGTCGGCTTGACGCCCTTGGGCCTGCCCGTGGTGCCGGAGGAGTAGAGCATGTCAGCGCCCAGGCACTCGTCGGCGATGGGCGTCGGCGGCTGCCCCGCGACGGCCTCCTCGTAGGACTGGAAGCCGTCGGCGACGCCGTCGACCATGAGCCTGAGCTCCACGCCGGGCGCGTCGATCGAGGCGGCCACCTCGGCCAGCCCGGACGAGGCGATGAAGACCCTGGCCTCGCAGTTGTCGACGATGTAGGACAGCTCCTCGCTCTGCAGGCGCGAGCTGATCGCGGTGTAGTACAGCCCTGAGCGGTGTGCCGCCCAGGCGATGACCAGGAAGAGCGGATGGTTCTCGAGCATGAACGCGATGTGGTCGCCCGGATTGAGGCCGGCGGAGCGGAAGAGGTGGGCGAGCCTGTTCGACTCCTCCTCGAGCTGGCGGTAGGTGACGACGTTCCCGGAGCCCGCCATGATCACAGCGGGCTTGTCGGGGGTGACTGCTGCGATGGCTCCCGGATACATGACCAGAACAGTATTCGGTTCGGGGTCGCGCAGGAAGTGTCCACGCCGTCCCGCCATCCACCGCAGCCTCACGGGAATGACACCGGGAAATGGCGTCACATCCATCTCGCGAATTCCTCGGAAAACGGCGGGGCCGTGATCCCGTATTCGAGATCACGGCCTCTTCGAGGGGGAACCGCCATTAGGCGTGGTAAACGTCCTGCCAGCCGGAGTGGAAGCCGCTCGGGCCACCATGTGCGCCACGGCTCACATCCACGTAGATGTGCTTGGCGTTCTTACCGCCGAACGAGTAGTCGGCGTCGTGCTTGCCGCAGTTCTTGAAGCTCTTGAAATAGGTCGAACCGTCGAAGTTCACGACCTTGAAGGTCTCCCACGCGCAGACGTACTTCTGCTTGCCCCACCACTTGTGGTTGGTGAGGGTGCTGTCCACCGAGTAGAAGTAGTCGTGCTTCCAGGTCCAGACCTTCTTCTTGAAGGGCTTCTTCTTCCAGACGCAGTGCTTGTTCCCGTGCTTGTCCTTCCAGCAGACCAGGACCTTCTTGTAGAAGGTCTCCCAGTGCCAGACCTTGTAGGACTTCTTGGTCACGGAGACGTGCCCTGAGGCCTCGGCCCTGTGGTCGCTGGAGTGGTAGGCCCCCCAGCCGGTGCCGGTGCCGGTGCCGGTGGCCGTGGCCGTGGCCGTCGTCGCCGCGCCCGCGGCGACGGGGGCGCCGACCGCCACGGCAATGGCGATGACGGCGCCGGTCAGGATTCGCGAAACGAATCGCATGACGGGACTCCTCGGGAGAAGAGGGTTTCTGACACGCTCTTCGTAGTCCCGGCGGATTGCCGAACACTTACAATTCGCTTGATTACCTGGCCGGCGGTCGATTATTCGGAAAACACATTTTCCCGATCATTCACAGGAAAAATTCAGGCTGGGATGACCGCGCCCTTATAGGTGTCCTCAATGTACTTCTTGACCTCGGGGCTCTGCAGCAGCTTGGCCAGCTTCTGCACCCGCGGGTCGTTCTGCTTGCCCTCCTGGACGACCAGCCCGTTGGCGTACGGGTTGCCCTCGGCCTTCTCCGCGATGAGCGCGTCGGTGGCCGGGTTGAGCTTGGCCTCGAGGGCGTAGTTGCCGTTGATGACCGCGGCGTCCACGTCGGCGAGCGAGCGGGGCAGCTGGGCCGCGTCGAGCGCCTTGAAGGTGATGTTCTTCGGGTTGGCGGTGACGTCACGCTCGGTGGCCGCGGTGCCGACGCCGTCCTTCAGCGTGATGACGCCGTTGTCGGCCAGCAGCTTCAGCGAGCGGCCGAGGTTGGTGGCGTCGTTGGGCACGGCGACGGTCGCGCCGGAGGCGAGCGCGGCGACGTCCTTCACCTTGCTGGAGTAGAGGCCGAGCGGCTCCAGGTGCACGTTCTCCACCCAGGTGAGCTTGGCGCCCTTCTCCTTGTTGTAGTCGCCGAGGTAGGGCTGGTGCTGGAAGTAGTTGGCGTCCAGCTGGCCCTCCTGGAGCTGCGGGTTCAGCGGCACGTAGTCGCTGAACTCGACGATCTCCAGCTTCAGGCCCTCCTTGGCCGCCAGGTTGTCCGAGATGTACTTGAGGATCTCGGCGTGCGGCGTGGGAGTGGCACCGATCTTGAGCGGGTCGCTCGGGGCGCCGGAGGCCGACGAGCCGGAAGCGGACGATCCGCAGGCGGCGAGGGTCAGGGCCAGGACGGCGGCGGTCACGAGACCGAACAACTTGCGCACGGCTGTGCTCCTTGTCTGGGTATGAGGAAGCAGGATCCGCTCGTGGCGGACCCCGGAAGAACGGGGTGGAGGTGTCGCTAGCGCCTGGCGGCCAGACGGTTGGCGAGAGCGTCGCCGACGGTCTGGGCCAGCTGGACGAGGATGATGATGACCACACAGGTCGCGATCATGAGAGGCGTCTCGAATCGCTGGTAGCCGTACCGGATGGCCAGGTCGCCGAGGCCGCCCGCGCCGATGACGCCCGCCATCGCCGAGTAGGACACCAGCGTGATGACGGTGACCGTGATCCCGGCCACCAGCGCCGACTTGGCCTCGGGCAGCAGGACCTTGGCGACGATCGAGGTACGGCTGACGCCCATGGCGTGGGCCGCCTGGACGACGTCGGCGCTGACACCACGCAGCGCGATCTCGACCAGGCGGGCGAAGAACGGCACCGCGCCGATCGTCAGCGGCACGACGGCCGCGTACAGGCCGATGGTGGTGCCGACCAGCAGCCGCGTGAAGGGGATCACCGCGATCATCAGGATGATGAACGGCAGCGATCTGCCGATGTTGACGACCAGGCTGAGCAGCTGGTTGGCGATCCGCGAGGGGAACAGCCCCTCACGCGAGGTGCCGACCAGGGCCACGCCGAGCGGAAGCCCGAACACGACGGTGAAGAGCGTGGACCAGAACACCATCTGGACCGTCTCCCACGTCGCCTGCCCGAGCAGCGGGACCATCTCTTCCCAGGTCATGCCGCCACCTCCACGATCAGCCCCCGCTCACGCAGGTAGCTGAGCGCGGCCGAGGTCTCGGCGCCCGCCAGCGAGACGCGCAGGCGGCCGACAGAGCCGCCGGCGACCTCCTCGAGCGCGCCGCCGAGGATGCTGACGTCCACGTCGAACTTGCGCACGACGTGCGAGATGACCGGCTCGTCCGCCGCTCCGGTGAACGTGATCGTGACGTTGCCCGTCTCGGGCGCCGGCAGCGGGAACAGCTCGGCGGCCAGGCGGGAGCCGGGCGTGGTCAGCAGCTGCCTGATGGGCCCCGACTCCAGGATCGCGCCACCCGACATGATCGCCACCGAGTCGCAGATGCTCTTGACCACGTTCATCTCGTGCGTGATCAGCAGGATCGTCAGCCCGAGCTCGGTGTTGAGCCGCCTGAGCAGGGCGAGGATGGAGGAGGTCGTGCCGGGGTCGAGCGCCGAGGTCGCCTCGTCGGCCAGCAGCACCTTCGGGTTGCGGGCCAGTGCCCTGGCGATGCCCACGCGCTGCTTCTGCCCGCCGGACAGCTGCCCGGGGCGGGCGTCGGCCTTGTCGGCGATGCCGACGAGCTCGAGCAGCTCGGCGACCCTGGCCGAACGCTCGGCCCTGCCCACCCCCATGACCTCGAGGGGGAAGGCCACGTTGCCCGCGACCGTGCGTGAGGACAGCAGCGCGAAGTGCTGGTGGATCATGCCGATGTGCTGCCTGGCGGCGCGCAGGTCGCGCTCGCCGAGCGTGGTCAGCTCCTGCCCGGCGACCGCGACGGTGCCGCGGTCGGGGCGCTCGAGGAGGTTGACGCAGCGCAGCAGCGTGCTCTTTCCCGCGCCGCTCTGGCCGAGCACACCGAAGATCTCCCCCTGGCGCACGTGCAGATCGACACCGTCCAGCGCGACGGTGTCACCGTACGACTTGCGCAGGCCTGCAGCCTGGATCACGAAAATTCCCCACAACGGATTCGGTAACGGACGGTCAGCGTTGGGGGACGCGTCAGCGAGTGCCGGGGTGGAACGGCAGGTGGCTCAGGCGGCGCAGCACGAAGCTGGGGCGGATCATCAGGGAGATACCTTCGAACGAGGAGGGCGGAAGGGTGCGCTCTAGCGGGCCTGACAGCCCATACACCTGCGCATTCGCATCTCGTTCACGTTGTTGCCAACGATCCTCTTACCGGCGCCTATTCCCGTCCGCCGATGTGAAGTGGCTCACCACCGCCCGTCTGGCGGCGCGTGACAGAACGCGACCGACAGGCGCCGTTGTCCGGCCACCATGGCGAAGCCGCCCCGCCGTACGGACGGCGGGGCGGCTTCGGCGGGTGGTCAGGCCGCGGTGGTCTGGGCGACCTTGGCGGGGGTGAGGGCGATGTCGAGCACCTCACGCACGTCACCGACGGCGTGGATGGTCAGCTCGTCGCGGACCTCCTTGGGCAGGTCGTCCAGGTCGGGCTCGTTGCGGGCCGGGATGAGGACGGTGGTGATGCCCGCCCTGTGCGCCGCCAGCAGCTTCTGCTTGACGCCGCCGATGGGCAGCACCCGCCCGGTGAGGGAGATCTCACCGGTCATCGCCACGTCGTTGCGGACGAGCCGTCCCGACAGCAGCGAGGCCAGCGCCGTGGTGAGCGTGACGCCCGCCGAGGGCCCGTCCTTGGGGACGGCGCCCGCGGGGAAGTGCACGTGCACCGAGCGGTCCTTCAGCGCGGTGACCGGCAGCTCCAGCTCCGCGCCGTGCGAGCGCAGGTAGGACAGCGCGATCCGCGCCGACTCCTTCATCACGTCGCCGAGCTGTCCTGTGAGGGTCAGCCCGGTGTCGCCGGTCTCGGGGTCGGCCAGGGACGCCTCGACGTAGAGGACGTCGCCGCCGGCTCCGGTGACGGCCAGGCCGGTGGCCACGCCGGGCACCGAGGTGCGCTGCTTGGACTCGGGCAGCGACGCTTCGGGCACGAAGCGCGGCCTGCCCAGGTAGTCGACCAGGCCGTCCTCACCGACCGTGGTGGGCAGTTCGTCCTTGGCCGTGACCTTGCGCAGGATCCTGGCGATGGAACGCTCGAGGGAGCGCACGCCGGCCTCGCGGGTGTACTCGGCGGCCAGCTTGCGCAGGGCCGCCTCCTCCACGGTGACCTCCTCGGCCGTCAGCCCGGCCAGCTCCAGCTGCTTGGGCAGCAGGTGGTCGCGGGCGATGGCCACCTTCTCGTCCTCGGTGTAGCCGTCGAGCGTGACGACCTCCATGCGGTCGAGCAGCGGCCCCGGGATGGCCTCGAGGACGTTGGCCGTCGCGAGGAAGAGCACGTCCGACAGGTCGAGCTCGACCTCCAGGTAGTGGTCGCGGAAGGTGTGGTTCTGCGCCGGGTCGAGGACCTCGAGCAGGGCGGCCGTCGGGTCGCCCCGGTAGTCGGCGCCGACCTTGTCGATCTCGTCGAGCAGGACGACGGGGTTCATCGAGCCGGCCTCGCGGATGGCGCGCACGATGCGGCCGGGCAGCGCGCCGACGTAGGTGCGCCGGTGGCCGCGGATCTCGGCCTCGTCGCGCACGCCGCCGAGGGCGACGCGGACGAACTTCCTGCCCATGGCGCGGGCCACGGACTCGCCCAGCGACGTCTTGCCGACTCCGGGCGGACCGGCGAGGGCGAGGACGGCGCCGCTGCGGCGGCCGCCCACCACGCCGAGGCCCTTGTCCTGGCGCCGCTTGCGCACGGCCAGGTACTCGATGATGCGGTCCTTGACGTCCTCGAGGCCGGTGTGGTCGGCGTCGAGCACCTCGCGGGCGCCGGCGATGTCGTAGTTGTCGTCGCTCGTCTCGTTCCAGGGGATGTCGAGGACGGTGTCGAGCCACGTGCGGATCCAGCCGGTCTCGGGAGACTGGTCAGAGGTCCGCTCCAGCTTGTCGACCTCCTTGAGCGCCGCCTCGCGCACCTTCTCGGGGAGGTCGGCCGCCTCCACGCGGGCGCGGTAGTCCTCCTCCTCGGTCTCGGCGGTGTCGCCGTTGAGCTCCTTCAGCTCCTTGCGCACGGCGGCGAGCTGCTGGCGCAGCAGGAACTCACGCTGCTGCTTCTCCATGCCCTCCTGGACGTCCTTGCGGATCGTCTCGGCGACGTCGAGCTCCGCCAGGTGCTCACGCGACCACTCCACCAGCTTGGCCAGCCGGTCGGCGGGGTCGGGGGCCTCCAGCAGCTCGACCTTCTGGGCGGTGCTCAGCCACGGCGTGTAGCCGGAGCTGTCGGCGAGGACCGAGGGGTCGTCGATCTGGTTGACCTGGTCGACCACCTGCCACGCGCCACGCTTCTGCAGGATCGTGGTGGCCAGCGCCTTGTACTCCTTGGCCAGCTCCTGCGCCCGCTCCCCGACGTGCACGGGGTCGACGGTGTGGACCTCCACCCAAAGGGCCGCGCCCGGGCCGGTCGTGCCCTTGCCGACGCGCGCCCTGTTGACGCCGCGCACGACGGCGGCGGGCTCGCCCCCGGGGAGCCTGCCGACCTGCTCGACCACGGCCTGCACGCCGACCGCGCCGTAGCGGCCGTCGATCCTGGGAACGAGGAGGACACGCGGCTTGTTGAGACCAGAAGCCTGAGCCGCGTCGATCGCAGCCCGGACCTCCGAGTCGGACAGGTCCAGAGGGACCACCATGCCCGGCAGGACCACCTCGTCGTCGAGCGGCAGGACCGGGAGGATCAAGCTCTCACTCATCTGAACTCCAATGGGGTTGAGTTATACACGCTCAATTCATTGGAGCCCAGGATTGTTCCCTTCCTTGCTGATGTTCGCTCACGGCGATCGTAATGATGTAAGTCATACCTGAGATGGTCACTCCCAGGGGTGACGCCTGCCTGGTGAGCGGGGCCGTACGCTGTTGCGGTGATCTCGGCCCTCGTCCAGCCGTTCTGGCTCGCGTTCTTCCGCGGCGAGGCCGACCCGCCTCCGGTCCGTTCTCCCCGCCTGCGCCGCCGCACGCCCGGCGTGCTGCGGCTGCTGCTGCCCTTCGACCACGTCGACGTGGTGCAGGGGGCCGACCTCGTCGTGGCGGCGACCCTGTTCGTCACCACGCTCACGGAACTGAGCCCGACCACGCGGCAGCCGGCGTACATGGTCTACCTGGCCGCCCTCGGCTTCTCGCTGCCGGTCGCCCTGCGCGAGCGCCGTCCGCTGGTGGCCTGGCGCCTGGCCGTGGTGCTCATGCCGGTGTCGCTCCACGTCGTCGAACAGGTCACCGACATGCAGCCGCCCTACCTCGGGGCGGCCATCGTGATGTACCTGCTGGTGCTCTACACGGTCGCCGCCAGGTCCGACAGGCGCGTCACGATCGCGGTGTGGGTGGTCTCGGTGCTGACCGTCTGGATCGTCGACCGCAACACGATGACGCTGTCCACGGTCACGATGACCGTGATCCTGCTGTTCGGCTACAACGTCCGGGTACGGCGCAGCGCCACCGAGAGCAGGGACGCTGCCATCGGTGAGCGGTTCGTCATGGCCGAACGGGCGCGGATCGCCAGGGAACTGCACGACGTGGTCGCCCACCACCTGTCGGTCATCGCGATCCAGGCGGAGGCCGTCCCCATGGAGGCCCGAGGGGACGCCTCCCTCCTGGAGGCGGGGCTCGCGCAGATCCGCGGGCTGTCCCTTGAGGCGATCAAGGAGCTGCGGCAGGTCCTCGGCGTGCTGCGCGATCAAGAGGGCAGGGCCGACACCACGCCGCCGCCCGCCCTCGACCGGCTGGACGAGCTGGTCGGCAACGCCAGGTCGGCCGGCCTCACCGTGCTGGTCAAACGCTCGGGAGAGCTGGAGGAGGTGCCCACGGCCATGGCCGTCTCGGCCTATCGGATCGTGCAAGAATCGCTCAGCAACGCCATGCGGCACGCGCCGGGTTCGGCCGTTGCGGTCGAGGTGATCTGGGCCGGCGACCTGCGCGTGCGGGTGGCCAACGGGCCAGGGCGCAGGCCCGGGGAGGCCCCGGGCGCCGGCCACGGGCTGGTGGGCATGCGTGAGCGGGCCACCCTGCTGGGCGGATCGCTGGAGGCTGGTCCCATGGAAGGGGGCGGGTTCGAGGTGAAGGCCCTGCTGCCGCTGGAGCGGACGTCATGATCCGGGTGCTGATCGCCGACGACCAGGGCATGGTCCGCACGGGCTTCACGGTGTTCCTCAGCAGCCAGCCCGACCTCGAGGTGGTGGGCGAGGCCGCCAACGGCCAGGAGGCGATCGAGCGGGTGGCCGAGCTGAAGCCCGACGTCGTGCTCATGGACGTCAGGATGCCGGTGATGGACGGCCTGGAGGCCACGCGCCGGCTCATGGCCGCCGGTGAGACCAAGGTGCTGATCCTGACGACCTTCGACCTCGACGACTACGTCTACGAGGCGTTGCGGGCGGGGGCCAGCGGATTCCTGCTCAAGGACGCCTCCGCCGCGCAGCTGGCCGAGGCGGTGCGGGTGGTCGCCGCGGGCGAGGCCCTGATCGCTCCGGCGGTGACCAAGCGGCTGATCCACGAGTTCGCCAGGCTGGGCGGCCCCCGGGCGCCGTCGGTCAAGCGCCTGGCGGAGCTGACCGAGCGCGAGACCGAGGTGCTCACCCTGATCGCGCAGGGCCTGTCCAACCAGGAGATCGCCGACCGGCTCGTGGTCGCCGAGCAGACGGTGAAGACACACGTGGGCAGGGTGCTGACCAAGCTCTACCTGCGCGACAGGGCGCAGGCGATCGTCTACGCCTACGAGACGGGGCTGGTCCGCCCCGGTGAATGACTCCAAGTGGTACGCGTCGCCACGGATGCTGCTGGCCGCGGACGTCGTGGTCGGGCTCGTGCTGTTCTGGCTGACCCGCGACGACCTGACCGCGAGCACCACCGGCTTCCCGCTCGGGCCGGCCGGACTCGAGCCGCCGGTCGAGGTCGGCCGGCGGCTCGGGCCCGGCGACCTCGACCCGCCGACCGACGACGGAATGCTCACACTCGTCGCGGCCATCGCGTCGGCGCCGGTCGCGCTGCGCAGACCGGCGCCGGTCATGTCGCTGGTTCTGGCGGCCGTCGTGATGGTGTGGAACCCGTACCCCATCCATCAGCTGACCTCGGTCGGCGGCCTTTCGGTCGTGCTGTGCGCCTACACGGTCGCCACCCGCGTCCCCGTCATCGGCGCCGTCGCCGTGTGGATCGTCCCCACGCTGGCGGAGATCCTGTACAGACCGCAGCCCTTCGGCCTGGAGCTGCTGCTCCTCCCGGTCGTCCTGGTGCTCGGCCAGGTCGTCAGGGCCCGCCGCCGCACCCAGGCCGAGCTGACGGCGCAGGCGGAGCAGACCCTCGCCGCGCAGGCGGTGGCGGAGGAACGGCTGCGGATCGCGCGCGAGCTGCACGACGTCGTCGCCCACCACATGTCGGCCATCGCCATCCAGTCGGAGGCGGTACGGCTGCGCGCCGCCGGTGACGCCGCCCTCCTCGACACCGGCCTGGCCGAGGTACGGGAGATCTCGCTGGAGGCGATCTCCGAGATGCGGCAGATCGTCGGCACCCTGCGCCAGGCTCCCGCGCCCGACCTCGACCGCGTCGGCGAGCTGTTCGACACGGTCCGCGCGGCCGGCCACCCGGTGACGGTGACCTCCGAGTTCGGCGAGGTGGATCCGCCGGTGGGCGAGACGGCCTACCGCATCCTGCAGGAGTCCCTGAGCAACGCGATGCGGCACGCGCCAGGCGCCGAGGTGAGCGTCGACGTGGGCAGGACCGAGGCGGAACTGGTGATCGTCGTCGCCAACCGGCCCCCGCTCGCGGCCGCCCCCGCCGCCGGGGGCGGGCACGGGATCATCGGCATGCGGGAGCGGGCCGAGTTACTCGGCGGGTCCCTCGAGGCGGGGCCGAGGCCTGAGGGCGGATTCGAGGTGCGGGCGAGGCTGCCGCTGGGCCGTACCATCGGCTGATGGACCCGGTGGAGCTCTTCCAGCGGACGGCGGCGACGGTGCCCGCCTACCGCGCGTTCCTGGCCGCGCACGCGATCGACCCGGCCCAGGTCACGACCCTGCGGGACTTCTCGCGATTGCCGATGACCACCAAGGACACCTACACCCGCCGCCATCCCCTGCCCGACCTCTGCCGCGACGGGACCATCGGCGACATGATCGCCGTCTCCTCGGGCTCGACCGGCACCCCCTCCTTCTGGCCCCGATCGGCCGAGGACGAGCGGGTCATCGCCGACAGGTTCGAGGAGGTCTTCAGGGACGCCTTCGACGCGCGCCGCAGGCGCACGCTCGCCGTCGTGTGCTTCGCGCTCGGCACCTGGGTGGGCGGCCTGTTCACCCTCTCCTGCGTGCGCCACCTGGCCGAGCGCGGCTACCCGATCACCGCCGTCGCGCCGGGCGCCGACAAGCGCGAGATCGTCAGGGTGATCCCCGAGCTGGCCCCGCACTTCGACCAGGTGGTCCTGCTCGGCTACCCGCCCTTCCTCAAGGACGTCATCGACACCGGCGGCCTTCCCTGGCACGAGTACCGGATCAAGCTGGTCACCGCGGGCGAGGTCTTCAGCGAGGAGTGGCGGTCACTGGTGGCCGAGCGTGCCGGCATGACCGACCCACTCCGCGACACCGCCTCCCTGTACGGCACGGCCGACGCGGGCGTCCTCGGCAACGAGACCCCGCTGTCGATCGAGATCCGCCGATTCCTGGCGGCCCGCCCCGACACCGCGCGGGAGCTTTTCGGCGAGTCGCGGCTGCCGACACTCGTCCAGTACGACCCGGAGGTCCGCTTCTTCGAGGAGCACGAGGGCACGCTGCTCTTCTCAGGCGACAACGGGATCCCCCTGGTCCGCTACCACATCGCCGACGAGGGCGGGCTGCTGCCGTACGACAGGATGCTGGGCTTCCTCGCCGGGCGCGGCTTCACACCCTCGGTCCCTGGCCCGGAGCGGCCCTTCGCCTACGTCTTCGGCCGCGGTCACTTCACGGTGTCCTACTACGGCGCGAACGTCTATCCCGAGAACATCTCTGTCGGCCTGGAGCAGCCGGAGGTGTGCGGGATGGTCACCGGCAAGTTCGTGCTTGAGGTGGTAGAGGACGCCGAGCGCGACCGGCGGCTGACCGTGACGGTCGAGCTGGCGCAAGGCGTGCCGCCCGCTGAGGAGACGGCGCGGGCCGTCGGGGAGGCGATCCTCGGCCAGTTGCTCCGGCTCAACAGCGAGTTCGCCGCCTACGTTCCCGCGGACAGGCAGCCGCCGTTCATCCGTCTGCGCGAGACGGGCGACCCCGACTACTTCCCGCCGGGTTCCAAGCACCGCTACACGCGGGCTTGATCTCGCCGCGGCGGCTCGAAGGGATTGACCACGGACACGCCCGTCCCCTCGAAGTCTTTGACGTTCCTGCTCACCAGCGTCCAGCCGTTCACTCTGGCCGTCGCGGCGATCAGGCCGTCCATCGTCGGGATCGGACGGATGGCGTTCAGGCGTCCCCATTCTTCCGCGATCTCCGAGGTGATGGGAATGATGCGATCACCGAACTGCCGGTGAAGCCCGTGAAGCCAGCGTTCCAGAATCGTCGCCTGCGCGGGATTCCTGCGCCGGCGGAGCTCGACTCCGCTGCGGATCTCACCCACCGTCAGGCTGCTGAGGTAGAGCGTGGGCCCGTGTGCCTCGCCTATCCAGTTCCTGACGTGAGAGCTTCCGTTGCGTTTCCGGACCTCGGAGACCACGTTCGTGTCGAGGAGGTAGCCGACGCCCATCAGTCGAATTCCACCTCTCGGGGGAGGTCCTGGTTCCGTGGGAACTCCATGTCGTCGTCCCAGTCGGGGTCAGCGAGGAGGAACTGCCCGAAGTCCGGAGCGTCGCCTTTGAGACGGCGATACTCGGCGATGTCGATGACCACGGCCACTTCCTCTCCGTGCCGCGTGACCACTTGCGGGCCTTCACTGACCGCCCGTCGCACGACCTCGCTGAAGCGTTGCTTCGCCTCCTGCACCTGCCATCCGCTCATGGGAGCCCCCTGTCTAGTCGGTCTAGATTGATGCTAGGCCAATACAAGATCACATGCAGTGACCCGGCATCTCGCACGAGCGGGGGTGGCCGACGCTCATCAGCCGAAGGTCACGGGTTCTTCGCGCGGACGAGCTAGCACCTGAGAGGGACCAGCGAAGATCGTGCCGGGGAGCGACGACCGCTAGCGGCCGCGATTCCTACCTTCGGCCCCATGGTCAGGAAACTCTGCGCAGGTGGGGCGCTGCTGCTCGGCGTCGCCGCCTTCGCCATGCCCGTCTCCCCCGGCGATCGGCTCGTCAAGGTGTACGGCGATCTCGCCACCGCCGACCGGATCGCGGTGATCGTGCCGGGCAGCGACTCGACCGCCGCCACCTTCGAGAACGGGACCCACCGGCCGGGCGGAGCGGCCAGGGCGCTGCTGGCCGAGGCGCGCAGGATCGCGCCGGGCACGAGGCTGGCGGTCGTCGCGTGGCTCGGCTACGACAGCCCGCCCACCTGGAGCCTGTCCGCCCTCACCGACGTGGCGGCGGCGGACGGGGCGCGGGAACTGCGCGAGCGGGTGCTGAGCCTGCCGAAGGCGCCGGTCGCGCTGTTGTGCCACAGCTACGGCTCGGTCGTCTGCGCCCTGGCCGCGCCGGGACTGCCGGTGGCCGACCTCGCCGTCGTCGGCAGCCCCGGCATGGGCGGCGCCCGCAGGGCCTCGCTCATCGGGCCGCGCGTGTGGGCGGGGCGGGGTGCGGGCGACTGGATCTCGATGGTGCCCCACCTGAAGGCCGGGCCCGTCGGGTTCGGGCGGGATCCGATGGATCCCGCGTTCGGCGCCCGGATCTTCGCGACCGGGCCGGGCGGGCACAGCGACTACTTCGACGAGGGCACCGCCTCCCTGCGCAACCTCGCCCTCATCGCGCTCGGCCGCGGCGAGGAGGTGGGCCGTGCCTGACGTGCGCAGCATCCAGGCCGCCACCCCGATGACCAGCGGCGAGGAGGTGGGCCGTGCTTGACGTGCGCAGCATCCAGGCCGCCACCCCGACGACCAGCGGCGAGGAGGTGGGCCGTGCTTGACGTGCGCAGGATCGAGGCGGCGACGCCGGCGGGCCGTGACAGGGGCGTGGACGCGCTCCGGGCGGTGGCGATCGTCGGGGTCGTGCTCGGGCACTGGCTGGTCAGCGCGTGGGAGCGGAACCCGCACCTGGTCATCTCCTCTCCGCTGGCGTACATGCCGCAGTTGTCGCCCGTCTCGTGGGTGCTCCAGACACTGGCCGTGTTCTTCCTCGTCGGGGGTTACGCGGCCGCGCGGGGGGTGCGGGAGCCGTACCGCTCGTGGGTGGTGGCGCGGCTGGTCCGCCTGGCGCTGCCGGTGGTGCCGCTGCTGCTGGCGTGGGCGGCCCTCGGCGCGCTGGTGTCTGTGCTGAACGGCCAGCCGGTCGCGTCGGTGGTCGCGCTGGCCAAGCCCGCGCTCGGCCCGCTGTGGTTCCTCGGCGTGTTCGCGGCGCTGACCGCGCTCACGCCGTGGCTGGTCAGGGCGGGGCCGGTCGCGGTCGGCGCGGCGGTCACGGTCGTGGCGGCCGTGGACCTGCTGCGGTTCGGGCTGGGCGCTCCGGCGGCGGTCGGCTGGGTGAACCTGGCGGCGGCGTGGCTGGTGCCGTATCTGCTGGGCGTGCTGTGGGCGCGCGGCGACCTGTGCCCGCGCAGGGTCGGCCCGTGGCTCCTGGCGGGTGGAGGCGCGGCGGCCGTCGCGCTGGTGGCGTGGGGCGGGTACCCGGCCGCCATGATCGGCATCACGGGGCAGAGCGCCTCCAACCTCAGCCCGCCGACGCTGGCCGCGGTCTGCTTCGGCCTGGCGCAGGCAGGCCTCGCGCTGCTTCTCCACGGGCCGCTGAGCCGGCTGATGCGCAGGCCCAGGCTGTGGGCGCCGGTCGCCCTGGCCAATCTGGGCGCCATGTCGATCTTCCTGTGGCACCAGTCGGCGCTGGTGGTGACCGTGCTCGCCTTCGGCCTGTACGGCAGGCCCGACACGCCCTCGTGGGTGCTCGAACGGCTGGCATGGCTCCCGGTCGTGGCTCTTGCCCTGGTCTTTATGACATGGTGTCGTCATCGGCTTGACGCGGGCCGCAGATTTTGGTGACACTGTGTCATGACCTTCTCCGAGACGCTGCGCAACGCCACCTGGGGCGACCACGAGTCCGCCGAGGACGAGAGCTACCTCAAGGAACTCATGGCAGGGCGGCTCAGCGCGCAGGAGTACGGCGAGATGGTCGCCCAGCACTATTTCGCCTACCTGGCCCTCGACGGCGTCTCCAAGCGCCTGGCCGACCACCCGATGGCGGGGCCGTTCGTCTTCCCCTCCCTCTACCGGGAAGCGGCGCTCGAGCGCGACCTCGCCACCGTCTACGGTCCCGCCTGGCGCGAGCGCATCGAGCCCTCCAAGGCGACCAGGACGCTGGTGGCCCGCATCGAGCAGGTCGCCGACTGGCCGGGCGGCTACATCGCCCACCACTACACGCGCTACATGGGCGACCTGTCCGGCGGCCAGTTCATCAGGATGGAGCTGCAGAAGATCTACGGGTACGGCAAGGGCGGCGGCGTCGACTTCTACATCTTCGACGAGGTCGGCTCGCTGCCCCGTTTCAAGAACGACTACCGCGCCAGGCTCGACGCCCTTCCCGTCGACGAGGCCGAGCAGCAGCGGATCATCCGCGAGGTGCGCCTGGCGTACCAGCTCAACACCGAGGTGCTCGCAGAGCTGCTGCACACGGTCAGGTCCGCGGCCTAACATGTGCTCATGCCCAGGATCTCCGCCGCCACGATCGGCGAGCACCGCGCCCAGACGCAGGACCGGATCCTGCAGGCGGTCTCGCGGCTGTCGCGCGTCCAGGGCATCGACGCGATCTCGATGACGGACGTGGCGCACGAGGCGGGCATCACCCGCACCGTGCTCTACAACTACTACCCGGACAAGGCGGCGCTGCTGCTGGCGTTCACCGAGCGGGTGACGCACTACTTCATCGAGGCCTACACCAGCGAGCTGCCTCCTTCGGCCACGCCGGCCGAGCGGCTGCGGGCGTTCGTGCGGTTGCAGCTGGCGGGGCTGCTCGCGCACCCGCACCCGGGAGCGGCGGGGCTGAGCGCGACGCTCGGTCCCGACGCCTACCAGCAGCTGGCCGACCACGTGGCGCCCATGCAGCGGATCCTCGTGGACATCCTGGACAGCGGCGCGGGGTCGGGCGACTTCCAGGTACAGGACGTGGCGGCGACGGCCCGCATGATCCTCGCGGTGATCGGCGCCGAACGGGAGCCGCTGATCAGCGGCCGGGTGAGCGTGGAGGCGGCCGAGGAGATCGTGTCGGGCTTCGTCCTGCGCGCCCTGAGCAGCACCTCCTGACCGTCCCCACCCCCGGCGGGCGTCCCCTCAGAGGGGGGAGTCCAGTCCGCTTCGAGCCTTACGACAAGATTGTCCACATGGACGTCCAGCTCAAATCCGCACAGGGCAAGTGGATCCTGGCAGCGACCGTGCTCGGCTCAGGCCTGGCCATGCTCGACAGCACGATCGTCAACGTCGCGCTTCCTGCGCTGCGGGCCGAGCTGAAGGCGGACATGGCCGGCCTCCAGTGGACGATCAACGCCTACACCCTCACGCTGGCGGGCCTGATCCTGCTCGGCGGCTCGCTCGGCGACCGGTTCGGCCGTCGCAGGGTCTTCCTCATCGGCACGGTGTGGTTCGCCCTGGCCTCCGCGCTGTGCGGGCTCGCCCCCAACATCGAGCTGCTGGTCCTGGCCCGGGGCCTGCAGGGCATCGGCGGCGCGCTGCTCACCCCCGGCTCTCTGGCGATCATCCAGGCGAGCTTCGTGCGCGAGGACCGGCCGAGGGCGGTGGGCGCGTGGTCCGGGCTGGGCGGCGTGGCCGCCGCGATCGGCCCGCTGCTGGGCGGGTGGCTGGTGGAGAACGCGGGCTGGCGCTGGGCGTTCCTGGTGAACCTGCCGTTCGCCGCGCTCGTCGTCGTCATCACGCTCAGGCACGTCCCCGAGACGAAGGACGAGCAGGCCGTCGGCAGGTTCGACATCGTCGGCTCGGTCCTGGCGGCGCTGGCCCTGGCGGGCATCACCTACGGCCTGACCGAGAAGGGCCAGCTGGTGCCGCTGGTCGCGGGCCTGGTGCTCGGTGGGGTGTTCGTGGCGTGGGAGATCCGCAGGTCGCCGGACGCGCTGGTGCCGATGAGCCTGTTCAAGAACGCCGTGTTCGGCGCCGTGAACGTGGTCACGCTGATCATGTACGCGGCGATGGGCGTGGTCTTCTTCCTGCTCACCCTGCAGCTGATGACGGTCGCGGGCTTCTCCCCCGTCGCCGCGGGGTCGGCGCTGCTGCCGGTGACCATCCTCATGCTGCTGCTGTCGGCGCGGGCGGGCGAGGTGGCCAAGAGGTACGGCCCGCGGCTGCCGATGACGACCGGCATCCTCGTGGCCGGCGCCGGTTTCCTGCTGATGAGCACGATCGGCAAGGGCTCCAGCTACTGGCTGCACGTGCTGCCCGCCGTCTCGGTCTTCGGCCTCGGCCTGTCGGCGGCGGTCGCGCCGTTGACCGCGACCGTGCTGGCCACCGCCGACGACCGCTACGCCGGTACGGCAAGCGGCATCAACAACGCCCTGGCCAGGACCGGCAGCCTGCTGGCGGTGGCGGCGATCCCGCCGTTCGTCGGGCTGGCGGGCGACGCTCTCAGCGACCCCGTGCGGTACGCCGCGGGGTTCACCAGGGCGATGCTGATCAGCGCCGGCATGATGGCCGTCTCCGCGCTGATCACCTTCCTCACGATCAGGACCAACGTGCTGGCCCCGCAGAGCCCGCAGCGGCCTCAGAACGTGAACGACTGACTGCGCACGCTGTTGTCGAAGTTGGACACCAGCAGCTCGGGCTCGCCCACCGACCTGATGTCGGGCAACCTGGTCAGCAGCTCGCGGAACATGGTCCGCATCTCCTGCCTGGCCAGGTTGGCGCCCAGGCAGAAGTGCGGTCCTGGGCCGCCGAAGCCGACGTGCGGCTTGGTGTCGCGGGTGATGTCGAAGGCGTCGGCGTCGGGGAAGACCTCCTCGTCGCGGTTGGCCGAGCCGTAGAAGAGGACGACCCTGTCGCCCTTCTTCAGCTCGAGGCCGCGCAGGGAGTAGTCCTCGGTGACGGTCCTGCGGAACTGGATGATCGGCGAGACGTGCCTGACCATCTCCTCGATCGCGCCGTTGACGTGCCCGTCGAAGTCACCCATGAGCAGCTCGCGCTGCTCGGGGTGGTCGGTGAGCAGCTTGATGCCGTGGGCCATCGTGTTGCGCGCCGTCTCGTTGCCCGCCACCAGCAGCAGCGCGAAGAACGAGCCCAGCTCCTTGTCGGTCAGCCTCTCCCCGTCAGGGTTGGCCGTGACCAGCGCCGACACCAGGTCCTTGCCCGGGTCGGCGACGCGCTGGTGGCCGAGCTGGATGACCATGCGCTGCAGGGCCAGCAGCGCCACCACGTTCTTGCCCGCCAGGCGGGCGCTCTGCAGCACGCTCGGCCGTACGCCGCTGTAGGCGGTCGAGGCGTCGACGTGCTCGTGCACCTTCGCCCGGAACTCGTCGGGGATGCCCATCATGTCGCAGATGACGTGGATGGGCAGCCGGGCGGCGACCTGCGTGACGAAGTCGCCAGGACCCGCGGCGATCACGTCGTCGACGATCCGCTCGCACGCCTTCTCGATGTCGGCCTGCAGGTTCTGCAGCATCTTGGGGCTGAAGGCGCGCGAGACGATGCGTCTGAGCCTCGCGTGGCGGGGGTCGTCCATGTTGACCATCGACTCGCCGAACACGTGCTTGACCCAGCCGGGCGGCTCGGGGTTGGTGACGGCGGGCTCACTGGAGAAGACCTTGGCGTTGCGGCTGGCCTCGACGACGTCGGCGTGCCTGACGAGGGCGTAGAACCCGGTGCCCGAACGCAGCAGCGGCACCTTCCGCTCGGGGAAGAAGACCGGGTGCTCCATCTGCCGGAGCCTGGCGAACGCCTCCTGCCGCTCTTTGAGCGGTTTACGCCAGAAGTCCAGGTCCGCGAGGTCGATGTCCACCCGCCTATCCTGGCACGTTCCCGGGGTGTTAAGGCCAGGTTCGACGGGCCTGGGGACCATCCGGGCATGAACGTCTCGCGCACCGCCCTGCTCGCCGTCGCCTGCCTCACCCTCCCCTTCCTCCCCATGCCGGCCGCCGGCGCCTCGGTGACGTCCTGCGGCGGGCACCCGTCGGACTTCGACGGCGACGGACTGCCCGACCTGGCCATCGCGGCGCCGTACGAGAGCGTGGAAGGCCGCTCCCGCGCCGGCGCGGTCACGATCATGTACGGCTCCGGCCAGAAGGCCAGGCTCTCCCAGGCGACGCCCGGGGTGCCGGGCGACCCGGAGACCGGCGACTCCTTCGGCTCCGCTCTCGCCGTCGGCGACTTCGACGGCGACGACTGCGCCGACCTCGCTGTCGGCGTCTCGGAGGAGTTCTTCGGCACGCCGGTCCCCGGCGCCGACGGCAACGGCGCCGTGCAGCTCTTCCACGGCTCGCCCCGCGGCCTCACCCCCGGCAGGCAGCTGTCGCCGGCCAAGCGCGGCTCCGACCGGTACGGCGCGGCCCTGGCGGCGGGCGACCTCGACGGCGACAAGGCCGACGAGCTGGTCATCGGCGCGCCCGCGATGGGCACCGGCGGCACGGTCGTCGTCGACGGCTTCGAGGGCCGCGGGCGGTACCAGATCACCCAGCGCGGCCTGCGCCAGCGCGGTCTGGTCACCGACCAGTTCGGCTCGGCGCTGACCACCGGCGACTTCGACGGCGACGGCAAGGACGAGATCGCGATCGGCGCCCCGGCCGACACCGTCCGCCTGGACGGCCAGGGCTCGGTGACGGTGGTGAACCCGCGCAGCCGCAGGGCCGTGCAGTACACCCAGTCCTCGCCGGGGGTGAAGGGCGGCTCGGAGAAGTGGGACGCCTTCGGCGCCTCGCTCGCCGCCGCGGACTTCGACGCCGACGGGCGCGACGACCTGGCGATCGGCGTGCCGGGCGAGGGCCTGAGCGCCAACCAGCGGGCCATGGACTACGGCGACGGCATGGTCCACGTCCGCTACGGCACGGGCCGCTGGGAGGCGTGGACGCAGCGGCTGCTGAAGGGGACCCCGCGCTACTACGACAGGTTCGGCGCGGCGCTGGCGACGGGCGACTTCAACGGCGACGGCGACGCCGAGCTGGCGATCGGCGTGCCGGGGGAGAACTCGGTGCAGGTGCTGGCGAGCGCCAGGAAGGGCGGCCTGACCCGGTACGGCGACCTGCTGATCAAGGGCAGGGGCCGCGACTTCGGGGCGTCGCTGACCGCTCTGCCCGCCGTCGGCCGCTACCGGACGCTGTCGACGGCCCGTCCCGTCGACGGGCTCGTCGTGGCGGCGCCCGGGACGGGCGTGGTCACCTTCGTGCCTGGCTCGCGCCGCCCCGGTCCGTTTCCCGGGCTGCGCCCCGGCAAGGCCCACAAGCTCGGTAGCGGCCCCGGCCTGTACGGCTACGCCTTCGGCTGAGCCGGTCGCCGGGGACAGCGCGTCAGCCTTTCGGCGGAGCCGGACGCCGGGGACAGCGCGTCAGCCTTTCGCAGAGCCGGTCGCGGGGACAGCGCGTCAGCCTTTCGGCGGAGCCGGTCGCGGGCAGAGCGGGCCGGCATCGGCGGAGCCGGTCGCGAGCGGGTCAGCCCAGCAGCGGCGCCAGGTCGCCGGGTTCGCGGAAGTGCACGCCGACGATGCCGACCCGCTCGGCGGCCTCGATGTTCTCCAGCCTGTCGTCGACGAACGTCACCTCGCCAGGCTCGGCTCCCAGCCCGTCCAGGACGGCGAGGTAGATCTCGGGGTCGGGTTTCGCCATGCCCATCCTGGCGCTGTAGAAGCGGGGTTCGACCCTGGCCATCCACGGCAGCCCGTCGATGCCGTCGGCGACGCAGTCGGGCGCGTTGGACAGCAGCGCCACGCGCGGCAGCCGTTCCATGACGGCCACCGTGTCGCGGTTGGGGTGCGACCAGCTGGCCACGTCCAGCTCGACGAGCCTGGCGACCTCCTCGTCGCCGACATCGCGGTTGAGCGCCAGCGACCAGAACGCGCGCGGGGTGATCGTGCCCCTGTCGAACTCCAGGCGGTGCTTCCAGTAGCCGCGCTCGAAGATGTCCTGGTCGGCCCCCGCGGCGGCGGCCATGGCCTCGACGTCTGCTTTCGGCTGCGGGAGGGACAGGACGTTTCCGTAGTCAAACAGCACCCAGGTCATGACAACAGACGCTAACTCACGACCCGCGGCGGCGCGGGGGTCAGCGGCCGAGTGGGGCGGCGGGGATGGTGAGGGACTTGGTGGTCCTGGCGGGCGCGCCCTTGCGGGAGATGAAGTCGAGTGTCCGGAAGTCGACCGACAGCTCCGACGAGGTGAGCCTGGCCGCGATGTAGCCGCGCCGCTGGTCGATGTAGGAGATGTGCGGGTTCTCCGCCAGCGCCTCGGCGATCCAGGCCTTGTCGCGGTATCCGTCGCCGTCGCTGGCGATGGAGGAGGTGACCAGCTCGCGGGCGACCACGGGCGAGGACGGGTCGTCGAAGTCGAGCTTGAGCTCGGCCGCGTGGTGCATGTGCGCGTCGCCGGTCAGGACGACGGGATTGGAGGTCTCCTTCATCCAGCCGAGCAGGCGGTCGCGCTCGGGCGCGTAGCCGTCCCACGAGTCCAGGTTGACCTCGCGACCCGGCCCGACCTTGTAGTCGCGCTGCGCCATGATGATCTGCTGGCCGAGCAGGTTCCACTGCGTGGTGGACGAGCGCAGCCCCTCCGACAGCCAGCGCCGCTGCTCGTCGCCCAGGAGGGTGCGGCGCGCCGACAGCCGTTCGTCGCAGGAGGCGCGGACCCCGTCGAGGCAGGCCTGGTCGTCCCTGAACTGGCGCGTGTCGAGCAGGTGGAAGCGGGCCAGCGTGCCCCACGAGACGCGCCGGTTGACGCGCAGGACGGCGCCCTGGACGCTCGCGCGGCGCAGCGGCATGTTCTCGTAGTAGGCACGGAAGGCCATGGCCCTGCGCCTGGCGAAGTCGCGGGCGCCGGTGCTGGAGACGGGCCCCGCCCAGTTGTTCTCGATCTCGTGGTCGTCGAAGGCGACCAGCCACGGCGCGACGGCGTGCGCGCGCTGCAGGTCGCGGTCGCTCTTGTACTGCGCGTGCCGCAACCGGTAGTCGGCCAGCGTCTCGCACTTGCCCGGCGTGTGCGTGCGGACCCTGCCGGCCAGCGCGGTGTAGCCGCTGGGGCCGTACTCGTACATGTAGTCGCCCAGGTGCACGACCAGGTCGGGCTCCTGCTCGGCCAGGCGGCGGTAGGCGGTGTAGTAGCCGTGCTCGTAGTGGGCGCAGGCCGCCACGACGAACGAGAGGGGCTGCGCCCCGGTCGGGGTGGTCCTGGTACGGCCGGCGCGCGACAGCTTGCCCTCGGTCCTGAAGCGGTAGTGGTACTCGCGTCCCGGTTCGAGGCCGCGCGCCTCGACGTGCACGCTGTGCGCGCCTGCGGCCGTGGCGGTCACCGTACCGGACCGGACGATCGTGGAGAAGCGCTCGTCGGTGGCGATCTGCCAGTCGACGTCGATGGAGCGGGAGGGCATCCCGCCGCGCCCGTCCCCGCCGAGCGGGTCGAGCGCGAGCCTGGTCCACAGCACGAAACCGTCGGTGGTGGGGTCTCCCGAGGCGACGCCGAGCGTGAACGGATCACCTGCGAGAGCTCGGGAGGGAGGGAGGAGGAAGGAGGCGGCCGTCGCGGCGAGGAAGGTTCTGCGTTCCACGCCCCAGGTATGTCCTTCTCCGCTGACCCGGCCATGACAGCCGAGTCAAGCGGAGATGAACATCACTCCTCCAACCAGGTGAGCAGGTCCTTCGCCGACTCGACCGCCCGCTCGTCGCCGAGTTCGGTGAAGCGCTCGACCGCCTCGCGGGCGCGCAGGAGCGCCTCGTCCTTCCTGCCGAGGCCGTCGAGGACGCGGGCCTCGTCGTAGGCGAGGGCGGCGAGCTGGAACGGGTCCTGGGGCAGAGTCCTCGCCTCGGCCATGGCCTCGATCGCGGCGGCGCTCCTGCCCGCCCAGTGCAGCGACATGGCGTGTCTGCGGGTCATCCTGGCCTGGTCATCGGTGCTCCCTGCGGCGCGGTAGTAGCCAGCCGCGGCGGCGAAGGTGTCCGCGGCCTCCTGGTCGCGATCCAGCTCGTCGAGGATGCTCGCCGCGGACTCCGCCGCCCTGGCCGACTGCAACGGGTGAGCGTACATCGGGACGAGCGCGGTGAAGTCGGCGAGCGCGGCGTCCCTGTCGTCCAGCATGCGCAGCGCGTTCGCGCGGGTCCACATGACGCTCGTGGTGTTGTCCAGGTCGTCGGTGTCGAGCATCGCCAGCGCCTCCTCCGCGGCGATGGCGGCGTCCATGGGCCGCTCGCCCGCCAGGTAGGCGGCGGCCAGGTCGACCCTGGCGAGCGCGGCGTTGCCGGACTGGCCGAGCGCGGTGAACAGGGCGACGGCCTCGACCAGGTCCTCGGTCGCCTCGGCCGCGCGCTCCACCATGACCAGCACCTCGCCCCTGGAGGCGTGGGCGACCGCGCGCAGCCCAGGCTCGGTGCGCGGCGCGACGGCCAGCACCTCCCCGAAGGCGCCGAGGAGCTCCTCCAGCTCGCCGCCGTGCCGCTGGATGAGCTGCCCCTGGAACAGCGCGGTTCTGGCGAGGACGAGCACGTCGCCCTCGGCCCGCAGCGCCTTCCTCGCCTCTCGTGCCGTCTCGGCCGCGCGCTCCGGGTCGCCGTCGGCGAGAAGGCTGGCCAGCAGGGACAGCCGGTCGCCGTCCTTCGACCCTTCGAGCAGTGCGATCGCCTCGCCGACCCGCCCTGCGCTCGCGTACGCCTGGGCGAGCCGCGACACCGCGGCCGTGCGCTGACGCTCGTCGCCGTTGGCCGACAGCCATCGGTGCGACTCCTCCACCAGCGGCAGCCCCTCGGGCGTGACCAGCCCGAGCCTGCCGAGCGCGACCTGCCGCCTGACCTCGTCGCCCGCCAGTGCGTGGAGCTCGGCCGCGCGGGTCCACAGCTCGCGCGCCTGCTCCACGTCGCCCTGGACGAGCGCGGCGAACCCGAGCCCGTCGGTGCGCCTGCCGCCCGCCTCACCGCCGATCTCGTCGTAGCGCTCCCACGCTGCGAAGGCCGCGTCGTGGTCGCTGCGCCGCCAGGCGTCCTCGGCCAGGTCGAGCAGCTCGTCGGGTCCCGCGGTGGCCGGCGGGGGCGCGGACGGGGCGGTGGGGATCACGACCCTGCGCGCGTGCGGGGTCAGCGGCAGATGGTCGACCAGCGGCTCGGCCGCCAGCCGCTCCTCCAGCCTGCGGCTCTGCTCGCCGGTGCCGTTGCGCGCGTCGAAGCGGGCCGCCAGGGCGCGCGCGTCGGCCTCCAGTTCCTCGCGCAGGCGGCCGACGGGAACGTCCGCGCCGTTCCTCCGCACGGTCAGCCCGCCCTGGCCGAGGTCCTCCAGGCGGCGCAGCAGCAGCGCCGCGCACCCGGCGAAGTGCATGCGGTCGCTCGGCGTGGGCGAGCGCTCGAGCAGCGGCAGCTCGCGCTGCAGGATCTCCAGGCCGCGGGTCTCGTTGCCGGTGAGGGCGCAGAACTCCATGTGGTCGCCGAAGTCGTCGACGTAGTTGGCGTCGCCCTGGACGAGCCGGTAGGCGCGCAGGTGCGCGGCGGCGGCCTCGTCGAGCCGCCCCGTGCGCAGGTACGGCAGCAGCAGGTTGCTGAGGATGCCCTGCGGCTGGACGTGGCAGGTCAGATGCCCTGCGACGACGGGGGCGGCCAGCTCGATGGCCTCCTCGTCGCGGCCCATCCACGACAGGTGCCACACCTTGCCGCTCGGATCGCACCCCTCACAGTCGGACATGTCGTCACGCGGGGTGGTCTGCCACTGGTGGAACCACTCGTCGGCGGCGGCCCTGTCGCCGATGTGCTCGGCGACGTAGGTGCGCTGGGTGTGGACGGCGTGCAGGCCGTAGCCCGCCTCGACGTAGCGGCGCTCCATCTCGGCGAGCGCGTCGTAGGCCCGCTGGAGCGGGACCTCGGGGAAGCGGCGCATGTCGCTGGCGATCCATTTGAACTGCCACAGCAGGCTGTAGGTCTGCCAGTCCGACCAGCGCCCCGGGTCGGCGTCGTAGTCGGCGACGCTGCGGGAGAACGTGGCGAACGACTTGGCGGGCTCCGCGCCGTACTGGTACGCCTCGGTCAGCTCCAGCCGTACCTCGAAGGCCAGCTCGGGGTCGTGACCGGCGGCCTTGAGCGCCTGTTCGAGCAGCACGGACCTGGCCTCGCCGTACGGCATCTGCCTGGCCTGGTCCAGCATCTCCTCAACGTCGGCCATCGGGTCACTCCTTGCCGAGGACGGCCCAGTCGAGCAGGCCGAGGAACGAACGGTTCAGCGCGGCGGTGTCGGCGGCGCGCAGGGGGTGGTGGCCGTGGAGCAGCGCCATGCCGTACAGCGCCTCCACGGCGGTCGCGGCGAGCGACAGGTCCTTGAGGACCACGACCCGGCGCACGAGCGGGTTGCGGTGGTTGAGCACCAGTCGGGGACGGTCGGCGGCGACGGTCCGCTCCATCGCGCCGAGCACGTCGGCCCACAGGTCGTCGGCGGCCTCCTTGGCCTCGCGCAGCTCGGCCTGGTGTTCGGCGGCCCTGCTGGTCAGGTAGAGGGCGGGCAGCGAGGCGGGATCGAAGTCGCGCAGGACCAGCTCGCAGCCGAGAGGGTCGAGGACGCGGGCGGCCGCGGAGAGGAAGGGCCTGGCGGCCAGGTCCGCGCCCGGGTCGACGGGACCGAGGTGGGTGGCCAGTTCGCCGGGGTCCAGGCGGTCGAGGCGGATGTCGGGGTCGATCCGCTGCAGGCGCTGCAGGATGTCGCTGTCGTAGACGTAGCCGCCGTTGACGAGGCCGACGCCCTGCGCGCCCGACACGGCCGACAGCTGGCGGAACTCGTCGACGCTGGAGGTGAAGCGACCCTGCGGGTGGCGGGTTCTGAACTGGGCGAGCGTCATCGGGCCGTCGCTGGTCTCGAACTCCAGCCACCTGTCGACCAGGCGCAGCATGTCGTCGTCGTGCAGGGCGAGGGCCTTGACGCCGAGGTGGTGCAGGCGCAGGAAGGCGCGCAGGCGGGCGGGGTCGGTCTCGGCCAGCCTGACGAGCCATTCGCGCAGCTGGCGGCCGAGGTGGTCGCGGGTGTGCTCCAGGAGGTCGTCCTCGTAGAGGGCCTCGCGGCTGGCGGTGGGGCGCAGCTCGCCCGCGTCGAGGACGCAGCGGGCGAAGAACGCCCATTCGGGCAGCACCCCCTCGGCACGCTCGGTGAGCAGCATGCGCTTGAGATAGACGCGGTGGGTGGCGCGCGCGGTCGGGTTGGCGGGGCTGGGCAGCACGAACGCGACGCCGGTCAGGGCCGCCTCGGGGACGTCGAGGTCGATGACGTCGAACGGGGTGAAGCCGAACAGCTGCCTGCCGTACTCCAGCAGCGCCGCCCTGCGCGCGTCGGGAGAGTCGTGCGGGGACAGCCACGGCGGGTCGGCCGTCGTGGCGACGCCGTTGACGGTGACCGCGATCGGCAGCAGCGAGCCGTACAGGGCGGCCAGCTCGGCGACGGTGCGCGGGTCGACCCACTCGGCGGCGTCCCTGCGGGCCTTCAGCGTGACCGTCGTGCCGGGCTCGGGCCGCTCGGCGGGGGCGGGCGACACCTGGTAGGTGCCGTCCGACCTGCCGATCCAGCTCACGGTGGGGGCGCCGGTGACCGACCTGGTCTCGACGTGGATCTCGTCGGCCACCAGGAAGCCCGACAGCAGCCCGATGCCGAACTGCCCGAGGAACTCGTGCCTGGCGAACCCCAGCTCGTCGCGTTTGGAGGAGCGGCCGATGGTGGCGAGCAGCGTGTGCACCTCGGCCTCGGTGAGGCCGACACCGTTGTCGTGGACGCGCACCTGTCCTTCGGCGACCTCGATCGCGACGCGGCCCTCGCCTTCCGCGCGGGCGGTGATGGCGTCGGCCGCGTTCTGCAGCAGTTCGCGCACGTAGACGCGGGGGCTGGAGTACAGGTGACGGCTCAGCAGATCGACGACGCCGCGCAGGTCCACTTGAAAGGCGTTTTCCACGCCCGACACTATGCCAGGTATGGGTGGAGATGCTGATTTATCGCACCACAGCCCAGATACTTCTCCACGGTGTGGAAGTCGAGCCAGTCCAGGTTGACCAGCGCCTCGAAGTCGACGCCGGTGAAGTGGTCGCGCAGGCCGGGCGGGATGGCCGCGATGTCGTCCTTGTCGGCGATGTTGACCCAGCGCCGCACACCCTTCGGCCGCTCGCCGAGGCCGTTGACGGGGGCGGGCAGCAGGCGCTCGAACACCACGTTGCGCATGCCGAGCGGGCTGCCCAGGGTGATCAGCAGGTCCACCTCGATGTCCGGGTTGGCGTGCAGGGTCTCGTACGCGACGACGCTGCCGAGCGAGTGGGCGATCACGACCCTGGGCGCGCGCCGCCTGAGCACCTCGGCCACCTCCCCCCTGCACCGCTCGCGCCTGGCCGCGTCGGTGAGGTAGGCGGCGACCTCGGGGCAGAACAGCGCCGCGAAGGCCGCAGCCCTGCTGTCCAGCCTGGTCAGCAGCCAGCCGGTGAACGCCTTGAGCGCCCCCGTGAAGGTCTCGCCCACGCCGAGCTGCTTGGCCCATGCGACGAACACCTGCTGCTCCGTGGCCCCCATCGACTCGACCTGCTTGGCCTTGCCCTGGTCGTTGAGGTGGTGGGCGTAGTAGGCCACCTCGGCGAAGTAGGCGCCCGGCGGGCCGCCCAGCCCGGCGCTGAGGTAGCGGTCCCACTTCATCCGCATCGCCTCGGCCGCGCCTCCCACCGACCTGCCGGCCCGCAGGTAGTAGTCGTACTTGCCGATGCCGTGCACGCCGACGATCCCCACCGTGATCACTCCCCACTTTTCCGGGGACATGGTGCCACGCCCGGCTTGCGGATGGGTTACGGGGAAAATCTTGTTGCCTTGGGCATATGTCACCCGGGTACGGTTTCCAGGCGAAGGAGGCGTTCCGATGGTCGGCCCGTTGATCGTCAACGACTCGATCGCCATTCCTGGCGACGAGCTCGTGTGGCGTTTCTCGCGTTCCTCAGGACCGGGCGGTCAGGGGGTGAACACCACCGACAGCAGGGTGGAGCTGCTGTTCGACGTGTCGGCGAGCACGGCGATCCCGCCCGCGCTGAAGTCTCGCGCGCTGGAGCGGCTGCCGTCGCCGGTGATCACGGTGGCCGCCTCGGAGTACCGCTCCCAGCTGCGCAACCGCGAGGCCGCGGCGCACCGGCTCGCCCAGCGGATCCGCGAGGCCGTCGCGCCGCCGCCCAAGCGGCGCAGACCGACCAAGCCGAGCAAGGGCGCAGTCGAGCGCCGGCTTTTCACCAAGAAGCACCGCTCCGACCTCAAACGGCTCCGCCGCGAGTTCTGAGCTCGGCGGCGCTCCCGTGATCCAGCCGCCCTGCTCGTGTCTTCGCCATGGACGGCCCGCGCCCGCCGTCCATGATGTGAGGCCTACGAGGGCGGTCTCCGGCGGAAGATGCCGACGAGGACGCGCAGTACCAGCACCGAGCTGACCACCAGCAGGTTGTAGCCGATGAGCTGGAACAGCGACATCTGCCCTGCCATGACCACGGGGCCGCCCTCGGTGCCGAGCAGCAGCACCGCCATCAGGCCCGCCGTCGCGCCGAGCACCGTCAGCAGCGTCTGGTGCAGCAGGTTCGTGACGAACGCGCGGTCGCGCTCGTCACCCAGCAGCCGCACGTTCATCGAGAACCTGCCGTGCTCGGCCGCGCTGGCGATCCGCTCGATCCGTCGGGGCAGCCGCCGCAGCATCGGCAGCAGCGCGGTGACCTCCTGCGCCACGGCCTCCTTCACGCTGCCGGGGTTGACCTGCTCGGCCAGGTAGCGCGCCGCGAACGCCCTGGCCTCGCCGATGAGGTGGAATCCGGGCGAGAGCCTGACGAGCGTGCCCTCCAGCGTCGCGAGCGCGCGGAAGACGGCGGCGACCTCCGGCGGGATCGACAGGCCGTACTCGGAGACGATCCTGAACAGGTCGGTGAACATCGCGACGCTGTCCATGCCGGGCCCGAGGTGCCTGGCCATGAACTGGCCGAGCGCGCGTTCGAGTCCCGCCTCGTCGATGTCCTCAGGCCTGGGGACGACCTCGAGGAGCGCGTCGGTCACGCCGAGCGGGTCCTGTCTGTCCATGGCCAGGAGGAAGCGCTGCAGCGCAGAGCGCAGCGACGCGTCGAGCCGCCCGACGGAGCCGAAGTCGAGCAGGCCCACCGAGCCGTCGGTCAGCAGCATGATGTTGCCGGGGTGCGGGTCGGCGTGGAAGACGCCGTCGAGCAGGATCTGCCGCAGCAGGCAGTCGAGCAGCGTGCGGGCCAGCGCGGGGCCTTCGGCGGCGGGGGCCGTCGCCAGCGGCTTGCCCGACAGGCGCTGCATCACCAGCACCCTCTCGGTGCAGAGCGGCGTGTAGGGGGTCGGATAGACCACGGAGCCGCCGGCCGAGGCGGCGACGGCCGCCATGTTGCCCGCCTCGACGCGGAAGTCGAGCTCCTCGCGCAGGGCGGCGGCGAACCCCGCGGCCAGCTCCCTGAGGCCGAGCGCCCTGCCCCACTTCGTCCTGGCCTCGAGCGTCGCCGCCAGCCTGGCGACGATGTCGAGGTCCTTGGCCACGACCGGCGCGATCCCTGGTCTCTGAACCTTGACGACCACCTCCTCGCCGCTGTGCAGGCGGGCGGCGTGGACCTGGGCGATCGAGGCGGCGGCCAGCGGCGTGCGGTCGAAGGAGGCGAACGCGTCCAGGTCGACGACCTGGGCGATCTCCTCCCAGGGCGCGGGCTTGACGTGGTCCTGCAACCGGCCGAGCTCGTCGACGAACTCGGGCGGAAGCAGGTCGCGCCTGGTCGACAGCACCTGCCCGAGCTTCACGAACGTGACGCCTCCGTCGTCGAGCGCCTCGCGGAGCGAGGCCGCCAGCCGTACCCTGCCGCCGCGGTCCGCCGGGTCGTCGCCCCTGCCCCTGAGGTAGGGGCCGAGGCCGTGCCTGAAGGCGATCCTGGTGATCTGGGAGTAGCGGCGGGCGCGGGCGAGCCGCCCGCGCACCGACTTCACCAGCTCGATCGGCCCCGGGATGGAGCCGGGCGGCACGAGCGCCTCGCCGAGCACCAGGATGACCATGGGGATCAGCACGACGCACATCGACACCAGGATCACGATCCACAGGGGGCCGAGGCCGGGATCGCGAGTGGCGTCGTACTTCTCGAACGACTGGAAGACCGGCGCCAGGAACACCGGGGTGAGCATCAGCGCCAGCAGCACTGCCAGGGTCATGCGGACGGGGCCGAACCTGACGTCGAGCAATCGCTGCGCCGCCGTCGCGAGCATCAGCAGCACGACGGCGAGGGAGACGGCTAGGAGCAGGGGCATCCGCAGATCATCGCATGGCGGCTTCGCGCGCCCTGCGGGCCTCCCTGCGCTCCACGAACCTGGCGGCCGTCGTCTCGCTCTTGTCCAGGAAGGCGGCCAGCTCGTCGCGGGCCTTGGCGCCGTCGCCGTCCAGGTTGGTCTTGTCGAAGACCGCCCACTGGCGCAGCACCGGCATGAGCACGTCGTCGAGGTGCAGGCGCAGGTCGTAGATGCCCTCGTGGGCGATGACCATCGCCTTGCGGGTGAAGCCCTCGATGGTGGTGCCCGGCATCTGGAACGTCGTCACGACGTCGGTGATGGCGCGCATCGTCTGGTTGGGGTCGAGCTCGAAGGCCGCCTTGAGCAGGTTGCGGTAGAAGAGCATGTGGAGGTTCTCGTCGGCGGCGATCTTGGCGAGCAGGCGCTCGCAGTTGGGGTCGCCCGACGCCTTGCCGGTGTTGCGGTGCGAGATGCGGGTGGCCAACTCCTGGAAGGAGACGTAGGCGAGCTGCTGCAGCATCGTGCCGTACTCGGTCTGGAAGCCGCCCTCCATGTGGACCATGCGGGCGCGCTCCAGCGCGACGGGGTCGACGGCGCGCGAGACGGTGAGATAGTCGCGGATGGCGACGGCGTGCCTGCCCTCCTCCGCGGTCCAGCGGCCGACCCAGGTGCCCCACGCGCCGTCGCGGCCGAAGGTGGTGGCGATCTCGTGGTGGTAGCTGGGCAGGTTGTCCTCGGTGAGGAGGTTGACGATCAGCGAGACGCGGGCCGCCTCGGGAATGGTCGAGTCGCTCTCCTGCCAGGCGTCACCGTCGAAGATGCCGTCGAAGTTGCGGCCCTCGCTCCACGGAACGTACTCGTGGGGGAACCACTCCTTGGCGACCTTGAGGTGCCGGTCGAGCTCGCCCGCCACCACCGGCTCAAGCTCGTGCAGGAGCTCCGTCTGACTCATCACCATAAAGCTCATCTCCTTCAAGCTACGCAACCGTAAGTTAGGCTACCCCAAGAAACTGGAGGGTCTTTATGCGACCTAGTGTCCGAGGTGTCCTGCTTGATGATGAGGAGCGGCTGGTCGTCTTCCGGCGCACGGTCCCCGGCAAGGAGTTGTACTGGTCGATCCCGGGCGGACACGTCGAACCGGAGGACGCGAGCCTGGAGCACACCCTGCGCAGAGAGCTGCTGGAGGAGCTGGGCGCGGTCGTCTCCGCGGTCACGCCGCTGACCACGCTCACCTATCCCTACCAGGGCGCGGTCAAGACCCAGCACGTGTACGGCTGCCGCCTGGTCTCCATGGACCCGGCGCTGCGTCACGGCCCCGAGGTGGAGGACCCCGCGAGCGGCGTCTACGACGTCGAGCGGCTGCCCCTCGACCCCGCCGAGATCACCTCGCGGCGGCTGGTCCCCGAGGCCCTCGGCGTCTATCTCGCCGCGCACATCACGTCGCTGCCCCGGCTCATACATCGATCGATGTAGCCCGATGACTCGCGAAGGAGGACGACCCGGGGGCACAGCCCTCGTTAGCGTTCGCGGCATGCCTCTCCTGCTTCTCGACGCCGTGCTCGCCGTACTCACCGCGATCTGCGCCCTGACCTCCCTCGCCTCGGTCGGCGCCCCGCTGACCTGGGACGGCACGATTCCCGTCGCGATCGCACTCGGCCTGCTGCTGCTGGCCAGGCGGCGCGGTCCCGTCGTCGTGCTGGCGCTGTCGGCCGCGGTGCTGCTGGGCGCGCAGTACGGCGGGCTGTTCGAGGGCGGCGTCATCTGGCCGATGACGGTCGCGGTCTTCACCGCGGGGCTGGCCAACCTGCCCTGGACGGCCGCGATCTGCGTCCTCACCCTGGCCGCGGCTGTCGGGCCCACCATGGAGCTGGCCAGGGGCGGCGCGGAGCTGCTGTGGCTCGCCCTGGTGCTCGCCCTGGCGCACGGCTACCGCCAGCACCTGCGCTGGCGCGCCGAGCACGAGGCCAGGCTGCGCGAGGCCGCCGGCACCAGGCTGGCCGAGCAGCGGCTGCAGATCGCCAGGGAACTGCACGACGTCGTCGCGCACACCCTCACCGTCGTCGGCCTCCACCTGAACGTCGCCGCCGAGGCCGACTCCCTCCCCGAGGCCAAGGGAGCCATCAGGGTCGCCTCCGACGTCCGCAAGAAGGCGATGGCCGACCTCAGGTCGCTGATCGGCGTGCTGCGGGACGTGTCGGGCGAGCCCCAGCCCGAGCTCTCCTCCATCGCCGACCTGGTGGCCAGGGCGAGGGAGGCGGGACTCGACGTGACCCTCGACGAGGGCGGCGATCCCACCGAGGTACCCGCGGCGCAGGCCATGGCCGCCTTCCGCATCGTGCAGGAGGCCATGACCAACGCGCTGAAGCACTCCGACGCGCGCCGCCTGCTGGTCCACCTGGACTACTCCTCGAACCAGGTGCGGGTCGAGGTCGTCGACGACGGCACGGGCCCCGTCTCCTACACCGAGGGCCACGGCCTGACCGGCATGCGCGAACGGGTCACCGCGCTCGGCGGCTGGCTGGAGATCGAGGCCGGCGACGGCTTCGCCGTCAGGGCAGGATTGCCGGTATGACGATCGACGTGCTGCTCGCCGACGACCAGGCGCTCGTGCGCGCGGGCTTCCGCGCCCTGCTGGCCAAGGACGAGGAGATCGCCGTGGTCGGCGAGGCAGGCACCGGCGAGGAGGCGGTACGCCAGGCGCTGCGGCTCAAGCCCGACGTGGTGCTGATGGACATCCGCATGCCGGGTTCGGACGGCATCGCCGCCACCCGGCGCATTCTCGCCGAGTTGCCCGCCTGTCGGATCATCATCCTGACGACGTTCGACACCGACGAGAACGTCTTCGCCGCGCTCCGCGCGGGCGCCAGCGGATTCCTGACCAAGGAGGTCGAGCCCGCGGAGCTGCGCCGCGCGGTCGCGGTCGTCCACGCGGGCGACTCGCTGCTGTCGCCGGGCGTCACGCGCAGGGTCGTCGAGCGCTTCGCGAGCCGTCCGGCGCCGTCGGGCAGCCTGGACGCGCTGACGGCACGCGAGCTGGAGGTCGTGGGCCTGATCGCCGCCGGGCTGTCGAACGAGGAGATCGCCCGCCATCTGGTGATCAGCCCGCTGACCGTCAAGACGCACATCTCGCGCGCGATCACCAAGCTGGGCGTCAGGGACAGGGTCCAGCTGGTCATCCTGGCCTACGAGAACGACCTGCGGTCCTCCATCTCCCAGAGGTGATCGATGACGTGCCAGGCGATGCGGCGGCAGGCGTAGCGGCAGGACCAGCCGCCCGAGCCGCCCTCCAGCAGGACCCCTGCCAGTTCCTCCCGCATGGCTTCCCGGTCGGCGACCGACGTGTACGGCGGGTGCCTGACGCCGAGCTTGCGGGCGTAGCCGCGTTCGGCCTCGGTCACGTGGGCGACCATCTTGGAGCGGTCGCGCCCGCCGCCGCGCGGGCCCTTGCGCAGCTCCTCGGGGGTGACGGCGACGGCCTCATCGAACAGCGCCCACGCCGCCCTCAGCAGGGCCACGTCGCGGGCGGCCGTCGCGGGGTCGAAGGGCTCGGCGTCGGCGGCGGGCTCGGCGTCCGGCGCGCCGAAATCGGTGGTGCTGCTGCCCTTGACCCGCTCGACCACGACGGGTTCACCCGGTTCGAAGACCAGTCCGGCGCGCTCGGCGATCAACCGGTAGCGCGGGGCGTACTCGGCCAGCCGGTCGACGGCCGGCTCCTCGGTCCTGTCGACGCGGCACCAGCCGGGCCAGTCGAGCGAGCAGGCGAACACCTTCTTGGGACCGAGCTCCAGGTAGATGCGATGCATGGGGCCAGCCTGCCAGCCGTACCTGACAGAGGGCGGCAGGTATCAGATCCTGTCGATGAGGTCGGCCACCGACTCCACGACCAGCGACGGACGGAACGGGAAACGCTCGATCTGTTCGCGCTTCATCACGCCGCTCAGCACCAGGATCGTGTAGAGGCCCGCCTCCATGCCGCAGATGATGTCGGTGTCCATCCGGTCGCCGATCATCGCGGTGGTCTCGCTGTGGCCCTCGATCGCGTTCAGCGCGTGACGCATCATCATGGGGTTGGGCTTGCCGACGAAGTACGGTTCGACGCCCGACGCCTTGGTGATCATCGCGGCCACCGCGCCGCACGCCGGCAGCGAGCCCTCGTTCGACGGCCCCACCGGGTCCGGGTTCGTCGCGATGAAGCGGGCGCCGCCCTCGATCAGCCTGATCGCCTTGGTGATCTGCGTGAAGCTGTAGGTGCGCGTCTCGCCGAGCACCACGTAGTCGGGATCGAGGTCGGTCAGCACGTAGCCGATCTCGTGCAGCGCCGTCGTCAGCCCCGCCTCGCCGATCACGTAGGCGGAACCCCTGGGACGCTGGTCGTCGAGGAAGCGCGCGGTCGCCATCGCCGAGGTGAAGATCGACTCCTCGGGCACCTCCAACCCCGCCACGCGCAGCCGTACCGCGAGATCCCTGGGGGTGTAGATGGAGTTGTTCGTGAGCACCCTGAAGCTTCTGCCCGAATCGCGCAGGCGCTTGATGAACACGTCGGCGCCGGGGACGGGCTGCCCCTCGTGCACCAGGACACCGTCCATGTCGGACAGCCAGCTCTGGATGGGCTTACGCTCAGTCATCTCGTCATCCTATAAATCGCCTCTTGTCCAACCGATGTCAGACACATGAAGAATGTTCTCCATGTCGCTTCTTGAATCAGCCCAGGACATGCGCGACGAGCTCATCCGGCTCCGCCATTCCCTGCACACCACGCCTGAGGTCGGCCTCCACCTGCCCATCACGCAGGAGAAGGTGCTCGCCGCGCTCGACGGCCTGCCGCTGGAGATCAGCACGGGCGAGTCGCTCAGCTCGGTCACCGCGGTGCTGCGCGGCGGCAGGCCAGGGCCCGCGGTCCTGCTCAGAGGCGACATGGACGCGCTGCCCGTCACCGAGCGCAACAGCCTGCCGTACATCTCCTCCCACGAGGGCAGGATGCACGCCTGCGGCCACGACCTGCACACCTCGATGCTGGCGGGGGCCGCGCACCTGCTCGCCGCCAGGCGGGAGGAACTGGCGGGGGACGTGGTGTTCATGTTCCAGCCGGGTGAGGAAGGCTACGAGGGCGCCAAGGTCATGATCGACGAGGGCGTCCTCGACGCCGCGGGCTCACGAGCCGTGGCCGCCTACGGCATGCACGTGGTCTCGGCGATGCTGCCGCCCGGCGTCTTCTCCTCGCGCGGCGGGCCCATCATGGCCGCGGCCGACACCCTGAACGTCCACGTGATCGGCAGGGGCGGCCACGGCTCCACGCCCCAGCGCGCCCAGGACCCCATCCCGGCCGCCTGCGAGATGGTCACCGCCCTGCAGACGCTGGTGACCAGGGCCTTCGACGTCTTCGACCCCGTCGTGGTCACCGTCGGCAGCTTCCACGCCGGCACCGTCGACAACGTCATCCCCGACGACGCCCGCTTCTCCGCCACGATCAGGACCTTCAGCAAGGACAGCAGGGCCCGCATCAAGCAGCGCGCCGTCCAGCTCGTCGAAGGCATCGGCGCGGCGCACGGCCTGCGCGTCGAAGCCTCCTTCGGCATGGGCTACCCGGTCACGGTCAACACCGCGGACGAGGCGTCGTTCGCGGGCGCGACCGTCGACGGGCTCTTCGGACCCGGCCGCTTCTTCGTGGCCCCGCAGCCGGTCACCGGGTCCGAGGACTTCTCCTACGTGCTGGAGGACGTGCCCGGCGCGTTCGTCTTCCTCGGCGCCTGCCCGCCCGACCGCGACCCGGCCAGCGCGCCGTACAACCACTCCCCCGAGGCGCAGTTCGACGACGCCGTCCTGCCGGACGGCGCCGCCCTGTACGCGTCGCTGGCGCTGAGCAGGCTCTCCGCCGACCGCGCCACCGCCTGACGCCCCGCCTTCCCCCGGCACTGACCGCCTGCCCCGCGTCGGCCCGTCCGGTCTCAGGCCCGCCTCCCATCGGGCCCGTTCGGGGTCCGCTCGCCTCCCATCGGGCTCGCCTGTACAGCGGTCCGCCTCACATCGGGTGCTCGCCGCCCCTCCTGGTACGGCAGGCACCCGATGGCCCACCGCGGTCACGGGGCGGGGGCCCGTCCATCACGCCGCTCCAGCGTGCGGGGCGGGCCGCCGTCACGTCGTCAGCCGACCGTCCGCCAGGACTGCTCCTCGACCAGTTCCCTGCTCCGCCACCCATCGGGCGTGCGGATCATGCGATGCCGGTACCAGCCGCCGCCCTGGCAGAACCCCTTGGCACCGGCGGCCGTCATCTCCCTGGACGGGGCCAGCGTGTCGGTGAACGGCGCGAGGACCACGGCCTCACGGACCACCTCACGCATCGCCTCGCCGCCACCTTCCTCGCCGTCCCGACCGTCGGCCTCCGCGCCGCCCTCGCCGCCGTCCGCCGGGCCCGCCTCCGCGCCGCCCTCACCACCGTCCGCCGCACCGTTCTCCACGCCGGCCCTACCGTCGGCATCCGCGCCGATGAAGTCGACGACCGGCGCGCCGATCAGGTGCAGCCGACCCGGCCAGCGCGCGAGCACCTCGGCCAGCCACCCCCTGACCTCGGCAAGTCCCCCGACGATCCCGCCCGCCGCCCGGTAGTCGATCACGGCGTCGGAGGTGAACACCTCCGAGAGCCTGTCCCACTCCCCCGCGTCGACGGCCCTGGCGTAGCGGGCGAGCACATCGGCGATCTCCAGCCTGTCGGCGACCTCACGTTCGTCCATGCTCAGATCAAACCAAACGCTTGCTACATTCGCACCGGCGTGGGCCGCCGCACCCGCCCGGCGTAGGCTGGTCAGATGATCACCGTCATCGACGGCCGGGTCGCGGACCCCGATGCCGGCCTGCCCCTCCTTGCCCGCTACGGCCACTTCACCGCCATGCAGGTACGCGACCGGCGCACCCGCGGCCTCGACCTGCACCTGACCCGCCTGACGGCCGCGACCCGTGAGCTGTTCGACGTCGAGCTCGACACCGAGCTCGTCCTCGACTCGATCAGAGCAGCGCTCGGCACGGACCTCACCGATGTCAGCGTCCGCGTCTACGTGATGGAGGCCGACGACGGCCCGCACGTGTTCGTCAGCACGCGCCCTCCCGTCGACGTCGCCACCGAGCCCCGGAGCGTCAAACCCGTCGCCTACCAGCGCTTCCTGCCGCGCATCAAGCACCTGGGCGGCTTCCCCCAGGCGTACCACGGCCGGCTGGTCGACGCCGGGGGTTACGACGAGGGGCTGCTCACCACCCCCGACGGCCTGATCTCCGAAGGCCTGATCACGAACCTCGGCTGCTTCGACGGGACCGCCGTCATCTGGCCCGACTTGCCCATGCTGCACGGCATCACCATGCAGTTGATGGAACGGGCGCTGGAATCGGCCGGCATCCCCCAGGAGCGCCGGCCCATCAGGGTGCCCGACCTGCGCTCCTACGAGGCGGTCTTCCTCACCAACTCACACGGCGTCGTCATGGTCGGCCGGCTGGAGGAGGACACGCTGAAGCTGGACGACGCGTTCGCCACCCGCCTGCTCGGCCTCTACGACGACGTCCCCTGGGACACGATCTAGACGCGCTCACGGGCTCCGCCAGTGCGGGAGGTCCAGGAAGTGCACGTCGAAGCGCTCCTGATCGGGCAGCAAGCTGTCGAACGACTCCTGACCCCGCCGATCCTGCCGAGCCGCCGGAAGTACTCGAACCGTTCGACGCCAGGGGTGAGCACCGCCAGCACCTCGGCCGTGGAGCCCTCGGCGGCGCCGAACGCGTGCGGCGTCCCTGGCGGCACCACGACGAGTCCGCCCGCCTCAACGGTGACCACGTCGCCGCCGACATAGAACACCGCCTTCCCGCCGACCACGTAGAACAGCTCCGTGGACAGCATGTGGCGGTGCGGGCGCGCGCCGTCCGCGCCGACGCCCAGAGTGAGACTGTTGACGCCCAGCGCGCCCCCGGTCACGCCCGCGTCGGCCAGCAGGCGGAACGCCCCGCCGTGCGGCAGGCCGACCACTTCGGCGTCCTCGCCGTGCACGACGAGCGCACGGGTGTCCTGTTCGGTGGAGGCCATCATCCATCCCTTCGTTGGGTTGGCTTCCATCTCAGGGCGGGAACGCCGGGCGAACCAGAAGCGATCGCAGCCCGCAGTCATCACTCATCGAGATCCTCCGCCACGCCACCGCCAGGGCCACAGGTCTCCGACGCCCCAGGTGGCCCACCGACCACACCCCCGTGATGGCGCTCCCGCCGAGCCCGCGAGAACGCCTCAACGGTGCAACCGCGCCCCTCCCGAACCCACCGACCACCCGTCACGCCACCAGCAGCCACCCCGTCGAGCCCAGAGAAACCATCAACCGCGAGCCCACGCCCCCGCGCTCGGCAGCCATCGACTACGACCCTGCGCAGCGACCCCACCGAAACCCACGAGCCGCACCAACCGCGAGACCCACGACCTCCCCAACCCCGCGACCACCGACCACCCTGCGCAGCGAACCACGCCAGGCCGGTGGGGTGGGTGTGCCGGTCGCGTCGTTTGCCGGTTGGCCGGTCCTGACGCCGTCTGGTCTGATCCCTGGCTCGGGATGCCCGCCGTGCTCCGGGCCCGGCGCGTGTCGACGCTACGAGGTGGCGCCGACGGCCGGGTGCGCGTACGCCGTGCGCACGATCTCCTCCAGGTGGTCGCTGTGCGCGCCGTGCCAGTAGACCTGCCCGCACTCCCCGCACTGACCGTAGGCGTCGTAGCTGCGCCGGGTGCCCGCCTCGAGCAGCGGCTCGACCTCCTCCTTGCCGACCGTGACCAGCTCGCCGTTGCACGCCGTGCAGCGCGTCCACGGCCTCAGCGGCGGCGCGAACCGTCCGAGCAGGTCGTGCAGCTGCTCGTCGGCCCGCGTGCCCCGCACGTACGCGCCCAGCCACAACGCGCGGCGGCGCAGCAGCCCGCGATCCTGCGTCAGCAGCACCCGCCGTTCCTCGTTGGCCTGCGCGACGAGCGAGGGGTCGTCCATGTCGTTGTGGTAGGCGGTGTCGATCCCCAGCAGCCGCAGCCGCCTGGCCAGCGTGCCCAGGTGGACGTCCAGCAGGAAGCGCGGCCCCTCAGGCAGCCCTTGCGGGCGCGGCACCGGCGGCACCTCGACCACGTCGCCCGCGGCGGGCTGGTACGACGGCTCGACCCCGCTGTCACCGACCTTCATGGGCCCGACCTCGGTGAGCGGGATGCCGAGCGACTCGACCATGTGGCCGAGCGTGGCCGTGCCGTCGAGCGGCACCTGGTGCCACTCCTGGCGACGGGCCACCGGCAGGAACAGTCTCAGCTCTGCGGCGATGCGAAGGCGTACGACCACCTTGCCAGCATGCCATCGAGGATGACGCGAACGCATGCCCGTTTCCCGCGGACCCACCACCCCGAGCGACCACGACGGCGGTGCGGGACCGGCCGGAGGTCGGTGCGGTCATCCGTCATGGTCTCGGCGACCTGGCGGGCCTGGCGACATCGCTCGTTGATCACACTCGGGGATAATCAGGTGCGGGTCGACAAGGGGGGACCATGGACATCACGAGTGCCGTCGTCACCGGTGCCGCGAGCGGGATCGGGAGAGCCATCGCCACGCGTCTCCGCTCGTCGGGGACGCGCGTCGTGCTCGCCGACATCGACGCGGCCGCGCTCGCCGGCGTCGCCGCGGAGCTGGGCGCCGACGCCGTCCAGACCGACGTCTCCGACGCCGGGGCGATGGCGGCCCTCGCCGCGGCCGCGCCCGGCGTTCAGCTGGTGTGCCTGAACGCGGGCATCGTCGGCAGGGACCTGGGCGCGCCGTGGGAGGTCGGCGCGGAGGACTGGGCCGGCGTGTTCGCCGTGAACGTGGGGGGCGTGGCCAACGGGCTGCGCGCCTTCGTTCCGCCGATGCTCGCGACCGGCCGTCCCGGGCACATCCTGATCACGGCGTCTCTGGCCGGCCTGGTGACGTTCCCCACCGGCGGGGCCTACGCGGCGTCCAAGCATGCGGTTGTCGCCCTCGCCGAGCAGGCCGCGCTCTCACTCGCGGACACGCCGATCGGCGTGACGGTGCTGTGCCCCGCTCTCGTCCGCACCGGCATGTCGGCCGAGGGAGAGGATCCGGAGATCGTCGCCGACGAGGCTCTGGCGGCGGTGCGAGCCGGAACGTTCGCCGTGCTGCCGGACATCTGGAGCGGCGCCATCACGCGGCGTGCGGGCCGGCTGGTGTCCGGCGCCCAGCCGGAACCTCCGGCACCCGCCTGACCAGCGGACCACGTGACCGTACCGCCCCGCAGGAACCGCCCGGACGCCGCCTGACCGGCGGGCCACCTGGCCGTGCTCCTGGTCGTTCACGGCGGCCTCGGGCCGGCCGGAGAGCCACCCGGCCGGCCCCCGATGGTGGGATCGTCGGCCGGGTGGCCGGGCCCTGTGTGCGGCAGGTGATCGGGGCGGGTGCGGGCCGGGGTTCCCCCGAGAACCCGGTCCGTACCCCTCGTCCGAAGCGCCCCGCTCGAGGCCGCCCGTCTAGCGGCAGGCCACCCGGTAGGCGTCCAGCTCGTAGTTCTTGCGCAGGGAGTTGAAGTTCTGCGCGTTGGACTTGGCGCAGAACTTCGAGGTGCCCAGCTCGTACTCCACGGTGAACACCGCCTTGCCCGCGCTCACGAACTGGTCGTAGCCGTAGTCGCCGTTCTGCCCGGTCGTGCACTCGCTGTACTGCCAGCACTGCTCGTTCAGCGCCCAGTCGAAGTACGGCAGCAGCTGCGGGATCTGCGCGATGTCGTTCTTCAGCCCCACCGAGAGCCCCCGGGCGTGGGCCTCGTTGGCCAGCCACGCGTTGTAGGCGATCTGGTGGGCGGCCGTGAGCGGGAACCCTGTCTCGTTGGTGTAGCCGTCGACGTTGTCGAACTCGATCGCGTCGAAGCCCTTGCTCTTGCACATGTCCATGCGCGCCCGCATGATCTGCCCGAGCGGGCCGCCGTACTGCCTGATGTCGAGCCACCGCTCGCCCGGCCACTCGTCGAGGTCGGCGCCGAGGACGGAGGCGGGGAACTGGGCGGCGTCGGGCCGCCAGTCCTCGTAGGAGCCTGCGCTGACGTAGCAGACGACCTTGCGACCCGCCTTGGTCTCGTGCAGGCGCCGGACGGTGGCCGCGGTGGCGTTGAAGCCGTCGATGTCGTACATGGTGACGTTGAGGAACGGCTCGCCGGGCACCGACGACAGCTGCCACTGCCAGCTGGTGTTCAGCGCGGGCTTCCAGCAGCCGGGGCAGGGGGTCGGCGGCGGCGGTGCGGCCGCCTGGGCCTGCGGGGGAACGACGACGAAGGCCACCCAGGTCAGCAGGGTGGCGGCAAGGATCTGTAAGGCTCGCATGCTTCTCCTCGCGTGATGATCGGCAAGGGCGCCAGGCATGCTGTTCCGCACTCCGACTCGCGGCCAGGCCCGTGGCCCGCGAGCGGTGGCGTGGCCCGGTGAGATCGGGGTGCCCACGCCAGCACGCGTCTAGAGTTGCGCAGCAGACCCGGGATTTCAACAGCTTCGAGCAAGATGCTGTCATGGAATACTGGTCGCCCAGGTTGGAGGTGCGGATGTCGCGGATCGTCTTCGTCGGGGCGGGAAACGTCGAGCCGACGCGCAGGATCCTGTCCGATCTCTTCCTGTCCGACCCCCTGCACGGCGACCTCGACATCGTCCTGCACGACGACGACCCGGCCAGGCTCGCCACCGCCGAGGCCCTCGCCAGGGCGCTGAACGCGGAGGCCGGCGCGGGAGCGCGCGTCGTCGGCCACACCGACAGGCGGCGCGCGCTCGACGGCGCCGACCACGTGGTCGCCTCGATCGAGGTCGGCGGGTTCGAGGCGACGCTGCGCGACTTCCAGATCCCCCACCGCTACGGCCTGCGCCAGACCATCGGCGACACGATCGGCATCGGGGGCATCTTCAGGGGCCTGCGCACCATCCCGGCCGCGGTCGAGCTGGGCCTCGAGCTGACCGAGCTGTGTCCTGACGCGTGGCTGCTGAGCCACACCGACCCGATGGCGATGACCGGCTGGGCGATGCACGAGGCGACAGGCTTCACCAGGTTCGCGGGGGTCTGTCACGCGGTCTGCGACACCCACGTCTACCTGGCCGACCTCGTGCGCCGCGACCTCGACGAGCTGACCCTGCGCAGCGCGGGCGTCAACCACCAGTCGTTCGTGCTCGTCTTCGCCGACGCCGAGGGCCGTTCCCTCTACCCCGACCTCGACGCGGCGCTGGCCGCGGACGCCGAGCTGAAGAGCCACGTCAGGGTGGAGATGTACCGCCGTTTCGGCTTCTTCCCCACCGAGTCCAGCGAGCACGCCGCCGAGTACGTCCCGTGGATCATGCGCCACGCGGCGGAGACCTCCAGGCTGGGTGTGCCGGTCGAGGAGTACCTGCGCAGGGCCGGCATGTCCCTGCACGTCTACGAGGAGACCAGGCGGGCACTGGCGGCGGGCAGGCCGCTGCTCATCAGGTGGCAGCACCAGGAGCCCGCGGCGGCGGCGCTGCTGGCCATGTTGACGGGGCAGGAGAAGCTCGTCCACGTGAACGTCCGCAACGGCGGCCTGATCGGCAACCTGCCGGAGGAGGCGTGCGTGGAGGTGCCCGCGCTGGTCGACGCGGCGGGGATCCGCCCGCAGCGGGTCGGCGAGCTGCCGATCCAGCTGGCCGCGCTCAACCGGACCTTCCTCAACGTCGTCGAACTGACCGTGCGGGCGGTGCTCGACGGTGACCGCAGGCACGTCCTGCACGCGGCGATGCTCGACCCGAACACCGCCGCGACGCTCCCGCTGCCCGCCATCGAGGCGCTCTGCGAGGAACTGCTGGCCGCCCACGGCGACCTGCTGCCGGAGGCGGTGCGCGGGTGAAGGAGTCGATGCCGACGGAGGTACGCCGCGAGCGCATGCTCGGCCTGCTCAGGGAGCAGGACTTCGCCAGGGTCAACGAGCTGGCCGAGGCGTTCGGCGTCTCGGGAGTGACCGTCCGCGCCGATCTCGACGCGCTGGAGGAGCAGGGCAAGGTGCGCAGGGTGCGCGGCGGCGCGGTCGCCGCCGGTCCCGCGCTCACCGAGGCCTCGTTCGAGATGTCGCTCGGCGCCGCCGCGGTGGAGAAGGGCCTGATCGCCAAGGCCGCCGCCCGCCTGATCAGCTCAGGTGAGAGCGTGCTGATGGGCGCGGGCACCACCACCGCCTACGTGGCAAGGGAGCTGGTGGCCCGCGCCGACCTGGCCGAGGTGACCGTCTTCACCAACGGCCTGCGCACCGCGCTGGAGCTGGAGCCCGCCATTCCCCGCTTCTCCGTGGTGGTCACCGGCGGCAGCCTGCGCCGCCAGCAGCACTCGCTGGTCGACCCCATGGGCGGCAGGCTGCTCGACGGGATCAGGGCGAGCACGGTGTTCCTCGGCTGCGGCGGCGTGCACGTCGACAGCGGCTTCACCAACGTCAACCTGCCGGACGCCGAGATGAAGCAGCGGATGCTGCGGGCGGCCGGCAGGCGGATCATGGTGGCCGACTCCACCAAGCTCGGCAGGGTCGAGCTGGCCCCGATCTGCCCGCTGTCCGGCGTCGACCTGCTGATCACGGGCGAGTCGGCCGACCCTGGCGAGGTGGCTCGGCTGCGGGAGCGGGGCCTGAGGGTGGAGCTGGCCGGCTAGCTCGCCGGTGTGACCCGCAGCGACTCCGGCAGCAGGTCGCCGTGGGCCACCGTCAGGTCGTCGCACATGCGCCAGATGTCGTCCAGCGACAGGGTGGCCGAGGCGTTCGGGTCGACCATGACGGCGTGCCGTACGTGCTCGGGCCTGCCCTCCTCGGCGGCGCGGACGGTGAGCTCGTTGACGTTGACGTAGGCGCGGTTGAGCGCCGCGCACTGCGGGGGCAGCGCGCCCACGCGGGTGGGCCGCACGCCGGTGGCGTCGACCGCGCACGGCACCTCGACCACGCTGCCGTCGGGCAGGTTGGAGATCAGCCCGTCGTTGACCACGTTGCCGTAGACGACGCGTGGCGTGCCGGTGACCATGCTGTGGATGATCTGCGGCGCGTACTCGTCGGTGCCGGCGATCTCCAGCTCGGCGCCGTGCCGTACGGCGTCGCGGGTGCGCTTGTACTCGCGCACGTTCTCCTCGCTGACCCGCAGGTACTCGCCGACGGGGATGCGCAGCCTGTCGATCTCTCCGGCGTGGCGCAGCAACCAGGGGACGTACTCGGCCGAGTGCTCACTGGTCTCGGTCGGGTAGTGCCCCAGCCGCCGGTACATCTCCACACGGACCCTGCGCCGCAGCTCGGCGTCGACGTCGATGCGGGCGTCGAGCCTGTCATAGAGGTTCTCGCCCTCGCGCTCGAAGCGCAGCACCCATGCCTGGTGGTTGACGCCGGCCGCCTGGTAGACGACCTCCTCGTACGGCACGCCCACCAGGTCGGACAGCCCGCGCATCGTCCAGTAGACCGAGTGGCACAGGCCGACGACGTTGCGCACCCTGCCGGACAGGTACCACACGTTCATGGCCATCGGGTTGGTGTAGTTCATCAGCAGCGCGTCCGGGCAGGCGACGGCCATGTCGGCGGCCAGCGCGTCGAGCACGGGGAAGGTGCGCAGCGCCCGGAACACGCCGCCGACGCCGATGGTGTCGGCGATGGTCTGGCGCAGGCCGTAGCGTGCGGGGATCTCGAAGTCGGTGACCGTGGAGTCGTGCCCGCCGACCTGGATCATGTTGATCACGAAGTCGGCGCCGTCGAGGGCGGCGCGCCTGTCGAGGGTCGCGGTGATGCGCGGCTTGGCGCCCTTGGCCGCGGCGATGCGGTGGGCGACGGCCTCGGCGACCTGGAGCCGCTCGGGGTCGATGTCGTGCAGCGACAGGTGGAGTGACGACAGCTCCGGATAGCGCAGGAGATCGGCGAGCAGCCCCTGCGTGAAGACGACGCTGCCCGCGCCCACGAACACGATCTTGGGGTTTCTCATGATGTCGCTTCCTCCCAGGTCGGTTGCGCCGCTGTGCCCCCCGCGGCTCGGGTGGAAAGGGTGCCCGCCCTGACGGCGAGCCGCAGGCATGCCTCCAGGTGCAGCCCGTTGAGCCGCGCGGCGAGAAATCCGGCGTTGAAGCTGTCGCCCGCGCCCACGGCGTCCACGAACGAGGGGTTCGGGACCGCGGGAGCGTGCACGGGGCCCTCGGGCGGCCAGGCCAGGGCGCCTGCCGCGCCCCGCTTCACCACCGGCAGCGTCCCCTTGGCGGCGAGCGCGCGTGCCGCGGCCGTCACGTCCTGACCTGTGAGCTCGGCGATCGCGAGGGCCTCGGCGTCGTTGGGGAGCAGGACGTCGGTCAGGCCGATGATGCCGTCGAGCCCCTTCCACTCCCCTGACGGGTCGTCGTTGGTGTCGAGCGAGGTGCCGACGCCGAGCTCGCGTGCGGTACGGAACAGTCCGGCGACGTCCAGCCCCGGTTGCAGGAAGAAGGAGGAGACGTGCACGTGGGCGGCCCTGGCGACCAGCGATGGCGGTACCGCCCACTGGTCGGACAGGCAGCCGGGCGAGGTCAGGATCGCCCTGTCGGCTCCGCGTACGAGCACCACGGTCAGCGCGGTGGGCCTGGCGGCGTCGACGACGCAGGCGGAGACGTCCACTCCGTGCCCGGCGAGCGTGTACAGGACGAACTCGCCGGCGGCGTCGGCGCCGACCCGGCCGGCGAAGGCGGTGCGCAGGCCGAGCCTGGCCGCCCCGCACGCGGTGATGGCGGCCGATCCGCCGAGCACCAGCTCCCCCGTCTCGACCAGTTGCTCGCGTTGCCCGAAGGCGAGCGTGGACGGTGTCCCCGACACGATCACATCGGGGTTGGCGTCTCCCACGACGAGCAGGTCGAAGTCTGTTGTGGCCATGGGCACGAACGTTCCCAGCGCCTTCACTTACTTGTCAAGTCTTTCAAAAGTGGATTCGCAGCGAAGGTATTGACAAGTTTTCGTAAGTTGCCAAGAGTTGGCCCCGTGTCCACACTCTCGCTGCCGAACCGAGGGCGCGACGACAGACGGGTAGCGCTGCTCTTCCTCGCTCCCGCGCTGGTCGGCTTCGGCGTCTTCTACGTGTATCCGGCCCTGCTCGGCGCCTGGTACTCGATGACGGACTGGAACCTGTTGTCGGAACCCGCCTTCGTGGGCGCCGACAACTTCGTGACGCTCCTTCACGACCCGCTGTTCTGGAACTCCCTCAAGGTCACCGGCTACTACGTGGTGCTGACGATCACCGTGCAGATGGTCGGCGGCCTGTTCCTGGCCGCGCTCATGCACCGGCTGACGCGCTCGGTCGTCCTGCGATCGCTGCTGGTGGTGCCGTGGCTGGTGCCGAACGTGACCGTCGGCCTGCTCTGGATGTGGCTGCTGGACGCCAACCTCGGCTTCTTCAACCACCTGCTGACCGGCATGGGCCTGGACAACCAGGGCTTCCTGACCGCGCCCGACCTGGCCATGCCGAGCGTTTCCATGATCAACGCATGGACCTCGACCGGCTACACGGCGCTGCTGCTGTACGCCGGCATGTGTCTGGTGCCCAAGCAGGTCTACGAGGCCGCCGCCCTCGACGGCGCCGGTGAGCTGCGCACCTTCTTCAGGGTCACGCTGCCGCTGATGCGGCCGATCCTCGCCTTCGTGCTCGTCGTCTCGCTGATCGGGTCGTTCCAGCTGTTCGACACCGTCGCCGTGACCACCAAGGGCGGCCCCGTCAACGCCACCAGGGTCGTCTACTACTACATCTACGAGCAGGCCTTCACCCACTTCAAGATGGGCTACGCCTCGGCCATGGCGCTGACGCTGGTGCTCATCCTCGGCGTGCTGACCTTCGTTCAGATGCGCATGCTCCGCGCCTCGACCTCGGACCTCGCATGAGACGTATCCTCGCCTGGGCCTGCCTCGCCCTGGCCATCCTGATCACGCTCTTCCCCTTCTACTGGATGCTGCGCACCGCCATCACTCCCGGCAGGGAGCTGGCCACCGACAACTTCGCGCTGCTGCCCGAGCACCCCACGCTGGTCAACTTCGAGCGCGTGCTCGGCCTGGCCACCCGCGAGGAGACCAGGGCCGCAGGAGGCTCGGGCGCCAACCTGGACTTCTTCCTCTACCTGCGCAACTCCTTCATCTACACCGGCCTGATCACTCTGGTGCAGACGCTGTTCTGCGCGATGGCCGGCTACGCCTTCGCCAGGCTCCGCTTCCCCTTCAGGGACGCCCTGTTCAGCCTGTTCGTCGCCGCGCTGATGGTGCCGCCGATCTTCACGCTGCTGCCCAGCTTCGCGGTGATCAAGCAGCTCGGCTGGCTCAACACCTTCCAGGGCCTGGTGGCGCCCAGCCTGCTGATGACGCCGTTCGCGGTGTTCTTCCTGCGGCAGTTCTTCCTGGGCTTCCCCCGCGAGGTGGAGCAGGCCGCCACCATCGACGGCGCGGGCAGGTGGACGCTGTTCTGGCGGGTCGTGCTCCCCATGACCAGGGGCCCCCTGCTCACTCTCGCCCTGACCACCGCGGTCTGGGCGTGGAACGACTACCTGTGGCCGCTGCTGATCGCGCCGGGCGAGGAGACGCGCGTGCTGACCGCCGCGCTCGGCATCTTCCTCAAGCAGTCGCCCAACACCGCACCCGACTGGACGGGCCTGATGGCCGGCTCGGCGCTGTCGGTGATCCCCGTCCTGTTGCTGCTGGTCTTCTTCGGCCGCCGCCTCGTGGACTCCATCCAGTTCAGCGGACTCAAATAGGAGGGTCTCCCCCATGAGAAGAGCGGCGGCGCTCGCCGTACTGCTGTTGACGGCCGCCTGCGGCACCTCCGCGCAGGAGGGCGGCGGGAACGTCACACTCACCTACGGCCTGTGGGACGACGTCCAGCAGGGCGCCTACCAGAAGTGCGCGGACGCCTTCCAGAAGGCCAATCCGGGCATCACGATCAAGATCCAGCAGAGCGCGTGGGACCAGTACTGGCAGAACCTCACCACCCAGATGGTCTCCGGCGAGGCCCCCGACGTGATCACCATGCAGGCCTCCTACTACCCGCAGTTCGTCAAGAACGGCCAGCTGCTCGACATCGAGCCGATGGTCAAGGCCGACAAGGTCGACCTGTCGCAGTACCGGGCCGGCCTGGCCGAGCTGTGGGTCAAGGACGGCAAGCGGTACGGCCTGCCCAAGGACTGGGACACCATGGCCGTCGTCTACAACGTCGAGCAGGCCGAGAAGGCGGGCGTGGACCTGAAGGACCTCACCTGGAACCCCTCCGACGGCGGCAGCTTCGAGAAGGCGATCGCCAGGCTCACCGTCGACTCGGCGGGCAGGCGCGGCGACGAGCCCGGCTTCGACAAGAGCAAGGTGGCCGTCCACGGCTACGTCCCCGAGTTGCGCGACGGCGCGCTCGGCCAGAACGGCTGGGGCGACCTGGCCGTCTCCAACGGCTTCACCTTCATCGACAAGAACCCGTTCGGCGGCAAGTACTTCTACGACAGCCCGAAGCTCGCCGAGACCGTCGAATGGTTCAAGCGCCTCAGCGACAAGGGCTACACCGCCCCCTACGACAAGACCAGCTCGCTGGGCACCGACGCGGTGCTCGACTCGGGCAAGGCCGCGCTGGGCATCACCGGCTCCTGGATGATCAACACCTATCTGGCGGACGGCACGTTCGCCTTCGCCCCGCTGCCGGAGGGCCCGCAGGGGCGCAAATCCGCCTTCAACGGCTTGGCCGACGTCGTCTACGCCGGGACCGAGCACAAGGAGGAGGCCTGGAAGTGGGTGAAGTTCCTCGGTTCGACCGGCTGCCAGGACATCGTGGGCGACAGCGCGGTGGTCTTCCCCGCCATCACCTCCTCGGCCGAGCGGGCGATGAAGGCGCACGAGAAGGCGGGACGTGACGTGACGGCCTTCACCGCCATCGCCGACGCCAAGGACGGCACGTTCCTGCTGCCGGTCAGCGACCACGGCGACGAGATCGGGCAGATCGTGCAGACCGCGATGGAGGAGGTGTGGCTGGGGCAGAAGGACGCCGCCACCGCTCTCACCGCCGCCAACACCCAAGTCAACGCTCTCTTTGGAACCGGCTGACCAGCGGATACACTACGGGGGTCCCGGCGCGCCCATGCGCGCCGTGCGACCCAACCCCCCTGTGACGGCCTTTTTCCAGCGCGCGGTGCGATGAAGGAAAGTTACATTCACCTCACAACCGCTGGAGATTATTGACGCATCCGCGGGCTGACCATAGGGTCCGGACAATCCCCGATCTATACCGGACCCATCGATAAGCCCCCCACGGAGCGGTACATGAAGCGACTAGCAGCCGTAGTGGCGCTGCTCGGGCTCGCCACGATGACGGCGTGCAGCAGCACCGACAACAAGTCCGCGGCCGGTGGTGGCAGCGCCGGTGGCGGCCTCTACACCACGATCGACGGCAACAAGCCCGGCATCGACCCGAGCGGCCCCGCCAACCCCTTCAACCCCAAGGGCAACTCGTTCGCCGGGTACAACGCCATGAAGCTGGCGTGGACCAAGAACCACGTGACCGACCCGAACCAGTTCTACCCGGGCATCGCGGCCAGCTGGGAGATCGCTCCCGACAACTCCTCGCTCACCGTCCACCTGCAGCCGAACAACAAGTGGTCCGACGGCAAGCCGGTGACCGCCGAGGACGTCAAGCTCTCGATCGCCATCGCCTACTCGCAGGGCAACACGGCCTTCTCGGTCCAGCCGGGCGCCGCGGGCGCGGCCTCGGACGTGCAGGTGGTCGACGAGAAGACCCTCAAGATCACCCAGGACATGGCCAACCCCAGCGTCACCTTCGTCCGCGGCATCATGGACATGCCCGTCGTGCCCGCGCACGTGTGGAGCAGCGTCGTCCCCGCCACCATCTGGGACACCATCAAGGCCGCCCGCGGTGAGGGCGCCGCCGCCGACAAGGCCCGCGAGGAGATCACCGCGCTCGGCCAGAAGATCATCGCCTTCGCCCCGCCGAAGGACGTCTCCGCCGGCCCGTTCGTGCTGCAGCGCGTCAACCCCGGCGAGGCGCTGCTGGTGAAGAACAAGAGCTTCTACAACGCCGCCAACGTCGGCCCCGACCAGGTCAAGCTGCTCAACTACACCGGCAACGAGCAGGTGTGGAACTACCTGATCGGCGGCAAGCTCGACAGCGCCCCGTTCGTCGCGGTGCCCGCCGACACCATGACCCGCATCAAGGCGACCGCGGGCAACGGCGTCATCAAGGGCTTCTCCCCCGTCGCGCTCGGCCTGGCGTTCAACCAGTCCAAGAAGCCGTACGACAACGTGCACGTCCGCAAGGGCCTGGCCTACCTCATCGACCGCGAGCAGACCACCAAGGTCGCCTCGCCCGAGGGCGGCACCCCCGCGGTCACCACCAGCGGCATCCACCAGAAGCCCGCCCAGGAGTGGCTCGGCTCCGAGCTGAGCGCGCTCGAGCCGTACAAGCACGACGTGGCCAAGGCCGAGGAGGAGTTCAAGGCCGCCGGGCTGCAGAAGAAGGACGGCAAGTGGGCGCTGGCCGACGGCTCGCCCTGGACCGTCCAGCTGCGCGCGCCCGCGGGCTTCTCCGACTGGCTGGCCGGCGCCGAGAACATCAAGAGCCAGCTCGCCGAGAGCGGCGTCAACGCCGAGGTCGTCACGACCGCCGACTACCCCCTCTACCTGGAGGAGATCGCGGCGGGCAAGTACGACGTCGGCTTCTGGCTGATCGCGCTCGGCCCCGCGCCGTACAACATCTACGCCCGCCTCTACGGCGCCTCCAACGGCTGGACCAACATCGGCGGCAAGGTGACCCACGCCGCGCCCGGCAAGAGCGGCAACTGGATGGGCGGCCCCGAGGAGATCGAGGTCGACGGCGCCAAGATCAACCCGGGTGAGCTGACCGCCAAGCTGAACACCGCCCCCGCCGAGGAGCAGAAGGCCATCATCGGCCAGCTCGCCAAGGCGGCCAACCAGGACCTGCCGGTCGTCCAGCTCTGGGACTACGTCAACACCCAGTTCATCAACACCAACCGCTTCACCGGGTTCCCCGAGAACGAGAGCGACCTGCTCAGGCAGCCCGCCGGTGTCTGGATCCAGCTCGGCATGGTCAAGAAGAAGCAGTAGCGCATGACGGTTATCGCACGGCGACTCGCGGGCCACCTGGCCCGCGGGCTCGTCATGATCTTCGTGGTCGCCACGGTCAGTTTCTTCATCGTGAGGAACATCCCTGGCGACCCGATGGCCGCCCAGGTCGAGAAGTTCGTCCAGCAGGGCATGGACCCCGCGGCGGCCGCCCAGGCCACCGCGGTGATGTACGGCTTCATGCCCAAGGGCACCCTGTGGGAGCAGTACACCGACTACATGACGGGGCTGCTCCACTTCGACCTGGGCATCTCGGTGATCAACCCGGGCACGCCCGTGACCGACGTGCTGATGGACAAGGCCAAGTGGACCGTTCTACCCGTCCTCATCGGCACGCTCCTGAGCTTCCTCGTCGGCATCGTCATGGGCGTCTACGCCGCCATCAAGCGCACCGGCAAGCTCGGCGACCTGCTGGCCATCTCCGGCTCGCTGATCCACGGCGTGCCGCAGTACGTGCTGGCGCTGCTCCTCGGAGCGGTCTTCGCCACGCTGATCCCGATCCTGCCCGCCGACGGCGTCGCCGACATCCTGTTCGAGCCGGGCTTCAACGCCGAGTACATCGGCTCGCTCGTCGAGCACGCCGTCCTGCCCGTGGTCACCTACGCGCTGTCGGCCTACGGCGGCTGGATCCTGGCCATGAAGTCCAGCGTCGTCACCGTGCTCGGCGACGACTTCATCCTGGCCGCCGAACTGCGCGGGATGAAGCGCTCGATCGTCTTCCGCTACATCGCCCGCAACGCGATCCTGCCGCTGTTCACGATCCTGGCGCTGTCGCTGGGAACGCTGCTGGGCGGCGCGGTGTTCATCGAGCGGATCTTCAACTACCCGGGTCTCGGCCTGCTGCTCATCGACAGCATCAACGGCCGCGACTACGCCCTCATGGGCGGAGCCTTCCTGCTCATCACCGTGTCGGTCATCATCGCGAACATCGTGGCCGACCTGTTCTACACGGTCATCGACCCGCGGGTCCGCAGCGGCGAGGAGGCGGCGTGACCGAGCTTCGCGAGGCGAGCATGAAACAGCGCACCCAGGTCACGGGACCAACGGAGGAGGGCTCGTGACGGCGGTCATTCTCGAAACCAGCGCACCGTCCCTGCGGCGCAACTTCTGGCGCGGCGTCTGGCGGGTGATGAAGCGCAAGCCGAGCCGCATGTTCGGCGTCGCCCTCATCATCGGCTTCGCCCTCATGGGGATCTTCGGGCCCATGCTCTACCCCGAGCTGCTGCCCCGCGACACCGACGCGATCTCCGCCCCGCCCAGCTGGGAGCACTGGTTCGGCACCGACCCCCAGGGCCGCGACGTCACCGCGCTCGTCATCACCGGCGCCCGCTACGTGCTGCTCTCGGCGCTGGTCACAGCCGTCATCACGGTCGTGCTCGGCGCGGCCATCGGCCTGTTCTCCGGCTTCAAGCGCGGCAGGTGGGACAGCGTCCTCATGCGCCTGACCGACATGAAGCTCACCATCCCAGGGCTGCCCCTCCTGCTGGTGCTGTCCACGGTGTGGAAGTTCGGCAACCCGTTCCAGATCGGCCTGGTACTCGGCCTGCTCGGCTGGGGCGGCGTGGCGCGGGCCGTGCGCGCGCAGACCCTGTCGCTGCGCGAGCGCGGCTTCATCGAGGCGGCGCGCGGCCTCGGCCTGTCCACCACGCACATCGTCGGCAAGGAACTGCTGCCCAGCATGGCCCCCTACATCGCGATGAACACGCTCATCGCGGTGACCGGCGCCGTGTACGCGCAGGTCGGCCTGTTCTTCCTCGGCGTCCTGCCGTACGAGTCGAACAACTGGGGCGTCATGCTCAACCTGGCCGTCTTCCAGGCGGGCGCCATGACGACGCCGTCGGCGCTCGGCTACCTGCTGGCCCCGCTGCTGGCGATCCTGCTGCTGACGCTGGGGATCGTGCTCGTGGTGGACGCGATGGACGAGATCTTCAACCCCCGGCTGCGCGAGGAGTAGTAGCAAGTGGCGAAACAGGCGCCGGGCGTGCGCATCGACGGCCTCACGGTCGTCTACAAGACCCCGGCGGGCGAGCTGCCCGCCGTCAGGAACGTCAGCATGAAGCTGCCCGCGGGCACGATCACCGGCATCGTCGGCGAATCGGGTTCCGGCAAGTCCACGCTGGCCTTCTCGCTGCTCAACGCGGTGCAGCCGCCAGGGCGGATCAGCGCGGGCAGCGTCGAGATCGACGACCTGGGCAACGTGGTCACCTTCGAGGGCGAACAGCTGCGCAAGGCGCGCGGCGCCCACATCGGCTACGTCTTCCAGGCCGCGCAGAACTCGCTCAACCCGCTCAAGACCGTCGGCAAGCAGCTGCTCGACCTCGGCCGCTCCCATGGCGTCGACGACCTGCGCGGCCTGGTGAAGGACGCCAAGGAGCTGCTCGGCCGCATGGGCCTGGACGGCGCGCGCGTGCTCGACTCCCACCAGCACGAGCTGTCGGGCGGCATGCGCCAGCGCGTCGGCATCATGCTGGCGCTGGTGCTCAACGCCCACCTGGTCGTGCTCGACGAGCCCACCACCGCCCTCGACATGATCACCCAGGCGACGATCCTGCGGATCATCCGCGAGGTCCACGCCGAGCGTGGGCTGACCACCATGGTCATCACCCACGACATCGGCGTGGTCGCCGAGGTCGCCGACCGGCTCGCGGTCATGTACGGCGGGCGGATCGTCGAGCAGGGCCCCACCCGCAAGGTGCTCGCCGACCCCCAGCACCCCTACACCCGCGGCCTCATCAGGGCCATCCCGCGCCTGACCGGCGACATCGACGAGGCGCGGGCCCTGCCGGGAAGGCCGCCCACGCTGGCCACCGTGCCGAAGGAGGGCTGCGTGTTCAGGGAGCGCTGCCCCCTGCGCATGGACGTCTGCGACATCGTCGACCCCGAGGCCCTCGCGCACGGGGACCGGATCATCGCCTGCCACGCGGTCAAGGTCAAGGAGCTCGCATGATCAGCGGCAAGGGCATCACCAAGACCTTCAAGCAGCGGGGAAGCGTCCTGTCGGGGCGGACCGTCCAGGCCCTGCGCGGGGTGGACTTCGAGATCCCCAAGGGCGGCGCGGCCTCCTTCATCGGCGAGTCCGGCTGCGGTAAGACGACGCTCGGCAGGATCATCGCAGGCCTGGAGAGCTACGACGACGGCGAGATCAGCGTCGACGGCGTCGAGCTGTCGTCGCTCAAGCCTAAGGCCAGGCAGCCGCACTTCCGCAAGATCCAGATGATCCATCAGGACCCCTACTCGGCGCTGAACCCGACCAGGACGATCCACCAGACGCTCCAGGCCCCGCTCGAGCTGCGCGCCAAGCAGACCGGCAGGCCCAAGTCGTGGATCGAGTCGCGGGCCGGCGAGGTCCTGTCGCTGGTCGGCCTCGACCCCGCCTCCGTGCTCGGCCGCTACCCGCACCAGCTGTCGGGCGGCATGCGCCAGCGCGTGGTCATCGCCCGCGCGCTCACCGTCGACCCCGAGATGCTCGTCGCCGACGAGGCCACCTCCATGATCGACGTGTCGCTCAGGCTCGGCATCCTCGCGCTGCTGAAGGACCTGCGCGAGAGCCTCGGCGTGAGCGTGCTGTTCATCACCCACGACGTGGCCACCGCCCGCTACATCGGCGACGACGGCGAGCTGTACGTCATCTACCGCGGCCAGGTCATCGAGCGCGGCCAGGTCGACACGATCATCGCCGACCCCGTGCACCCCTACACCCAGTCGCTGCTGTCGGCCATCCCCGTGCTGCACGGCCTCGAGGTCCCTGGCGCCGAGCCGGTGGTGCCGACGGAGTCGCTGGACGAGAGCCACCAGGACGCGGGCTGCCTGTTCGCCAGGCGCTGCCCGTTCAGAACCGACGAGTGTGAGACGAGCCGTCCCGCCCTCGACCTCACCGACGGCGTCCCGCAGCGGCACGCCTGCTTCCACCCCCAGCGGCGCAGCGTCGTCGCCACGCACGTGGAGCGCGGCTGATGGGCCCGCACGAGATCGCCCGCGCGGCGCTCGTCTTCGACGCCGCCGAGGCTCCCGCCATGGTCGACAGGCTCATGTCGCCGCCGGCCACCCGCAGGTGGAAGGCGCTGACCACCGACGGCGGCTTCGCCCTGGCCTCGCTGTCGGAACGGGACCCGGCGATCGGGCATCTCGACCTGCTGGCCGTACACCCTGACGCCCAGGGCAGGGGGCGCGGACGCGAGCTGGTCGCAGCCGCGGAGGAGTGGCTGCGTGCCGAGGGGGCGACGCAGGCCCGCTTCGCCGGCAACCCGCCGGCCTACGCCTGGCCCGGCATCGACGTGCGCTACACGGCCGCGGCGTGCCTGGCCGAGAGCGCGGGCTACGAACGCTACAACGTCGCGTGGAACATGACGGCCAGGCTTCCCGTCACCGCCGAGGAGGAGCCGCTGCCCGCGGGCGTGGAGCTCCACGCCACCGGCCCGGACGAGGACCGCTCGGACGTCGCCGCGTTCGTCGAGCGGGAGTGGAACACGAGCTGGGCGTGGGAGGCGGCCAACGCCACCGGCCTGCACCACGCGACGCTGGACGGCGAGATCGTCGCCTTCGCCGCCTGGGGTGCCAGGCCCACGTGGTTCGGCCCGATGGGCACGGCGCCCGCGGCGCGCGGGCTCGGCCTGGGCGGCGTGCTGCTGCGCCGCTGCCTGGCCGACCAGCACGCGACGGGGCTGAGCGAGGCGCAGATCGGCTGGGTGGGCCCGCTCCGCTTCTACTCGCGCGCCGTGGGCGCGCGAGCCGAGCGCGTCTTCTGGCTCTACCAGCGCGATCTGCGTTGAGATCACCGGTAGAGCAGCTCACCCCGGGGGCGGGTGGGCTCAGGGCACAGCCCGCGCGGGTCCTCGCCCGCCTCCAGACAGCGGGTCAGCGTGTCCGACCCCCACAGGTGGTCGGTGAACTCGTTGGTCGCGAACTCCTCGGGATGCTGCGAGCGGGCCACGTGGATCATCGACACCGCGGTGAACACGGGCCTGAACGCCTGCGGGTCGGTGACGTGCAGTTGCACCCCGCGAACGGCGGTGCCCGCGTGCTTGCTGAACGTCGGGGTGAACGCCAGGTCGCGGAAGCGCACGCCCGGCAGCCCGAGGTCGTTGAGCGCGGGAGCGAACCTGTCGTCCAGATACGGCGCGCCGATCAGCTCGAAGGGCCTGGTGGTGCCGCGCCCCTCCGAGAGGTTCGTGCCCTCGATGAGCCCGGTACCCGGGTAGACGAGCGCGGTGTCGATCGTGGGCATGTTCACCGACGGCATCACCCACGGCAGTCCCGTCTCGGCGAACGGCAGGTCCCTGTGCCAGCCCTCCATCGTGATCACCTGCACCTCGGGATCGAGCAGGCGCGCCAGCTCCCCCACCGTCAGCCCGTGCCTGGCGGGGATCGGCGCGCCGCCCACGTGGCTGGCGAACGCGAGGTCCAGCGGCGGGCCCTCCGCCACGGTCCCGCCGATGGGGTTGGGCCTGTCCAGCACGACGAAGCCGACGCCCAGCCGCCTGGCCGACTCCATCAGGTCCTTCATCGTCCAGACGTAGGTGTAGAAGCGGGCGCCCACGTCGAACAGGTCGAACACCAGCGTGTCCACGCCGGAGCCCGCCACCAGCTCGTCCAGGTCGGCTCCGGTCTTCGTGTAGGTGTCGAAGACCGGCAGGCCGTACTCCTCCCCTGGCCCCTCGCTGAACCCGGCCTGGGCCGTGCCCCTGATGCCGTGCTCGGGACTGAACAACGCGGTCAGGTTCCGCAGAACCGCAGGTGTGGGGGTCAGATCGCGGAGCACTCCGGTCTGGTTGGTGATCAGGCCGAGCCGGCCGCCGTTCACGAGATCTGGATCCGCGGCCAGCCGCTCGGCTCCGGTGCGTACGTAAGACATAGCTGAAGCTTATTTGCATACGAGATGCCAAAGGTGGAAATTAGCGTCATGATTGATCCACTCCCCGAGCTGTCCACGGAGCAGAGCGATCCGCGCTACAGCCAGATCGACCGGCTGCCGACCTCGGAGATCGCCCAGTTGATGAACCAGGCGGACACCACCGTGCCCACCGCGGTCGGCGCGGCCCTGCCGGCCATCAGCAGCGCCATCGACGCGATCGCCACCCGCATGCAGGCCGGAGGCAGGCTGCTGTACGTGGGCGCGGGCACCTCTGGCCGCCTTGCCGTCCTCGACGCCTCGGAGTGCCCGCCCACTTTCGGCACCGATCCCTCGCTCGTCCAGGGTGTGATCGCCGGAGGCCTGCCCGCGCTGACCCGATCGGTGGAAGGCGCGGAGGACGACTTCCCCGCCGGCCAGCAGGCGCTCGCCGAACTCGAGGTCGGCGCGCTGGACTCCGTCGTGGGCATCTCGGCCAGCGGAACCGCGCCGTTCGTCCTCGGCGCGCTGTCCGAGGCCGGACGGCGTGAAGCCCTGACCGTGGCCCTGTCGTGCAACCACCAGACGCCGCTGTCGGCGGCCGCCGAGCATGCCATCGAGGTCGTCGTGGGACCCGAGGTGGTGACCGGCTCCACCAGGCTCAAAGCGGGCACCGCGCAGAAGCTGGTGCTCAACATGATCTCCACCATCTCGATGATCAGGCTGGGCCGCACCTACGGAAACAACATGATCGAGATGTCCGCCATGAACGCCAAGCTCGCCGGCCGCGCCGCCCGCATGGTCAGCGACATCACCGGCGCCACCGTCGAGACCGCCAAGGACACGCTCGAAGCCGCCGGCGGCCAGGCCAAGATCGCCGTGGTGATGATCGAGCACGGCGTCGACGCCGACGAGGCGCGGGCGCTGCTGGAGGCGCACGGCTCCCGCCTCGGCGAGGTACGGCATGCTCGCTGACATCCTGGCCGCCGCCACACCCTCCGTCATCCCCTCCGCCGTCGCGGTCATCGCCGTCGACGGCGAGATCGCCGACGCGGCGGCCGCGGGCGAACTGGTCCGCTACACCGACCACGACGGAACGCTCGCCCCCACCAGGCCCCCCGCCCGCAGGGACTCCGTCTTCGACCTCGCCTCGGTCAGCAAGCTCTTCACCACCGCGGTGATCCTCTCCCTGGTGTCGCAGGACCGCCTCGACCTGGACGCGCCCGTCGCCGCCTGGCTGCCCAACCACTACGGCGACCGCACCCACATCACCCTGCGCCACCTGCTCACTCACACCGCGGGACTCCAGCCCACCCACCGCGTCGACGGCGTGCCCCCCGCCGACCGTCTCGACACGATCCTCGCCACTCCCATCACCTCACCGGTCGGCGGGCCCTACCTGTACACCGACGTCGGCATGATCACCGTCGGCCGGATCGCCGAGGTCGCCGGCGGAGCCCCGCTCGACACCCTCGTCCGCGACCTGGTCACCACCCCGCTCGGCCTCCTCGACACCGGCTACCGCCGCATCGGCGCCCCGCCCTCCCACGATCCGGCCCGCATCGCCAAGACCGAATGCCACCGCGCCATCGGCGAGGTACACGACGAGACGGCCCACTCCCTCGGCGGCGTCGCCGGCCACGCAGGCGTCTTCTCCACCGCCGACGACCTCATCCGTTTCGGCGAGGCCCTGCGCCTCGGTCTGCTCCCCCTCACCGACGAGATGACCCGCGAGCACCCCGTCCAGGACGCCGCCTTCCGCCACGGGCTCGGCGTGCGCATCGGCGACCCCGGCATCGTCGGCCCCCTCACCGACGCCTACGGACACTCCGGCTTCACCGGCACCTCCCTGGTCGTCGACCCGGCCCACAAGCTGACCGTCGTCCTGCTCACCAACGCCGTCCACCCCGTCCGAGGCCGCCCCGGCATCAGAGAACTCCGCGAAGCCGTCTCCGCCAAGGCTCTCCGGATAGTGTCTCGACCATGAAACCCTCAGATATCTCCCTTTTGCATAAGCTCGGCGCCCCGACCGTGTCCCCCGACGGCACCCATGCGGTCGTCGCCGTGACCCTGCCCGACCTCGACGCCGACGAGTACCGCGGCGAGCTCTGGCTGATCCCCACCGACGGCACCGGCGAACCCCTGCAGCTCACCGCCGGACGCAGGGACGGCGAACCCGCCTACTCCCCCGACGGGCGCTGGCTCGCCTTCACCCGCGCCGAATCCGGCGGACGCCCCCAACTGCACGTCATGCCCACCGCGGGCGGCGAACCGTGGAAGGTCACCGACCAACCGCTCGGCGCCGGCAAGCCCGCGTGGAGCCCCGACTCGCGGCGGCTGGCGTTCGTCTCCCGCGTCCCCGAGGAGGGCAGGTACGGCGACACCAAGCCCGACAAGGAACGGCCCCGCCGCATCACCACCTTGAAGTACCGCGTGGACAACCTCGGCTTCTACAGCGACCGCCGATCCCACGTGTTCGTCGCCGACCCCTTCGCCTCCCGCGCCTCCGTGCCGCCCGCCGTCCAGGTGACCGGAGGCGACTACGACCACGACGAGCCCAGCTGGAGCCCCGACGGCACCCTGCTGGCCTTCACCGCCGCCCGCCACGACACCCGCGACAGCACCCACTACTCCGACGTCTGGCTCGCCGCGCCCGACGGCACCGGCCTCCGCCAGATCACCGACACCACCCTCTCGGTCGGCCAGCCGCGCTTCACCCCCGACGGCGCCACCGTCTGCTTCACCGCGGCCGCCCCAGGCCCGACCGGCCGCACGCTCGTCGCCGAGCACCGCGGCGTCTGGTCCGTGGCCGCCGACGGCGCCAACCCGCCCCGCCGCCTCACCGAGGCCGAGCCGTACCACCTGGCCAGCAACGGCGTCATCGTCACCACCAACGACGGCGTGCTGTTCCCGTCCGAAAACCGCGGCGCCTCCGACCTGCTGCTCGTGCCGTACGACGGATCAGCGCCCGAGGTCCTCATCTCCGGCCCGCGCGAGGTCTACGCGGCCGCGCAGGCCGCGGGCGTGATCGTCGCCACGGTCGCCGACCAGGCCAGCTCGGGTGAGCTCGTCGCCCTCCGCGACGGCAAGGAGAACACGCTCACCTCCTTCGCCGCCCTCACCCCGCTCCCTCTCGAAGAGATCACCACCACCGCGCCCGACGGCTACCCCGTCCACGGCTGGCTCGTCCGCCCCACCGGCGACGGCCCGCACCCCGTGCTGCTGATGATCCACGGCGGCCCCTTCACGCAGTACGGCTGGCACGTCTTCGACGAGGCCCAGGTCTACGCCGCCGCCGGATACGCGGTCGTCATGGGCAACCCGCGCGGATCCTCCGGCTACGGCCAGGCCCACGGCGCCGCCGTCATCGGCGACGTCGGCAACGTCTCGGCCATGGACCTGCTCGCCCTCCTCGACGCCGCCCTCGCCACCGGCGGTCTCGACACCGGCCGCGTCGGCGTGCTCGGCGGCTCCCACGGCGGCTACATGACCACCTGGCTGGCCGCCCACCACGGCGAGCGGTTCAGGGCGGCGATCAGCGAGCGGGCGGTCAACGCGATCGACAGCTTCCACGGCTCCAGCGACATCGGCTGGTCATTCGCGCGTGACCTCTACGGCGACGACCCCGCCCGGTGGGCGGAGCTCAGCCCGCTGAGCCACGCGTCCAGGATCGAGACGCCGTTCCTGATCATCCACTCGGAGCAGGACTGGCGGTGCCCCGTCGAGCAGGCGCAGCGGCTGTTCGTGGCGTTGAAGCTGCGCGGCGTGGAGACGGAGATGCTGCTGTTCCCCGGCGAGGGACACGAGATGTCGCGTTCGGGACTGCCGTCCCACCGGATCGCCCGCTTCGAGGCCATCCTCGACTGGTGGGAACGCCACCTCACCGCCTAGCACTCCGGGTTCGTGCCCAACGTGTCGTGCGTAGCGCCGGCTCGGGCGCGTGCTTGATGACGCGACTGATCCACCGGTGCCCAGAGGTCCAAGTGCGGACCTGATGCTCGTCCAGACCGGTCAGGCCTGTGCCGGTCTGGAGGGACTCCTATGGCGGATCGGCGCTGCCGACGGAGGACCTAGGCTCACCAGCGGCCGGGCGAGGTGCGGAAACGTGCCAGATGCGCCGGCGCGTGCCGGCCACCTTGACCGGGACCGACAGCGGCAGCGGGCCCGGCGCGTACCAGCGGCCGCGTCCACCGCCACCTTATGATCTTCGTTTGTCATCGCGGTGGTCGCACGTGTCCGTTGCACTCGCCCACCACACCGCCTTGTCAAGGAGGACGCCTCATGCGTTGGCTGGACGTGCGCCGACACAGCTTGACCAAGAAGGGCGCCATGCGCGGCAGGGGAACTCATCTGTCGGCTGACGGCATCGCCCTGGCCCGCTTCATCGGTTCTGGAGTCGGCCCCTACGAGCGCGTCGTCACCAGTGCGTCCCCACGGGCGGTCGAGACCGCCGTCGCGATGGGGTTCGCCGTCGACGACACCGTGGAGATGCCGTCGGGCTACGTATCCGGAGAGATCCCTCGGCATGCACAGTGGGACTGGGCCGAGCCATACCAGCAGATCGCCGACATCATCCGGAAGGGTCGTGCCGCGGCGGCCGTGGCCGAGACCCACCACGCGATCTGGGCCGACACGGTGGCCGATGTCGCGGAGGGCGGGTCGGCGCTGTTGATCGGCCACGGAGGGGCGATCGAACTGGCGTTGGTGGCGTGTTTGCCGGATGCTCCGCACTACACGTGGGGAACGCCGTTCGCCCACTGCGACGGCGTCCGCCTCGGCTTCACCGACGGTCACTTCGTCGGCGTCGAGTTCTACCGGGCCCCGCAGAGCCCTCCCCAGCTGGACTGAAGATCGCCAAGTACGGCCGGAGTACTGGAACCCGACCTGTGCAGGGACGCCGCCCCTTCACCCAGGATCCGACGTGGTGGGATGCCGCCTCATCGCCACGGAACCACCCGGGTGGGAACGCCACCTCATCCGGGTGGAAACGCCACCTCATCGCTTCAAGGACCGGACCTGGCGCTGGGGGGAACGCCACCTCATCGCTTTAAGGACCGGACTGGTGCCGGGGACGCCGCTGGAGCACCAGGTCCTTCCGCGCGCCGGGGGAACCTGCCGCCACCGCTCCGTGGTCAGGGGGCCAGCGCCTCCAGCGCCGCCTCGGCCCTGCGCATGGCCTCTTCGGGAGCGGCGGTCACGATCTCGGGGTCGAAGTTCAGGTCGTGGAACACCTCCGTCACGCCCCGCGCCTCCAGGTCCGCGACATCCTGCCTGATCTTCTCGTACGGCCCGCTCAACGGCGGACCGTCAACGGCCTCGGTCACTCTGGTGACGCCCCGGCAGACGAACCGCAGCGCCCCGGGATCGCGTCCCGCGTCCCTGGCCGCCGCCTTTACGATGTAGATTCTTTCCGCGATGCCGGCCAGGTCCTCCCTGCTCGCGCTCACCCATCCGTCGGCGAGCCGGCCGGCCCTGCGCAGCGCCACCTCGGCCCCGCCGCCCAGCAGGATCGGCGGGACCGGCGACGGCTTCGGGTCCATGTGCGAGGCCTGGATCCGGTAGAACTCCCCCTCGTGCCGCACCACGTCGTCCGTCCAGCACTTCCGCAGGACCTCGACGAACTCCTCGCCCCTGCGACCGCGTTTCTCGAAGCCGATCCCCATGGCCTCGAACTCCTCGCGCAGCCAGCCGAGCCCCAGCCCGAACGACACCCGCCCGCCCGAGACCTCCTGCAGCGTGGCCAGCTGCTTGGCCACCAGGGCTGGCGGCTCGAAGGCGTTGACCACGGCCACGCCCAGCCTGATCGACTCGGTCACCCCGGCGAGGTAGGAGAGGGTGACGACGGGATCGTGGACGCTGCGGTAGGTCGAGCCCATGGCGTGGCCCACGGGGTAGAGAAGACGCTGGAAGGTCCACAGTTCGTGGTAGCCGAGCCGCTCGGCGCGGGTGGCGATCCTGCGCATGTTGTCACGGGTGGCCCACGGCCCTGAGACGGGAACGGCGAATCCGATCTTCATAGCCGCCAGCCTAGGCCCCCGCCCCCGCGTTCCGCGGCAGCGGCCCGTGGCACGGGCTCGGGCGTCCCGAACCTCCCCGTAAACGCAGAAAGGCCCCGCCGGGCATAACCCGGCAGGGCCAAACTG
>NZ_JBYITD010000025.1:0-179030 GCF_057708945.1 Nonomuraea sp. bgisy101
ACCGGCCTCGCCGCCACCCCGGCGGCGGCCGCGCCGGCCCGCAACGTCTTCGTCGACTGCCAGGCCCCCGACGGCGGCTCGGGCGGGGACGCCGCCTCCGCGATCAACAACCTGGCCGCGATCAACGCGATGGAGCTCGGCCCCAAGACCACGATCAAATTCAGGGCCGGAACCGTATGCGTGGGCCGCCTGGAGCCGAAGGGCTCGGGAAGCGCCGCCCACCCGATCCTGTTCACCTCTTACGGCGAGGGCCCCAAGCCGATCATCCAGGGCGACGGCGGGGAGTGGGCCGTCCACCTGGTCGACAACAGCCACGTCACCATCGAGAAGCTGCACGTCACCAACCCCGCGCCCGTCACCGCCAAGCGGACCGGCATCCAGTACAACTCGACGACCCCCGAGCCCAAGGCCGGGCTCGTCCTGCGCGACCTGGAGATCTCCGACGTCGCGGGCTGGGGAAACAAGACGGGCGCCAACTCCGGCTGGTTCGCCTACTCCGCGGGCATCAGCGTCCAGGCGCTGCCCGAGGGTCAGGTCGGCTACCTCGACGGCATCACCGTCACCGGCAACTACATCCACGACACCGGTGGCGGCGGCATCAAGATCAGTCGCAAGGGCACGGACTACCACAAGAACGTCTACCTCGCCCGCAACACCATCCGCGCGGTCGGCGGCGACGGCATCGTCGTGCACGCCTCGGACCGGCCGCTGATCGAGCACAACCTGTTCGACGAGGGCGGCGCCGGCAAGTACCCCTACGTCGACGGCAACTTCGCCGGCATGTGGCCGATCAACTCGGTCGACCCCGTCTTCCAGTACAACGAGGTCACCAGGCAGCGCCCGACGATCTTCGACTCCACGGCTTGGGACTGCGACGGCGGCATCAAGGGCTCCTGCGTCTACCAGTACAACTACTCCCACGACAACGCGGGCGGGTTCTACCTGGGCTGCCAGAGCTGCACCGAGTTCCCCAACTACCGGGCGACCGCCATCCTGCGTTTCAACATCGCCCAGGACGACTGCAGGATCGCGGGCAACGCGGCGGGGGACAACGCCAGCCCGCTGTGGATCTACAACAACACCTTCTTCTGCGCCTCGCAGAAGGTGGACTGGGCGGTGCCGACCGGCAACTCCAGGATCGCCAACAACATCATCCACGCCCCCTCCGGCACCCTGCCGACGGCCGCGGGCATCACTTACGACGCCAACGTCTACCACGGAGGCGTGAGCGCGCCCGCCTCCGACGCCAGGGCGATCACCGCCGACCCGGGGCTCGCCGCTCCCGGCACCGCCACCGGCTACGGCGACGTGGACGGCTACAAGCTGCTCGCGGGCTCGCCCGCCCTCGGCTCGGGCTCCCTCGTCGAGGGAGTGGGCGGGCGCGACTACTTCGGCAACCCGATCGAGGGCGCCGTCTCGCGCGGCGCCTACAACGGTGCAGGCGTGCCGCCCGTGGTCCACGAGTCGATCGAGAGGGCCTACAACAACGTCGCCGTCAGCTCCGACCTCAACCCCAACACCGGCGGCTTCTCCACCAGCGGGCGCAGCTACTCGGGGCAGGGCCTGGAGAAGGCGGGGCTGGTCCCCGGCAGGACGGTCACCGTCCTCGGCGCGGACTTCGTCTGGCACCCCCGCCCGTACGGCTGGACCGACAACGTGAAGGCGGCGGGGCAGACGATCGCGCTCCACGGCCAGGGCGCCAGGCTCGTGCTCCTCGGGGCCGGGGCGTTCAAGGTGCGCGAGGGCGTCTTCAAGGTCGCCTACACCGACGGGACGGTGGAGGAGAAGACGGTGAGATTCGGCGACCAGTGGGACGCGACCGCGCCTGAGGGAGGCGTCGTCGTGGCCCGCGCGAGCTACCACAACAGGACCCAGACCAGCTACAAGAACCCGGCGACGGGACAGACCACCGAGTCGGGGGTGTCGGTGTTCGGCTACGCCGTGCCGCTCGACCCGGCCAGGACCGTCGCCACCGTGACGTTGCCCGCGGGCAGCCCGCTGGCCGACGCGGGCTTCCACGTCTTCGACATGAAGATCGCGAGCTGACGCCATGAGGAGCACCACGACAAGGGCCGCGCTCGTCCTGGCGGTCGCCGGTGTCGCCGCCCTGGTCGTGGTGCTCACCCGCGCCTGGTCCGCGGACGCCGCTCCGCCAGGCCCGCCCGCCTTCGCCGGGGTGTCCACTCCGCCGGGCCTGCCCGCCTCCGCCGGCGTTTCCGAGGTGCTCGGGATCCGGCCCGCGGACAGGGTCACGCTCGTCGAGGGCGAGCCGGTGGTGGGGGCCGAGGTGCTGAGGGCGGCCGACACCGTTCGCGCCGAGGTGATCTCCGAGTTCACGCGGCACGGCCTGGCGCTCGGCCCCGGCTTCTGGGAACGGCCGCACGAGGGGGTCACGCCGCGTCGGGCGCTCAGGGAGAGGGCGGTGCGCGCCGCCGTGCTCGACAAGGTCAGGCGGGTATGGGCACGAGAGGCGGGCCTGCTCGGCGACGTCAGCGAGGAGGGCTTCCAACGCGAGCTGGCCGCCGAGAACCGGCGGCGCGCCCAGGCCGCTCGCGAGGGACGGCCGCTGCCCGGCGTGCCCTCCTACGACCAGTACACCTACGCGGGCGTGCGCGCGGCCGAGCTCGACTCCGCGCTCAGCAAGATCCACGCCGCCGGGCTCGACCTGTCGGACCGGCGGCTGCGCGAGCAGTACGGGCGGATGGCGGGCAAGGACGCGCCGCCGTTCGAGCGGGCCCGCGAAAACGTCCGCCGCGCCGTGGTCGTTCAGGAGTATCTCAAGGCGCTGCGGGCCCGCGCTGGGTAGCCTGATTTACAGGTACATGGGGGACTGGGTCAGGGAACGGATCGTCGACACAGGACGGCTGCCGCTGTTCTGTTTCTTCGTCGCGCTCATCGTCACCTTCGTCGCCACCCGCATCAACGTCAGGCTGATCCGGGCCAAGATCGGCTGGTTCCGCAACATCAGCGTCGGCGAGATGCACATCCACCACGTCGTGTTCGGCGTGGTGCTCATGCTGATCGGCGGGGTCAGCGGGCTCGTCACCGCGGCCTCCGCGGTGGCGGCCGCGGTCTTCGGCATCGGCGCGGCGCTCGTGCTCGACGAGTTCGCACTCATCCTCCACCTGCACGACGTCTACTGGGAGGAGGAGGGGCGCGCCTCCGTCGACGCCGTCTTCGTCGCCATCGCGGTCACCGGGCTGCTGCTGATCGGGCTGCGCCCGCTGACCTGGGAATACGGCGGCGTCGCGCCCTGGTGGCTCCTGCTCGGCAACCTGGTGCTCGCGGTCATCACGCTGCTCAAGGGCAAGATCTGGACAGGGCTGGTGGGTCTGTTCGTGCCCCCGCTGCTGGTGGTCGGCGCGATACGGCTGGCCCGCCCCGCCTCGCCGTGGGCGCACTGGTTCTTCGCGGTCAAGTCGCCTCGCAAGATGGCCACGGCGATGCGCCGCGAGCAGCGCTGGCGCAGACCGGCGATCCAAGCCAAGATCGCGGTCCAGGAGTTCGTCTCGGGACGGCACGATCTTCCCTCGACCAGGAAGCGGCGTGGGCATAATTGAGGGCATGAGGTCCAGGTGAGACTTCCCGCCTTCCACGCGCGGCTGCTCGAGGCCACGCTGGACGCCCGCGAAGGCCACGGCCTGCTGCTGGCCGGCGGTCACGCGATGAACGCCCACGGGCTCACCGACCGGCCGAGCGACGACCTCGTACTGGTGACCGGCCACGGGGCCCCGGTGTCCGCGGTCGCCGAGGACCTGGCGGCCGAGCTGCGACGGCACGGTTTCTCCCTGACGGCCTTCGACGTGTCCGAGCGCGTGGCCCGGATGGTCGTGCGCGACGAGGTCAGTGGCGAGAGGTGCGCGGTCAGCCTGCTCAAGGAGGCGCTCAGGGACCGGCCGCTGACGCTGGAGCCGTACCGCCTGGTGGGGCAGGACGACGCCGTCGCGCTCAAGGTGCGGGCGCTGCACGGGCGGGGGCTGCCCAGGGACTTCATCGACGTCGCGGCGGCGGCCGAGCGCTACTCCTTCCGCGAGCTCGAACGCCTCGGCGCGGCGTACGAGGAGGACTGGCTGCTCGACGACCTGATCCAGCGGCTTGAGAGCGTCGACCTGCTGGCCGACGAGGCGTTCACCGCCTACGGCGTCGACGAGGAGCGGCTGCACGAGATCAGGCGGTTCGCCTACGCCTGGGCCGAGGAGATCAAGCTGCGCCGCGCCGACGACGGCGACGCCGAACACGACGTCCCTGACGTCCCCGAGGTCGACTGAGCCGAGCGTCAACTGTAGTTGACATACTGTGGTCGTCAATCTAAGTTGACGGGTGCGGAATCCATGCGCTCGCGCGTTGCACCCACCAGAGGCGCCAATCAGGGGAATGTGGGTGATTTCCCTGAGCGTGCGCCCAGGCGCGGCGACGCAGGATGTCAGTGGACTTGTCTGATCGGGACGGAGTGACGGTGAGCGGCGACAACCGCGAGACAGGGCAGGGCGCCGATGGGGAGAAGTCACCCGTCAGGCTCCTGCTGGCCTATATCAGGCCGCACAGGAAGATCTTATTCGCAGGCGGGTTGCTCGGCCTGGTGGGCTCGGCCGCGGGACTGGCGATGCCACTGCTGGCCAAGTACGTCGTCGACGCCTTCGGCGCGGAGCGGTCGATGGCGGGCCCGCTGGTCGCGCTGACGATCGCCGTCGTCGTCGGCGCGGTCGTCTCCGCCGGCGGCACGTACCTGATGGAGCGCACGGGCGAGGGCATCGTGCTGAGCGCCAGGCGCAGGCTCGTCGCCAGGATGCTGCGGCTGAAGGTCGCCGACGTCGACCGGCTCAAGCCCGGCGACCTGCTGTCCAGGGTCACCGGCGACACCACTCTGCTGCGTTCGGTGCTCACCAACGGCATCGTCGACTCGATCGGCGCGGTCTTCATGCTGGTCGGCGCGATCGTCATGATGGCGCTGATGGACGGCGTGCTCCTGCTGGTCACGCTGCTGGTCGTGGTCGTGATCGGCGGCATGACCGGGCTGATCATGCCGCGCATCCAGAAGGCGCAGCACCAGGCCCAGGAGGCCGTCGGCGAGATGGGCGCGGTGCTCGACAGGGCGCTGCAGGCCTATCGCACGGTCAAGGCGAGCGGCGCCGAGGAGCGTGAGGTCGAGGTCGTCGGCGCGGCGGCCGTGCAGGCGAGGGACCGAGGGCTGCAGGTCGCCGGATGGACCTCGCTGGCCGGGGTCTCGACGTGGATGGCGGTGCAGATCGCCTTCCTGTGCGTGCTGGCCGTGGGCGGCGCTCGGGTCGCCTCGGGCGCGCTGGAGGTCTCGGCGCTGATCGCCTTCCTGCTCTACCTGTTCTACCTCGTCGCTCCGATCGGCCAGCTGGTCGAGGGCGCGGTGCAGCTGCAGAACGGCCTGGCCGCGCTCAAGCGCATCCGCGAGATCGAGGACCTGCCGGGCGAGCCGGACGGCCAGGCCGTGGCGGTGGGGCAGGCCGGGGGCGACCCCGTGGGCCTGCGGTTCGAGGACGTGGTGTTCAGATACGGCGAGGATCGCGCTGCCGTCCACGACGGGGTGAGCTTCGAGGTGCCCCCGGGAGGGCTGACCGCGCTGGTCGGACCGTCGGGCGCGGGCAAGTCCACGGTGTTCGCGCTCATCGAGCGCTTCTACGAGCACCAGGAGGGCCTGATCACGGTAGGCGGCGTGGACATCCGCGACTGGCGGCTGGCCGACCTGCGGGCCGCGCTCGGCTACGTCGAGCAGGACGCGCCGGTGCTGGCGGGGACGCTGAGGGAGAACCTGCTGTTCGCCGCGCCCGAGGCCACCGAGGAGGACCTGCGGGGCGCGCTGACCCGCACCCGCCTCGACGATCTGGTGGCCAGGTTGCCCGAGGGGCTCGAGACGCCGGTGGGACACCGCGGCGTGCTGCTGTCCGGCGGCGAACGCCAGCGCGTGGCCATCGCGAGGGCGCTGCTGCGCAAGCCGCGGCTGCTGCTCCTGGACGAGGCCACCTCGCAGCTCGACGCGGTCAACGAGCTGCGGCTGCGCGAGGTGATCGCCGAGGTGGCGACGGAGACGACGGTGCTGGTGATCGCGCACCGGCTGTCCACCGTGACCAACGCCGACCGGATCGTGGTGATGGAGTCGGGCGGCGTGCGAGCCGTCGGCACGCATGCCGAGCTGGTCGGAAGCGACGACCTGTACCGCGAGCTCGCGGCCACCCAGTTCCTCGTTTCATGATCGTTGATCGTTAACGATCTGGACGGGTTCCGGACATCCGGAACCCGTCTCCTGTTATGGAGGGAAACCGACGGTCGGGTCGGGCCCCGTCACGGTGTCCGGCAGGGGCCGCTGCATCCTCGTCCAGGCCAACGTCTCCGACAAGAACGCCAACACTGGGCCAACTACACCAGCCCGGTCTTCCACTGCGGGTGATTTGCTACGTTCCTCCCCTTTGGGAGTGAAGCGATTGGCAAGGATCGGTATCGCGGGGTGCTGCTCGACGGGTCGGCCGTGACGCTCACCGGCAGCCCCGCGATGGCCGCGAAGGGCCCCTGAAGCTCCATGGCAAGGGTCGACGCATCGCCACCTCGGCCGTCATCCAGCCCGGCAGCGACGAGGCCGTCAGGGCGACGCCCGGCTTCCACCGCTGATTCGTGTGTACGGCTCGCGCGGACCGTACGGCTCCTGGAGACTCCCCTGTATCGCCTCCAGAAACCGTTGTTGTGGACGAACCGAATGCCCCCTCAGGCGAGATCAAGTCCAGCACTCCGCGCGGCGAAGTGTCATGCAGTTTCAGTCTCACCCGAATAACCCAGCTATACCGGGATATATCGGGTCGACAATTTAATTTTCAGGCTTTTGCAAGCGCCCGCGGGAAGACTGCCACCCATGGCGGGCGGCATATTGCGGATCATTTTCACCGGTGACGATCTCGCACGCGTGCGGATCGCCGCCAGGGCCGACCCGCTGTGGGAGCTGGTGGCCAGCCTCCACCGCTTCCAGGCGGGCGACGGCGGCGCGGCCATGACCGAATGGCGGCGCAGGGCGCGGGCCGGCCTGGCCGAGGCAGGGCTACTGCAGGACGTGCGCAGGCTGCTCGTGCCGCTCGCCCCTCGCGCGGCCTACTTTCCCGACTTCCTCACCCCGTTCGCGGCGCAACAGGGCCTCGAGGAGGGCATCCAAGCCATCATCGATACGCCGAGCGCCAGGGTGCGGCGCGAGCTCCACCTGCTCAAGACCGGGCACGGGCTGCCGTCGCACCTGGAGAGCCTCGCGAGCGACCGCGAGGCACTGCGCAGGGTGGCCACGGTCGCGGCCGGATACTTCCACACGGCGCTCGGCGAGCACTGGGGCGAGGTGGAAAGGGCCGTCGGCCAGGACCGCGGCACCAGGGTCAGGCACCTTGCCGAAGGCGGGGTCGAGGGCATGTTCAACCAGCTGTCGTCCTCGATTCGCTGGCGCGCCCCCGTGCTGGAGGTCGACTACCCGGCGGGCGACCGCGAGCTGCGCCTGCGCGGGCGGGGGCTGACGCTCATCCCCTCCTACTTCTGCAGGAACGCCCCCGTCACGCTGGCCGACCCCGGCCTGCCGCCCGTGCTCGTCTACCCCGTCCCGCGCACCGGCGTCAGCGAGCGGGGGACAGGAGGGGACGCGCTGGCCGAACTGCTGGGCAAGACGAGGGCGGAGGTACTGCGGTGCGTCGCGCTCGCGCCCGGCTGCAGCACCACCGAGCTGGCGCGTCGCGCGGGCGTGCCCGTCTCCAGCGCCAGCGAGCACGCCAGGGTCCTCCGACAGGCGGGACTGATCGCCAGTACCCGCCACGCGAACCTCATGCTGCACCAGACCACCGAGTCAGGCGACGCGCTGCTGCGCGGCACCCGCTGACATCCAGGGATTCTGAGCTCTGTCACTCTTGATCTCGGGAGGTCGTATGTCGCTGTGGAAGAAGATCGGCCTGGGCCTGGCGGCCGCCGTGGTGCTGTTCATCGTCGCCCTCGTGGTGGCGGTCCTCGTGCCGGGCGGGTGGAAGTTCTCCCTTGTCGTGCTGGGTGTGCCGGCGGTGGCGGGCTGGATCTGGTTCCAGGTGATCATGGAACACGACCCGTCGTCCCGCCGTGAGGAGATGCCGCCTCCCGGCTCCCGCTGGGACGAGCGCACCGAACGGTGGCAGCCGCCGCATCCCCCTTACCGGCGACCAGGCGAGGGCGGGGGTCGGTGAGGGGGGCAGGCGATGTACTCTTCGAGTGACATAGATGAATATGTTCATTCAGGAGGGAAGAGGCATGAGCCGTACCGTGCGCGCGCCGCGAGGCACCACGCTCACCGCCAAGGGCTGGCCGCAGGAGGCCGCGCTCCGGATGCTCCAGAACAACCTGGACCCGGAAGTCGCCGAGCACCCCGAGCAGCTGGTCGTCTACGGAGGTTCGGGCAAGGCCGCGCGCGACTGGCCCTCGTTCGACGCCCTGACCCGCACGCTCACCACCCTCGAGGGTGACGAGACGCTGCTGGTGCAGTCGGGCAGGCCCGTCGGCGTGTTCCGCACGCACGAGTGGGCGCCGCGCGTGCTCATCGCCAACTCCAACCTCGTCCCCGACTGGGCCAACTGGGAGGAGTTCCGCCGCCTCGAGGCCGCGGGCCTGACCATGTACGGCCAGATGACGGCCGGCTCCTGGATCTACATCGGCACGCAGGGCATCCTGCAGGGCACCTACGAGACGTTCGCCGCCGTGGCGGACAAGAAGTTCGGCGGCTCGCTGGCCGGCACCATCACGCTGACCGCGGGACTCGGCGGCATGGGCGGCGCCCAGCCGCTGGCCGTCACCATGAACGGCGGGGTTGCCATCTGCATCGACTGCGACCCGCGCAGCGTCACCCGCCGCATCGAGCACCGCTACCTCGACGTCGAGGCCGCCACGCTCGACGAGGCCCTGCGGCTGGCCTATGAGGCCCGCGACCAGCGCAGGCCGCTGTCCATCGGCGTCGTCGCCAACGCGGCGGAGGCCGTGCCCGAACTGCTGGCGCGCGGCGCCGAGATCGACATCGTGACCGACCAGACGTCGGCGCACGACCCGCTGATGTACCTGCCGCTCGGCGTCGCCTTCGACGACATGGCGGCCGAGCGCGACAAGGATCCTGCCGGGTTCACCGCCAAGGCGCGCGAGTCGATGGCCAGGCACGTCGAGGCCATGGTCGGGTTCAAGGACGCGGGCGCCGAGGTCTTCGACTACGGCAACTCCATCCGCGGCGAGGCGCAGCTGGCCGGCTACACCAGGGCCTTCGACTTCCCCGGCTTCGTGCCCGCCTACATCAGGCCGCTGTTCTGTGAGGGCAAGGGCCCGTTCCGCTGGGCGGCGCTCTCCGGCGACCCCGCCGACATCGCGGCGACCGACCGGGCGATCCTCGAGCTCTTCCCCGAGAACGAGGCGCTGGCCAGGTGGATCAGGATGGCGGGGGAGAAGGTCCACTTCCAGGGGCTGCCCGCCCGGATCTGCTGGCTCGGGTACGGCGAGCGGCACCTCGCGGGCGAGCGCTTCAACGACATGGTGGCCTCGGGCGAGCTCCAGGCGCCGATCGTCATCGGGCGCGACCACCTCGACTGCGGGTCCGTCGCGTCGCCGTACAGGGAGACGGAGGCGATGGCGGACGGGTCGGACGCGATCGCGGACTGGCCGCTGCTGAACGCCATGCTGAACACGGCGTCGGGCGCGGCGTGGGTGTCGATCCACCACGGCGGCGGGGTCGGCATCGGGCGCTCGATCCACGCGGGCCAGGTGACGGTCGCGGACGGGACCGCCCTGGCCGGGGAGAAGCTGAACAGGGTCCTCACGAACGACCCGGGGACGGGCGTCATGCGGCACGTGGACGCGGGCTACGACGAGGCGGCGGCGGTCGCCGACGAGCGCGGCGTCCGCATCCCGATGCGCGAGTCCTGACCTCCCTCCGGTCTCGCCCGGGCGCCGGAGCCCGGGCGAGACCGGCCCGGTCCGCGGCCCCTGGAAGAGCGGCCCCTGGAAGAGCGGACCCTGGAAGACGGGTGCCGCCGGCGGGGCGCGGCGGCTCCAGGCCGCCGACAGGGCCGGTTTCCCGATCTCCGAGAGGGGCCGGAGGGGAAGGGGTTCCTGGCGGGCGGGAAGGGGTTGGACCGGTCAGCGTGTTGGAGGTGGCGTGAGGGACGGACTTGAAGGGCTCCTGGACGGCAGGCGTCTGTCGCCGGTGCAGCGGCGGATCGCGCACTACCTGTCCGACCATCTGGACGAGGCGATCTTCCTGTCCAGCGTGGAGCTGGCGGAGCGGGCGGGCGTGAGCCAGCCCTCGGTGACCAGGTTCGCGATGGTACTGGGCTTCGGCGGCTATCCCGAGTTGAGGCAGGCGCTGCGGCCTCTCGTGCTCGGCGGCAGGCCGGAGGGCGGCAGCCTGCTCAAGGGCGCGATCGACGACGAGATCCGCAACCTCACCCTCATCCGCGAGCGCCTGGCGGGCCTGCCGCTGAAGGAGCTCGGCGAGTCGCTGGCCGCCACCGAGCCGCTGCCCGTGCTGGGACTGCGTGTCTCGTCCGGGCTCGCGACCACGTTCGCCTACTTCGCCAGGCGCGTCCACCCCGACGTCCGCCTGCTCGTCCACGGCGGCTCCGAGCTGGTCGACGGGTTGCACGCGGCGCGCAGGGCGGGCGCGGAATGGGTGGTGGCGGTGGTCCTGCCGAGGTATCCGGCGGAGGTCGTGCAGGCGCTGGAGTACGCGGGCAAGCTGGGCCTCAAGACCGCCGTGATCACCGACAGGCCCGGCTTCCCCGCCGACGTCGTGCTGGACGCGCCGGTGGGGGAGCGGCTGGTGTTCGACTCGCACGCGGCGCCGCTGGCTCTGGCCATGGCCCTGGTGGAGGCGATGGCGGACGCGGCGCCGCTGCGGACGCAGGCCAGGCTGGAGGAGTACGAGCGCATGACGGAGGAGACGGGGACCTTCCAGTCAGCCGGCGAGCCTGCGTAGGGAGCGGACGGACCAGGTGACGGTCAGCGCGGCGAGCGCGAGCATGACGCCGAACGCCAACGGGATGGACGCGTCGCCCAGCGAGCCGGCGAACAGTGCGCGACCGGCCTCGACGGGGTGGTAGAAGGGCGTGAACCAGGCGATCCTCTCCAGCCAGTCGGGTCCGAGCGCCATGGGCAGCAGCGCGCCCGACAGCAGCATCAGCGGCAGCGCGAAGAACTGCATGATCTGGCCCATCGCGTTCTCGTCGCGCAGGCCGAGTGCCAGGCCGTAGGCGACGCCGGAGGCGAACAGCCCGGTGACGCCGAGCAGAAGCAGCATGAGGATCAGGCCGAGGACGCCGATGCGCAGCCCCATCAGCAGCGCGATGAGGATCACCGCGAGCGACTGGATCATCAGCGCGACCACGTCGCGCAGCATCCTGCCGAGCACGATCGCGGGCCGCCACGTGGGACTGACCGCGATCCGCTCCAGCACGCCGCTGCGGATCTCGTAGATGGTGCCGTAGGCGACGCCCATCGAGCCGAACAGCGCGGTGATCACCAGCATGCCGGGGGCGAAGGAGGTCAGGGCCTTGCCGAGGTCGCCCTGGAAGGCCATGCCCGCGTAGAGCGGCGCGAACAGCAGCAGGTACATCACCGGCTGCATGATGCCGAACAGCGGCCAGATCGGGTTGCGCAGCGTGTTCCTGACCTCGTGGCCGAAGAACAGCGAGGTGTCGCGGATCATGCGGCGGCTCCGGTGTCGCGCAGGGACCGGCCGGTCTTGGCCAGGAAGACGTCGTCGAGCGTGGCCCGTTCGAGGGCGATGGAGCGCAGCGGGAGCCCTTCGGCCTCGAGCGTGCGCAGGAGCGGCGGCAGCGCGTGCTCGCCGTCGTCGACGTAGACGCGGAGCATGTCGTCGTCGACGCGGGTCTGCTTCGCCATCGGGCCGAGCACGGTCGCGGCCCGCTCCAGTTCGTCGAGCCTGAGCGTGACCACGTCGCCGGACACCGACCGTTTCAGCTCCGCCGGGGTGCCCTCGGCCACGACGACGCCGTGGTCGACGATCGCGAGCCGGTCGCAGAGCGCGTCGGCCTCCTCCAGGTAGTGCGTGGTCAGCAGGACGCTGGTGCCCTGCTCGCGCAGTTCCCTGATCCTGTCCCACAGGTTGGCGCGGTTCTGCGGGTCGAGGCCGGTGGTCGGCTCGTCGAGGAACAGCAGCGGCGGGGTGTGGACCAGGCCGAGGGCGATGGCGACGCGGCGCTTCTGACCTCCCGAGAGGGTACGGCCCGGCCGGTCGGCGATCTCGGAGAGGTCCATCTTCTTGAGGATGTCGTCGGCGGCCCGTGCTGGTTCGGGCACACCGTAGATCTTGGCCGCGAACACGACCTGCGCGCGGGGGGAGTTCTGCTCCTCCACCCCGCCCGCCTGGCTGACGTAGCCGAGCCTGCGCCTGATCTGGCCCGGCTCCTTGACCAGGTCGTACCCGGCGATCCTGGCGGTGCCCGCGTCAGGGGCGATGAGGGTGGCGAGCATTCTGATCGTGGTGGTCTTGCCGGCGCCGTTCGGGCCGAGCACGCCGTAGATCTCGCCGCTCTTGACGTCCAGGTCGACGCTCTTGACCGCCTCGACGGTCTGCGTGCCTTTCCTGCTCTTGGTGACGAAGGTCTTCTTTAAGCCTTGCGCACTGATGATCATCAGGGGAGGTCTCCTTCTTCGACCTTTTCGATGGCTTCCCGTACCCAGGTGAGCTGGGCGTTGAGCATGCCGATGTTCAGCCGCAGGTTCTCGTCGACGTGCCGGGGGGCGCCGAAGGCCTGCTTGCTGCCCAGCGCCCGGTTGAGCATGGCGATCGACCTGGTGAGCTCATCGGCTCTGGTCCGCAGCGCATCCTTGAGCATCGGCCTGTCGAGCCTGTCCATGAAGGTCATGGCCACCTGGAAGGGGTCGACGATCGGCCTGATCTCGTACCAGAGCGTCATGAGCAGGCGGTGGAACTCGAACCGGCCGTCGTCGGTGATCGCGTACACGGTCTTGCCGCCCTTGCCGCTCTCGACGACGTCGAGCAGTCCCTCGTCCGCCATCTTGCCGAGCCCGTGGTAGATCGAGCCGAAGGCGACGTTGGCCCACTGGTCGGTGCCCATCATCTCGAGGCGGCGCCGTACCTGGTAGCCGTTCATCGGCTCGTCCAGCAACGTGCCGAGGATCAGAACCCGCGTTGTCTGCACACTCAAATTTGAATACAAACTTGAGTATGGTGTCAACCATGAAGGAGATCGTGAGAGAGGACGACGGCGCCCTGCTCGGCTATGTCGGGCGGGTCGAGGGCGGCTGGCAGCCGATGACCGTCTTCGGCTACCCCCTGGGCCCGGCGGCCGGGCAGGACGCGGCCGAGGAACTCGTCAGGCGCGAAGGGCTCGACAGGCTCGCCGGCCGCTGGGAGTTCCGTTCCGGCGGCGAGTGGTACTCCTGCGTCCTGCAGGAGGCCGACCTCGCGCGGGTGCGCGTCAGGCCGACCGATCCCGGCTATCCGGGCCACGAGCACTCGCTCGAGCTGTCCAGGCCGGGGACGGGCGAGCTGCGGCCCCTAGGCTGGCGGCCATGAGAACCGCACTGATCACAGGGGCTTCGAGGGGTGTGGGCGAGGCGATCGCCAGGGCGTTGGCGCCCACCCACCGGCTGATCCTGGGCGGCCGCGACAGGGCCGCGCTGGACGAGGTGGCCGCCGGCCTGCCCGACGCCCGGGTATGGCCGGTGGAGCTCGCCGAGGTCACCGAGCGCGACGTTGAGGGCATCGACCGGCTCGACGTGCTCGTGCACAGCGCGGGCGTGGTCACGCTCGGGCGCGTCGAGGACACCCCCGCCGAGGTGTGGCGGCGGACGATGGACGTCAACGTGATCGCCGTCGCCGAGCTGACCAGGCTGCTGCTTCCCGCCCTGCGGGCGGCGGGCGGACACGTGGTGCTGATCAACTCGGGTGCCGGCCTGCGGGCGAACCCGGGATGGGTGTCGTACGCGGCCAGCAAGTTCGCGCTGCGCGCCTTCGCCGACGGTCTGCGCCTCGAAGAGCCCGCGCTGCGGGTCACGAGCGTCTATCCCGGGCGCGTCGCCACCGACATGCAGCGTGGCGTGCGGGCGCAGGAGGGCGGCGCGTTCGAGCCCGAGAAGTACCTGGAGCCCGAGACCGTGGCCAGGGCCGTGGTGGCGGCGATCGACGCGGGAGCCGACGCCCACCTGACCGAGCTCACCCTGCGCCCCAGCGAGGGCCCGGTCTCCTGACGCGCCGACCGCGGAGGGTCCGTGGATCCGCTCGGGAGCGAAGCCGGCTCAGGGAAGCCGGCGCGGCGGATCCGCGGATGACCCGGGGTGTCGGAGTGGGTGAATGGATTCATTCACTAGAGTGAAGGCATGCTGGATGAACTCTCGCGTATCGGACGGGATCCCGCGACCAACGGCTACGTGCGGGACGCGTGGTCGCCCGCTGACATGGAGTTGCGGGAGTGGTTCCGGCAGGAGGCCGCCAACCGCGGCCTCGGCCTGCACGACGACCGCAACGGCAACCTGTGGGCCTGGTGGGGTGATCCGGACCGCGAACCCGGCGTGGTCACGGGCAGCCACCTCGACTCCGTACGGCAGGGCGGCGCGTTCGACGGCCCCCTCGGGGTCGTGTCCGCCTTCCGCGCCCTCGACCTGCTGAGGGCCAGGGGCTTCACCCCGTCGAAACCGGTCGGCGTCGCCTGCTTCACCGACGAGGAGGGCGCCAGGTTCGGTGTGCCGTGCATGGGCTCGCGGCTGCTGACCGGCGTGCTCGACCCCGGGAGGGCCAGAGGCCTGATCGACGACGACGGCGCCTCCATGGCCGAGGTGCTGCGCGCGGCCGGCCGGACGCCGGAGGACCTGGGCAGGGACGACGAGACCAGGGCCAGGATCGGCGTGTTCGTCGAACTGCACGTGGAACAGGGACGCGGGCTCGCCGACCTCGACGAGCCCGTCGGGGTGGCGAGCGCGATCTGGCCCCACGGCAGGTGGCGGTTCGACTTCCACGGCGAGGCCAACCACGCCGGGACGACGCGACTCGAGGACAGGCACGACCCGATGCTCGACTACGCCCGCGCCGTCCTGCAGGCGCGCGAGGCGGCGGAGAAGCACGGGATCGTGGCGACGTTCGGCAAGGTACGGGTGTCGCCGAACAACGCCAACGCCGTCCCCGGGCTGGTCTCCGCGTGGCTGGACGCCAGGGGCGGCGCCGAACCGGCTGTCAGAGCCCTGGTGGAGGAACTGTCCGACGGCAGGAACGTGAGCGAGGAGTCGTGGACGCCCGTCGTCGACTTCGAGGTGCCGCTGCGCGACCGGCTGGCCGCCGCCGTCGGCTCCGCCCTCGCTGACGTGCGGTCGGCGGGGCGGCGTCCCGCCCCCGTGCTGCCGACAGGCGCGGGCCACGACGCGGGCATCCTCGCGGCGGCGGGAGTCCCCGCGGCGATGCTGTTCGTGCGCAACCCCACGGGCGTCTCCCACTCGCCGAAGGAGCACGCCGAGGCCGACGACTGCGCCCACGGGGTCACCGCCCTCGCGGGCGTGCTGGAGGAACTGGCGCGATGACCGTTTACTGGTGCGAACTCGCCCTGCTCCCCGAGGGCGTCGCCGACAGCGTGCTGATCGAGGTCGAAGGCGATCGGATCGTCTCGGTGGGCAGGGACGTCCGGCAGGGGGTCGTCCTCGAAGGGCTGACCATCCCCGGCATGGCCAACGCCCACTCCCACGCCTTCCACCGGGCGCTGCGGGGCGCCACCCAGACGGGCAAGGGCGACTTCTGGACGTGGCGCGAGCAGATGTACGAGGTGGCGGGCGCGCTCGACCCCGACTCCTACCTGAGGCTCGCCAGGGCGGCCTACGCCGAGATGGCCATGGCGGGGATCACCAGCGTGGGCGAGTTCCACTACCTGCACCACGGGCCGGACGGCGTGCCGTACGACGATCCGAACGAGATGGGGCACGCGCTGATCCAGGCCGCGCGAGAGGCGGGCCTGCGCATCGCGCTGCTGGACACCTGTTACCTGACCGGCGGGGTCGGCACCGCGCTCCAGGGGGCGCAGCGGCGCTTCGGCGACGGCACCAGCGACGCGTGGGCGGTCAGGGCCGAGGGCCTGGCGGCCGCCTACGAGGGGCGGCACGACGTCGAGATCGGCGCGGCCATCCACTCCGTCAGGGCCGTGCCGCCGGAGCAGATGCCGACGGTCGCCGAGTTCTCCCACAAGCACGCGGCCCCGCTGCACGCGCACGTCTCCGAGCAGCGCGCGGAGAACGCGGCCTGCGTCGAGCGTTACGCCGCCACGCCGGTCCAGGTGCTGCACGAGCACGGCGCGCTCGGCCCCCGCTCCACCGCCGTCCACGCCACCCACCTGGCCGAGGTCGACCTCGAACTGCTCGGCCACTCGGGCACCCACGTCTGCATGTGCCCGACGACCGAGCGCGACCTCGCCGACGGCATCGGTCCCGCCCGCGCGCTGTTCGACAGGGGTTCGCCGATCACGCTCGGCTCCGACAGCCACGCCGTCGTCGACCTGTTCGAGGAGGCCCGCGCGGTCGAGCTGAACGAGCGCCTCGCCAGCGAGCGGCGCGGCCACTGGCGCGCCTCCGAGCTGCTGACCGCCGCCACCTCCGCCGGTCACGCGTCGCTGGGCTTCCCCGACGCGGGAAGCCTCGTCCCCGGCGCGTGGGCCGACCTGGTCTCCGTGCGCCTCGACTCGGTCCGTACGGCGGGTGCGACACGCGAGAGCGCCGTGGAGACGATCGTGTTCGCGGCGACGGCCGCGGACGTGCACAGTGTGATCTCGGGCGGTCGGAGGATCGTCACCGACGGCCGGCACGAGCTGGGAGACGTCGGGCGGATGCTGAACGAGGCGATCGGAGCGATCAGGTGAGTACCCTCATCGACGGGATCGGCATGCTCTTCGACGGGCATGTCGAGCACCTCGACGCCGCGGTGGTCGTCGAGGGCGAGCGGATCGCCTGGGTGGGCCCCTCCAGCGAGGCGCCCGCGTGCGACGAGCGCCACGACGTCGGCAGGAGATGCGTCATCCCCGGCTTCGTCGACAGCCACGCGCACCTGGTCTTCGCCGGTGACCGCACGTTCGAGTTCAACGCCCGCATGTCGGGCCAGAGCTACACCGCGGGCGGCATCCGCACGACGGTCGAGGCGACCAGGTCGGCGGGCGAGGCGGAGCTGGCCACGCGGGCGGCGTCGCTGGTCGAGGAGATGACCGCCCAGGGCACGACCACCGTGGAGATCAAGAGCGGTTACGGGCTGACGGTCGAGGACGAGCGGCGCTCGCTGGAGATCGCCACCTCGCTGACCGACGAGACGACCTATCTGGGCGCGCACGTGGTGCCGGCCGGCGCCGACGCCGACGAGTACGTCAGGACCGTGACGGGTGAGATGCTGCGGGCCTGCGCGCCGTACGCCAAGTGGGTGGACGTCTTCTGCGAGCGGGGCGCGTTCGACGGCGACCAGACGCGCGAGATCCTCCAGGCGGGGATCAAGGCGGGGCTGCTGCCGCGCGTGCACGCCAACCAGCTCACCGAGGGTCCCGGCGTGCGGATCGCGGTCGAGCTAGACGCGGCCTCCGCCGATCACTGCACGCACCTGACGGACGCCGACGTCGACGCGCTGGCCTCCTCCAACACGGTGGCCACGGTGCTGCCGGGAGCGGAGTTCTCCACGCGTTCGCCCTATCCCGACGCGCGCCGGCTCATCGACGCGGGCGTCACCGTGGCGATCGCCACCGACTGCAACCCCGGGTCGTCGTTCACCTCGTCGATGCCGTTCTGCGTGGCGCTGGCCGTACGGGAGATGGGGATGACGCCGATGGAGGCGGTCAGGGCCGCGACCTACGGAGGGGCGAGGGCGCTGCGCCGCGACGACATCGGGCTGGTGCGCGCGGGCGCGCGGGCCGATCTCGTCGTCCTGGACGCGCCGTCGTTCGTGCACCTGGCCTACCGGCCGGGAGTGCCCCTCGTGCGGCAGGTGTGGCGGGCGGGGGAGCGGGTGCGTTAGGCCTGCGATTCATCCTGTGGTTGGAGCCGCCGTACCTGGCTCGACCTGCGGCGGGGACGGCGGATCGGCGCCGGCCCCGCCGCTTTTCGCTGGGCGGGCCAGGCGTTTCTCATCCCTGAGGAGGAGCTGCAGAACCGTCCTCTGGTCGTAGTTCTTTTGGGAATCTTTGCTTCGGGTCGGACGTTGCCGGGATATAGAACGCAGCTGCGGGAACGAGGTGCCTGGGGATGGCAAGGCCTACGGGGAATCGCACGCAGGAGGTCGCCGATCGCGACCTGCTCGGGACCTATCTGGCGGAGATAGGCAGGGTCCCGCTGCTCACCGCCGAGGAGGAGGTCGAGCTCGCCAAGCGGATCGAGGCGGGGCTGTTCGCCGAGCAGCTGCTCGACAGCGGGGGCTCGGAGCCGCGGATCGGGGACGCGGCCGACGAGGAGCTCGAGCGACTGGCGATCTCGGGACAGCGTGCGAAGGACGAGTTCATCCAGGCCAACCTGCGACTGGTGGTCGCGGTGGCTCGGAAGTACTCGGGGCGGGGGATGCCGCTGATCGACCTGGTCCAGGAGGGGAACCTGGGCCTGGTGCGGGCGGTGGAGAAGTTCGACTACCGGCGGGGGTACAAGTTCTCGACCTACGCCACCTGGTGGATCAGGCAGTCCGTGGGGCGCGCCATCCACGAGCAGGCCCGCCCTGTGCGGCTGCCCACCCACGCGGGTGAGCAGATGACGAGGCTGATGCGGGTACGGCGCGACATGCTGGCGGAGTTCGACGCCGAGCCGACCGACGACGACCTCGCGAAGGTGCTCGACCTGCCGATCGAGCGGGTGCGCGAGCTGCGCCGCTGGGCCTCCGACCCGGTCTCGCTGCAGCTCGGCGTGGGCGACGAGGACGAGACCGAGCTGGGCGACATGATCGCCGACGAGACGTGGGCGGACCCGGAGCAGCAGGCGATCGACATCCTGGAGCGCGAGCGCCTGGACGAGTGGCTGACCGGGCTCGAGGGCCACACCAGCGAGATGCTGCGCTGGCGCTACGGCCTGCTCGACGGCCGCGAGCACACGCTGACCGAGGTCGGCGAGCGCTACGGCATCGGGCGCGACCGCGCCCGCCGGATCGAGCGCGACGCGCTGGCCAGGCTCCGCAAGATGGCCACCGCCGCCGCCTGAGACCGCCTTCCACCGGCCCGCGCCTTCACGGGGCCGCAGGCTCGGCAGACCCCGGCCGCCGACCGCCCGCACGGTTCGAACCGCGGGCGCGTGGCCGGGGTCTTTCGCGTTCGAGCGCCGCCGGCTCCCGGCGCCGCGCGGCTAGCCCGTGAGGGGACGGCCCGCGTAGCGCAGTCCCGTGGCCTGGATCAGGCCGGCGTCGATCGCGTCCCGCTCCTCGCCGCCCCCGCGGTCGGTGAAGAAGTACGGCCCGCGTTCCATCGCCACGGGCTCGAACCAGCGGCCCAGAGCCGCCTCCTGGTCGGCTCCCGTGTGCAGGCCTTCACCGGAGGCCCAGCCGCCGACATAGGCCGCCCACGACAGCCCTGAGGCCTGCCAGCGGTCCCTGTGCGACCTCAGCCAACCGTGTTCGTTCTCGTTCTCGGGCGAGGGCGCCCGCAGCCGCTCGAAACACCAGCGCGCGGTCGCCTCGTCGAACAGCTCCCGCGCCCACTCGACGACGACGAACGCGCCGCCGGGCCGCAGCGCGCCCGCGACCCTGCCGAACACCTCGTCCAGGTCCTCGACGTGGTGCAGCGAGGCGCAGGCGACGACGGCGTCCACCTGCCGGGCAGGCTCGTACTGCTCGAACAGCGTCCGGTGGTACGGCGGGCCCTCGGGCGCCTCGGGATCGACGCCCGCCGCGCCGTACCCGAGGGACAGCAGGCGGGGCACGAAACCGCCGGAAGGGCCGCAGCCGATCTCCACCACGTGGGCGGGCGCGGGCGGCAGGTGGTCACGGACGAAGGACCAGTGGTAGTCGTTCACACCTGCGAGCATCGGGCGGGCACGCCATGAGGACAACTGCGGGTCGGACAGACCGGCCATGCATGGGGCGCATGTCAGGTCAGCGGCGTCAGGTACTTGTCCAGGTCGTCGAGGATCTTCCCGGCCGCCGTGACGCCGATGCCGAGCATCCACACCTCGTCGTCCACGTTGTGCGCGTTGCCGGACGTGACCGCGCCGAGGTTCTTCCAGAGCGGGCCGCCGGTCACCTCGGCCTGGCTCTTGGCCGCGGCGTCGCCGTACGCGCTGTAGAAGAGGGCGTCGCCGTCGGCCTTCGCGATGTTCTCCTGGCTCAGCTTGCCGAACCGCTTGTCGTCCTGGTCGGCGAGCAGCTGCGCCTCGGGACGCTGGACGCCCGCGTCGCCGAGCACGATGCCGCTGAAGGACTCGGGGCCGTACATCCTGATCTCGGTGGGCATGAAGCGCACGAGGCTCACCTTCAGCTTGGTGAACTTCGCGCCGACCTGCTTGGCGCGCTCCTCGTAGGCCGACATCAGCTTCTCCGCCTCGGCCTTCCTGCCCAGCGCGTCGGCGTCGAGGAGGAAGTTGTCCTTCCAGGTGATGCCGACCTTCTCGGTGTACACCGTGGGAGCGATCCTGCTGAGCTTGTCGTAGAAGGCGGCCTGGCGGAACTTGGTGCCGAGGATGAGGTCGGGCTTGAGCGCCGTGATCGCCTCCAGGTTCGGCTGCTGGAGGGTGCCGACGGACTTGGTGGCCGCCAGGGCGGAGCCCAGGTAGGCGGGCCACTTCTGGCTCTCGCCCGCCTGTGCGGCGCCGACGGGGGTGAGGCCGAGCGACACCATGGTGTCGAGCTTGTCGGTGTCGAGGACGACGACCCGCTTGGGCGCCTCGGGGACCTTCGTCTCGCCCATCGCGTGCTTGATCGTCCGGGTCGGTCCTGTGGCCGCCCCTTCGGGGGTGGAGGCGCCGCACGCGGTGAGCGCGAGGGCGGACAGCAGGGCGGCGGCCGTGAGCCCGGCCAGACGGAACGTCATCACTGGTTTCCTTGATCGCTTAGGTAAGGCAACCCTAAGTGTAGTACTGGCCCGTCCGAAACACTCGCGAAACACCAGAGTGCGGAGTTTCACGCATGCGAAACATGTGAGGTAAAGCCACGAAACGGCAGAAGAAGACGCTGTGGCCACACGTCAGTGCGCTGCTGGGGGCATCCACTGCGACACGTACAGGCCGAAAGTGAAGGAGGGTCGCGTCGATGATCGATAGCGGCACTACCGCCTGGATGCTGGTATGCACCGCCCTGGTGCTGCTGATGACTCCGGGCCTCGCGTTCTTCTATGGGGGTATGACCAGGGCGAAGAGCGTCCTCAACATGATGATGATGTCGTTCGTCAGCATCATCGTGGTGACGGTCGCCTGGGTCCTCTACGGGTACTCGCTGGCGTTCGACGCCTCGGGCAGCGACACGCTGAACTTCGTCGTCGGCGGCCTCGACAACCTCGGCCTGAGCGGTGTCTTCAACGCCGTCTACGAGGGCCTGATCGTCCAGGGCGGCCAGGTCACGGCGGAGGCGGCCGCGGCCGACAACTTCCCGATGATGGTCTTCTCCGCCTTCCAGCTCACCTTCGCGATCATTACGGTCGCCCTGATCAGCGGCGCCATCGCCGACCGCGCCAAGTTCGGCGCCTGGGTCGTCTTCTCCCTGGTGTGGGCGACGGTCGTGTACTTCCCCGTGGCCCACTGGGTCTGGGGCGGCGGCTGGCTCGGCCAGCTCGGCATCGAGGACTTCGCCGGCGGCACCGTGGTCCACATCAACGCGGGAGCCGCGGCCCTCGCGCTCGCCCTCGTGCTCGGCAAGCGCCACGGCTGGGGCAAGGAGCCGATGCGCCCGCACAACCTGACGCTGGTCCTGCTCGGCACCGGCCTGCTGTGGTTCGGCTGGTTCGGCTTCAACGCCGGCTCCGAGCTCGCCCCCGACCAGACCGCGGGGCTGGCCTTCATGAACACCCAGATCGCCACCGCCGTCGCGGCGGGCGCCTGGCTCGTGGTGGAGAAGCTGCGCGACGGCCACGCCACCACCCTCGGCGTGGCGTCAGGCGCGGTCGCCGGTCTGGTCGCGATCACCCCCGCGTGCGGCTTCGTCGACCCGTGGGCGGCCATCGTCATCGGCCTGCTCGCCGGTGTGGCCTGCGCCTACGCGGTCGGCCTGAAGTACCGCCTCGGCTTCGACGACTCCCTCGACGTGGTCGGCGTGCACCTGGTCGGCGGCGTCATCGGCGCCGTCTCCCTGGGCTTCCTCGCCGCCTACCCCTTCCTCCCGCAGCAGAACGAGGGCCTGCTCTACGGCGGCCCGATCAGCCAGCTCGGACTCCAGATCCTCGGCCCGATCGCGGTCGGCGGCTACTCGTTCGCGGTGTCGTGGGTCGCGGCCAAGGTGATCGACAAGACAATGGGCTTCAGGATCGACGCCGACAAGGAGCTCGCGGGCGTCGACATCACCACGCACGCCGAGACCGGCTACGACCTGGGAACCGTGCACGCCTCGGGCGTGTCCGCGTCCTCGGCGCTCGCCACGACCCCGAAGAAGGTGGACGCATGAGGCTCATCACCGCCGTCATCAAGCCGTTCAAGCTGGACGACGTGAAGGCCGCGCTGGAGCAGTTCGGCATCAAGGGCATGACGGTCAGTGAGGCCAGCGGCTACGGCCGCCAGCGCGGGCACACCGAGGTGTACCGCGGCGCCGAGTACCAGGTCGACCTCGTGCCCAAGGTGCGCCTCGAGGTGCTCGCGGAGGAGGACGACGCCGAGGAGGTCATCGACGTCATCGTCAAGGCCGCCCAGACGGGCAAGATCGGCGACGGCAAGGTGTGGTCCGTCCCCGTCGACACCGTGATCCGGGTGCGCACCGGAGAGCGCGGTCCCGAAGCGCTGTGATGGGACGCAGGCCGGAGGCCCGGGCAGAACCCGGCCGGAGGACGCGGTGAGAGCGGACGCCCGATCGTTCGCCGCGGCCCGCAAGGAGCGGGCCGCGGACACCGACCGCTGGCTGAAGGACCTGCTGCGGACGGCGAACCCCGGCCGCGACGGCGTCGCGCTCGTCGCCGTCGGCTCCCTCGGCAGGGGAGAGCTGGCCCCCGGCAGCGATCTCGACCTGGTCATGCTGCACGAGGGCGGCGAGGACGTCGCCAGGCTCGCCGACCGGATCTGGTACCCGATCTGGGACTCCGGTGTCGGCCTCGACCATTCGGTCCGCACGGTGGACGAGGCCGTGAAGGTCGCCCGCGAGGACCTGAAGGTCGTGCTCGGCCTCATCCAGGCCAGGCACGTCGCGGGCGACCCCGAACTGACCAGGAGGGCGAGAGAGTCCGTGCTCGCCGAATGGCGGGCCGACTCCCGCCGCAGGCTCGCGGAGCTGCGAGAGGCGGCCGACAAGCGGGCCGAGACCAGCGGGGAGGTGGCCTTCCTCCTCGAACCCGATCTCAAGGACGGCCGCGGAGGGCTGCGCGACGTCCAGGCGATGCAGGCCGTGGCCGCCGCCTGGGTGGCCTCCGCTCCAGGCCCGCGCGTCCGCGAGGCGTACGAGCTCATCCTCGACGTACGGCACGCGCTCCACGTCGTCACCGCCCGCGGCGCCGACCGGCTGGTCCTGCAGGAGCAGGACGCGGTGGCGGGCACGCTGGGCCTGCTCGACGCCGAGGCGCTCATGCGCAGGCTCGCCGAGGCGGGCAGGACGGTCTCCCACGCCTTCGACACCACCTGGCGCACCGTCGACCGGCTGCTGTCGGGGCCCGTCCCCCGCGGTCGCAGGCCGCTCGCCGACGGCGTGGTCGAGCACGCCGGCGAGGTGGTGCTCGCCCGCGGCGTCACCCCGCGCACCGACCCCGTGCTGGTGCTGCGCGCCGCCGCCGCGGCCGCCGAGTCGGGGTTGCCGCTGGCGCCCGCCACCGTCTCGGTGCTGGCCGGTCAGTCGGCGCCGATGCCGGTGCCGTGGCCCGACGAGGCGCGCGACGCGCTCGTGGCGCTGCTCGGCGCCGGGCGCGCCGCCGTCCCCGTCTGGGAGGAGCTCGACCAGGCGGGCATCCTGGTGAAGCTGCTGCCCGACTGGGAGCGCGTACGGCACCGCCCCCAGCGCAACCCCATCCACCGCTTCACCGTCGACCGTCACCTCATCGAGGCCGCGGCCAACGCCGCCGCCTACACCCGCGAGGTCGCCCGCCCCGACCTGCTGCTGATCGGGGCCCTCCTGCATGACATCGGCAAGGGCTGGCCCGGCGACCACTCGGTCACCGGAGTGGTGGTCGTGCGCGACATCGGCGCGCGTCTCGGGCTGCCGCCGCAGGACGTCGAGATCCTCGCCACCGTCGTCCGCCACCACCTGCTGCTGCCGGAGACCGCGACCAGGCGGGACCTCGACGACCCCGTGACGATCGAGAAGGTCGCCGGCGCGGTCGGCTCGCGCGAGGTGCTGGACCTGCTCGCCGCGCTGGCCCGCGCCGACGGCAACGCCACGGGACCGGCCGCCTGGAACGCGTGGAAGGCCTCGCTCGTCGACGATCTCGTGCGCAGGGTGCGCAGCGCGCTCTCGGGTTCGCCGCTGCCTCCCGCCCCCGCCCTCTCGCCCTCCCAGGCGACACTCGCCAGGCACGGCGGCGGCGCGATCAGGGTGAATGGGACAAACGTCACAGTCGTCGCTCCGGATCGCCCCGGGCTGCTCTGGCGGGCGGCCGGTGTCATGGCCGCGCACAGGCTGGTCGTCCGCTCGGCTTCGGCCGCTTCCGCGAGCTCCACGGCCGTGATCGAATTCTCCGTCATCCCCGAGTACGGCACGCCGCCCGACCCCGCGACTCTCGAGGCTGACCTGCGCCTTGTCCTGGCCGGACGGCTGGACATCGAGCAGCGGCTGGCACGCCGTACGCGATCGGTGCGACCCGCCAGGGTGCCGGTCGCCCCGCCCCGTGTCACCTTGATCGACGACGCCTCCACGACGGCGACTGTCGTGGAGGTCAGAGCCCATGACCGTCCGGGCCTCCTATGGCGTATCGGCAGAGCTTTCGGGGAATGCGGGCTTGACGTGAAAGCCGCTCGCGTGGAGACTCTCGGCGCGGAGGCGGTTGACGTCTTCTACGTAGTGGACCGCGCCGGACGCCCCCTCAGCGACGACGCGCAGCGGACCCAAGTCCGCGATCACGTGCTCGCTGCACTCCGATAAACATCGCAACGGTCTGCGGTCACATTTGTAACGATTGTGTCCGTTTTGCCTGGTACGCGAGTTGTGGCGGATACGTTGTGGGGCGAATTACGGTCTTTATGATTCCTGTTGCGGAACAGGGTGTTGAGGGGTAACGACGGCTGTGACGACGGTGACATCCGGCGGCGGACGCACCGCCAGGCGGGACCGCGGGAAGCGGTCGATGCCACGAATCGGACTGCGCAACTGGCGCGTGAGATCTCGACTCACCGCCCTGATCCTGGTGCCCACCATCGCGGGTGTCGTGCTGGGCGGGGCGAGGGTCGTGTCCTCCGTGGACAGCATCGGGGTCTACGACCGCACGGTCGTCGTGGCCCAGCAGGCCACCGATATCCGCGACCTGGTCCAGGCGCTCGGCATGGAGCGTGACACTGGCGGCTGGTTCTACGCGACCAGGCAGCGCAAGCAGCTCAAGCAGCCCTACGAGGAGAGCAAGGACGTCGTCGACAAGCAGGTCAAGGCCGTCCTGGCCGACCTGGGCGCGATGGACGCCTCCTACGGCCCCCGAGTCGAGCAGGCCGCCAAGCTCGCCGCCGCCCAGCTGAGGTCGCTGTCGGCGATCAGGGCCCAGCAGCGCGCCAGGCCCGACTCCGGCGCCTACCGCTACCTCGTCGAGCAGCTCGTCCGCGTCCACGAGGAGCTGAGCCTCCTCAACAGCGACCCGCAGATCCTCGGTGACTTCCGCGCGCTGACCGTGCTGGTGAAGGCCAAGGAGGAGGTCTCCAAGCAGCGGATCATGCTGCTGGAGTCCTACTACGGCTCCTCCAAGGTCGACGCGCAGCGGGTGACCGACTTCATCGCCGCGGGCTCCCAGCAGTGGCAGCTGGTCAACAGCTTCGCCGCCGACGCAGGCGCCACCAGGGCCACCGCCCTCGCGACGGGACTGCGCAACGACAGCGACGTGGTCCGCGCCGAGCTGACCAAGGCCCGCGCCATCCGCCTGACCAACGACGGCCCCGCCTTCCAGGCCAGGGCGCTGCTCGTCGACCCCACCCAGTGGTTCGAGGACAACGCCAAGGCCATCGCGGTCATGCAGAAGATCGAGAGCAACCCCGACCCGAAGAACCCGGGGCTCGCCCAGGCCGTGACCAGCCGCGCCGAGGAGCTCAGGAGCGCCGAGCTGCGCACCGCCCTCCTCATCGGCGGCGGCATCCTGCTCGTGCTCCTGCTGGTGCTGCTGTTCACCGTCCTCATCGCCCGCTCGATGGTCACCCCGCTGCGCCGCCTGCGCAGCGAGGCGCTCGACATCGCCGGATCCAGGCTGCCGGACGTCGTGCGCAACCTGCGCGTCTCCGGCAACCCCACCGTCCCCGAGATCGAGCCGATCGACGTCGAGGGCAAGGACGAGATCGGTGAAGTGGCGCAGGCCTTCGACGAGGTCCACCGCCAGGCTGTACGGCTCGCGGCCGAGGAGTCCGAGCTGCGCAGCAACATCAGCGCGATGTTCGTCAACCTCTCCCGCCGCACGCAGACGCTGGTGGAGCGGCAGATCTCGCTGATCGACGGTCTGGAGAAGGGCGAGCAGGACGGCAGCCGTCTCGCCGACCTGTTCAGCCTCGACCACCTGGCCACCCGCATGCGCCGCAACTCCGAGAACCTCCTGGTCCTCGCCGGCCACGAGCCGACCCGCAGGCGCAGCCAGCCGGCCAAGCTCGTCGACGTCGTCCGCGCCGCCCTGTCCGAGGTCGAGGACTACGAGCGCGTCCAGGTCAAGGTGCACCGCGCGACCGCGGTCGTCGGCAGCGCCGCCAACGACCTGGTCCACCTGGTGGCCGAGCTGGTCGAGAACGCCATCCAGTTCTCGCCCAAGAACAGCCAGGTCATCGTCTCCAGCAGCATCATCGAAGGCGGAGGCGCGCTCCTGTCGGTGAGCGACATGGGCATCTCCATGAACGAGGCCGAGCTCGCCGAGGCCAACAGGCGTCTGGCCGAGCCGCCCGTCGTGGACGTGTCGGTCTCCCGCCGCATGGGCCTGTTCGTGGTCGGCCGCCTGGCCCTGCGCCACGGCATCCGGGTGCAGCTGCGCAAGGGCGAGGGCTCCGGCCTCATCGCGATGGTGCTGCTGCCGCCGACGCTGCTGCCCGACGCCAACCAGCCGCCGCCCCCGCAGCGGCCCGCCTTCGGCGGCAGCGCCTCCACCGCGCCGGCCTCTCCCTCGCCAGCCTTCGGCGCGCCCGCGCAGAACGGGGCGTTCGCCGCCTTCGAGTCCTTCGACTCCAACGGGTACGGGCAGGCCTCCCGCCAGGGCTTCGGCGCCTTCACCGCCGACACGGGCGGCGACAGCGGCGGCTTCTTCCGCCAGCAGCCGCCCTCGCAGCAGCAGGGCGGCCGGCACCCGTCGTTCCCGAGCATCGACCTGAGCGCGATGCCGAACCTCGACCAGACGGCCCAGCACCCCGGCGGCTCGCACCCGTCCTTCCCCAGCGTGGACCCGAACGGGCAGCACCCGTCCTTCCCGAGCACGGACGCGAACGGCCGGCACCCGTCCTTCCCCAGCGTCGACAGCGGGCTGCCGCGCCGCGCCCCCAGGCCCGACAACGGCAACACGGGCGCGTTCCCGACGCCGCCGCCCCCGGCGCAGGCGCCGTCCTACCCGTCGGCCGAGCAGTTCGCGCCGTGGGAGGAGCACACCGCCTCCATGCCCGCGGTCGACAGCTCGCCGCTGGAGCCCGAGCAGGAGGAGTTCCTGCCGATCTTCGCGTCGGTGGAGTCCGCCTGGTTCAGGCGTCCCGAGGAGGCCGCGCCACCGCCCGCCTCCTCCGCCGGTCCAGCCGGGCCCGCAGCGGGGCCGTCCACCGGGCCCGCGGCCTCGCCGAGGCGTGAGCCCAAGTACCACATGCCAGAGGCGCAGCAGCCCGCACAGGCCGTACCCTCTGATGGTGACCTGTGGCGGACCCCCGCCGACGCAGGGTGGCGGGCAGCGGCCGCGGCCAGTGACCCCAGCCTCGGCGGCATCACCGCCGCCGGTCTCCCCAAGCGCACCCCCAAGGCGAACCTGGTCCCCGGTACGGCGGGCCAGGCGCCCCAGCAGATGACCCCGATGCCGCCGGTCTCGGCGGATCGGATCAGAAACCGGATGTCCAGCTTCCAGCAGGGCGTCCGCAGGGGACGCGCGGAACTGAACGACGAGTCCGCCCCTAACGGGTTGGATAAGGAGGACTAGGCGTGAGCGAGCGTCGCGAGCGAACCAGTGGACACACCACGTTCGTCACGCTTCCGACGAAGGAGGAAGCGTGACGACCTTGAGCCACGAGGCCCACAGGTTCGACTGGCTGATCACTGACTTCGTCAGGAACACCCCCGGAGTGGCCCACGCTGTCGTCGTGTCGGCCGACGGCCTCTGCCTGGCCAGCTCCGAGGGCTTCCCGCCGGACAGGGCCGACCAGTTGGCAGCCGTGTCCGCGGGCCTGCTCAGCCTCACCGTGGGCGCCTCGCGCGTCTTCGAAGGCGGACCTGTGACCCAGACGGTCGTGGAGATGCAGCGGGGCCTGCTCCTGGTGATGGCCATCAGCGACGGCTCCGTCCTGACCGTCCTGGCCTCGCCGGACTGCGACATGGGTCTGGTGGCCTACCAGATGACCCTGCTGGTGGATCGCGCCGGCCAGGCGCTGACCCCGGCTCTCCGCGCGGAACTCCAGGCTGCCAGGACCCGGTGATGTGATGGTGTACGGGAGCGACGGGACAGGGGACGACGAACCCCTGTTCCGTCCGTACGCAGTCACCGGCGGCAGGTCGGAACCCCGCTACCACATGGCAATGGAGACGCTGATCTCCTCGATGTCTATCCCGGATGACGAGATGGCCCTGCTCACCCCCGAGCAGGAGGCCATCATGACGCTGTGCAGGTCGTTCCGGTCCGTCGCCGAGATCTCCGCCTTGCTGCGGGTCCCGCTCGGCGTGGCCAGGGTCGTCGTCGCCGACATGGCCGACGAAGGTCTCGTGCGCCTGCACCAGCCGCGTCTCGACCAGGGACAGCCAGACATGAACATGCTCGAAAGGGTGCTCAGTGGACTTCGCAGGCTCTAGCGGCGGCGGGCTCACCTCGACGAAGATCGTCGTCGCGGGCGGGTTCGGCGTCGGCAAGACGACGTTCGTGGGTGCGGTGTCCGAGATCCTCCCGCTGACCACGGAAGCGGTCATGACCGATGCCTCGGCGGGCATCGACGACCTCGGCCTGACCCCGAACAAGCAGACCACGACCGTGGCCATGGACTTCGGCAGGCTCTCGCTGGACAGGGACCTCATCCTGTACCTGTTCGGCACGCCGGGTCAGCACCGGTTCTGGTTCATGTGGGACGACCTGGTGCGTGGCGCGATCGGCGCGGTCGTGCTGCTCGACACCCGCAGGCTGGCCGACTCCTTCCCCGCGATCGACTACTTCGAAGAGGCCAAGCTGCCTTTCGTGGTGGGCATCAACGGATGGGAGGGCCAGTTCCCGCACTCGGAGAACGAGGTGCGGGAGGCGCTGGCGCTCGCGCCGCACATCCCGATCGTGCGGACCGACGCCCGCAACAGGGACTCGGTCAAGGCGACGCTGATCTCCCTGGTGGAGCACGTCGTCAGGGTGCGCGCCGCCTACGGCGCGCCCGCGTAACGCCGCAACGGAAGGCCGCCGGTTCGCGCCGGCGGCCTTCCGCGTTCCTGTCTCCTTTCTGCCTCCGCTTCCGTCTCCGCGCGCGTTCTGCCTCCACTTCCGTCTCCGCGCGCGTTCTGCCTCCGCTTCCGTCTCCGCGCGCCGTGCGCGTCCGCACGGTCGTCTCCGTACGGCAAGCCCCGCTCCAGCCCACCCTGGGCGCGGGGCGGGCGTCCGTCCAGGGAGACGGTCATCGGGCGCGCGGGGCCGGCCGCCGTTACGCGACCCCTCCCGGCGCCCCCCACGGCACGGAGGTGAGCCTGTTGAGCACGGGAACCAGCTGCTCCTCCTCGTAGTCGAAGTGCGCCTCCAGCGCGGCCGCCAGCCGCTCGATCGCGTCACCGACATCGCCACCCCGCTCGGCCGTGCCACTGACCGCGCTGCCTCGCTCGGCTGTGTCATTGACGTCGCTGCCTCGCTCGGCTGTGTCATTGACGTCGCTGCCTCGCTCGGCTGTGTCATTGACGTCGCTGCCTCGCTCGGCTGTGTCATTGACGTCGCTGCCTCGCTCGGCTGTGTCATTGACGTCGCTGTCCCGCTCGGCCGTGCCACTGACATAGCCGTCCCGCTCGGCCGCGTCTCCCACGTCGTCCCGGTCGAGGAGCGCCCGCAGCTCCCCGGTCAGCCTCGCGACCACCACGTGCTCCCTCCTCAGCCGGTCGAGCGCCTGGGCGAGCTCGGGGTGCGTCTCCTCCAGATAGGGGAAGGCGACGCCGTCCTCGGCGCCGTGATGGAAGTGCAGCGCCTCGCAGAAGGTCAGGCAATGCGCGCGCAACTCCTCACCCAGCCCGCGTCCCCCGCCCGCGCCCTTCCGCACCTTCGCCAGCTCCGCACGCAACCATCCGTGCACCCGCACCTGTTCGTCCCCGAACGCCCGCACCCGCTCCCCAACCGCCCCGGTCATCTCGATCCCGCTCTCCTCGGTCTGGGTCTTCTCGGTCCAGGTCTCCCCAGCCCCGGTCTTCTCGGTCCCGGTCTCCTCGGTCCCGGTCTCCTCGGTCCCGGTCTCCTCGGTCCCGGTCTCCTCGGTCCCGGTCTCCTCGGTCCCGGTCTCCTCGGTCCCGGTCTCCTCGGTCCCGGTCTCCTCGGTCCCGGTCTCCCCGGTCCCGGTCTTCCCGGGTTCCGTGGAGCGGTGGAGTGCGACGACCGGGATGACTCGCGACGTGCCCGCCTGGTAGGCGGCGAACGCGGGGTCGAGGGAGGCCTGCCGCTCGTACATCCGGTCCCGTTCCCCGCCCGTCAACGGCACCGCCCGCGCGCCGAACCGCTCCGCCCCGAGCTCCACCACGACCTCCGGGTTGGCCACGAGGTTGTGGTACCAGGCGGGGTGCCTGTCCTGCCCCGCGTTGGAGCCGAACACCAGGATCCGCTCGCCGTCCCGCAGGTAGACGGCGGGGTTGGTCTTCGCGACGCCGCTCCTGGCGCCCACCGTGGTCAGCAGCACCAGCGGAGCGCCCTCGAACATGCCCCCGACCCGGCCCTCGTTCGCCCTGAACTCCTGGATGATCTGCTCATTGAAGTCCTCGGCCATTCGATATCCTTAGGTCATCAAGCTGATTTGCTTTGCAAGCAAAGCTAATTTCAAGTGCAAGGTATTTGGGGGCGTGGTCCGATGTCAACAGACGGCCTGAGCGTCGACGACGGCATCCGCACGTTGCTGCTGCTGATGCCGCGGATGGTCGGCAGGGTGAAGCGGATCAGGATCCCGGACGAGCTGCAGTCGCTGTCGCTGGCTCCGCGTCACCTGTCATTGCTGGCCTATCTGCTGTTCGACGGGCCGACGACGGTGAACGAGTTGGCCACGCGGCTGGAGGTGGCGCCCGCGACCGTGAGCCTGATGGTGGGCGACCTCAGCAGGAAGGGCGTGCTGGAGCGCCGGGAGGACGACGCCGACCGCCGCCGCACGATCGTCAGCATCGCGGGAGCGCACCAGGCCTCGATCGAGGAGTGGCTGGGGCAGGGGGCGGGGGCATGGCGGAAGGCGTTGGAGCCGCTCACGCCCGAGCAGCGCAGGATGTTCGTGGACACCCTCCTGACCTACGAACGCGAGGTCGGCGCCTGACCCGGTGCCGGGGCCCGGGAGGACCTCGGCGACTGTGGAGATGCGAGACCGCCCCAGCAGTCCGCGCGTGAGCCGGCGGATGAGGGAGACCACCCCGGCGGTCGACAGACGTGTCGGCGGAGCTGCCGGGTGTCCGATGGTCGTCGGGCGGCCGGCGGACGGCGGAGGCGCGGGGGTCCGGTGGTCGTCGGGCGGCCGGTGGAGGTGTGGGGACGCCCGATGGTCGTCGGGCGGTCGTGGAGGCGCGATGGCGGGCCGGCGGTCACCAGGTGGACAGGTCGGTCGACGGGCGGGGCTGTGGAGGCGCTAAGGCGGCGCGCGGTGGTCTAGCCGGAGGTCAGGAGCGCGTGTCCATCAGGAGGGAGATGCCGTCGAGCAGGCGTTGGAGGCCGAACTCGAAGGTGTGCTCGGGGCTGTGCGCGGAGCCGTACACCTCGGCGGCGGCCTCGCCGACGCGGGAGGCGACGGGGAAGCGGCTCACGTCGGCGATCCTGTGCAGGAACGGCGCGTGCGCCGCCCACCACTGCTCGTCGGTCATCCCCGTGTGCTTCTCCGCCTCCAGTGCCTCCACCGCGCCCCGGGCCGCGCCGTGCACGAACCCGGTGACGAGCGTGATGACCGAGTCCATCTCGACGTCGGTGAGGCCGATGCCGTCGATGGCGCGCAGCTCGTACTCGTACTTGGCCGTGGTGTTGGGGCCGAGCACGGGGCGGCTGGTCGCGACCTGGAGCAGCCAGGGGTGACGCAGGTAGAGCGCCCAGTTCTCCCTGGCGATCTGCTCCAGGCGGGCGCGCCAGCCGCCGGGCAGGTCGGCGGGCCGGGCGGTCTCGCCGTAGACGGTGTCGAGCATGACGTCGAGCAGTTCGGGCTTGCCGGGCACGTAGGTGTAGAGCGACATGGTGCCGACGCCGAGTCGTTCGGCGACCCTGCGCATGGACAGCGCCGACAGCCCTTCGGCGTCGGCGACCTCGATGGCGGCGCGGACGATGCGGTCGACACTCAGCTCGGGCTTGCCCTTGCGGCTCGGGCGTTCGCTGGTGCGCCACAGCAGCGCGAGGCTGCGGGCGGGGTCGCCCTTGCCGGTGTACTCGACGGTCACATTACGTACGGTACACCGTACGGACTCCGCTGCCGAGCAGGGCCACCCATGTCAGGCCGATGACGAGCGTGAGCCGCTGGAGCAGGCCCGCGATGCCCGAGAGGCCGTCCGCGCCGGAGAATCCCGCCCCTGTGATCAGGAAGCCGGCGATGAAGAGGACGCCAGTGGCGATCGAGTACGCCGCCCAGCCCGGCCTGCCCCAGCCGGCGAAGCGCCTGCCGTACACGAAGCAGGCGGCGGGCAGCCCCGCGAAGACGAGCAGCGAGAACAGGTCGTGCAGGGTGCCCGCGGTGGTGGAGGTCGCGGGCGCCCCCTGCGGGTAGCCGTTCACCGGGTCGGTGACGAAGAGCCCCGCCCCGACCAGGCCGACGGCGAAGGCGGTCATGAGCGCGAAGCCCCAGCGGGAGGTGCCGCGCAGGCTGATCGCGAAGGCCAGCATGAGCAGGCCTGTCAGGAGGAAGTTCGCGGTCTGGGTCCAGCCCTGGGCACCGATGGCGAGCGAGCTGACGGGATGCCTGAGCGGATCGTAGCCGTCGCCGCGCGTGGCGCCCTCGACGAGGAAGGCGAGCACGAACAGCACCGCGCCGGCCACGCCGCACGCCCGCATCACTCTCATCGCCGGTCCCTTCACCGAGCGTGCTCCACGAACCTGCCGAGCCCATCGTCCCCTGCCGGCCCGTCGCCCGCCTTGCCGGGCCGTCCGTCGCCCCACTCCGCAGGCGGGGGCGGACCCGCGTCCGGCGTGCCGGGCCCCTGCCACCTCCCGGCGGGTCCCCGCCGCAGGTCATGGCAGGGCCCGCCGCGTCATCGGGGCAACCAGTCCTTCCATACGATCTTGTTCGCGTCGACCCACTTCTTGGCGGCCTGCTCGGCGGACATGCCGCCGTCGGTCATGTCGCTGGCGACCGCGTTCTGGTGGTCGTTCGTCCACGAGAAGTTGCGGACGAGCTCGTAGGCCCTGCCACCGGTGTCGGCGAACTTCTTGCTGACGATCTTGTCCAGCAGGTAGGGCGGGTAGTCGCACGTCACCTTCGCCGCCACGGCGTCGCAACCGATCGCGTAGGAGGGGAGGTTGATCTTGGCCATCTTGACCTGCGTGAACAGCCACTGGGGCTGATAGAAGTACATCAGCAGCGGCCGCCTGTTCCTGGTGGCCGACTTCATGGCCTTGATCAGCGCGTCCTCGCTGCCCGCGTAGACGACCTTGTACTTCAGCTTCAGGTTGCGGACCAGGTCCTCGTCGGCGGTGACGAAGGTGGGGTCGCCGTCGAGCACCTGCCCGAGCTCACCGGACTTGTCGGTCTTGAAGAGATCGGCGTACTTGTTCAGGTTGCGCCAGTTGGTGATGTCGGGGTACTCCTCGACCATCCACTGCGGCACGTACCAGCCGATGACGCCCTTGTTGCCGTTCAGTCCCGCCGAGACGGCGACCTTCTTGTCCTGGATGAACTCTTTCTTTTCCTTGTCCCTGCCCCAGTTCTCGACGATGACGTCGACGTCACCGCTCTCGAAGCCCTTCCACGACTCCTCCTCCGACAGCTTCTTGGTCTCGACCTTGTAGCCGAGCTCGTGCTCCAGGAGGTAGGCGAGCACCGCGGCGCTCGCCTCGTAGCCGACCCAGGGGTTGACGGCCAGCCGTACGGTGCCGGTGGCCTTGGGGGCCTGGGGTTCTTCGGTGGTGCAGCCGGTGAGGATCAGGCCGAGGGTGAGAGCCGCGGCCAGCAGTTTGGTTCTCATGTGCGGTCTCCGGCGTGTGCCCCCGCCAGCGACGGGGGCACACGATCGTTTACTTCGGGAGCCAGGCCTGCCACTTGGCCTGGTTGGCGTCGACCCACTTCTTGGCGGCGGCCTCGGCGGACATCCCGTTGTTCTGGATGTCGTTGGCGACCGCGTTCTGGTCCTCGTTGGTCCAGTTGAAGCTCTTGACCAGCTCGTAGGCCTTGCCGCCGGTGTCGGCGAACTTCTTGCTGACGATCTTGTCGAGGTCGAGCTCGGAGTAGTCGCAGGCGACCTTCTTCGGGTCGGCGTCGCAGCCCGCGGTGTACGCCGGCAGGCTCACCCTGGCCAGCTTGACCTTGTCGAAGAGCCAGTGCGGGGTCCAGAAGTAGAACAGCAGCGCCTTCTGCTGCTCCTGGGCCTGCACCGCCGACTCCAGCAGCGCCGCCTCGCTGCCGCCCGTCACGACCTTGAAGTCCAGCTTCAGGTTCTTGACCAGCGCCTCGTCGTTGGTGACGTAGGAGGGGTCGCCGTCGAGGAGCTGGCCCTTGCCGCCGGACTCGGAGGTCTTGAACAGGTCGGCGTACTTGTTGAGGTTCTTGTAGTCGGTGATGTCGGGGTACTTGTCGGCCATCCACTGCGGGACGTACCAGCCGATGACGCCCTTGTTGCCGGTCGAGCCCGCGGCGACGGCGACCTTCTTCTCGTCGATGTACTTCTTCTTGAGGTCGTCGTGGCCCCAGTTCTCGACGATGACGTCCACCTCGCCGGTCTCGAAGCCGGCCCAGGCGACCTCCTCCTTGAGCTCCTTCTTCTCCACCGTGTAGCCGAGCTCGTTCTGCAGCAGGTGCGCGATGACGGCCGCGCTGGCCTCGTACCCGACCCAGGGGTTGATGGCCAGCTTGACTGTTCCTGCGGCCGAGGCGCTCGCCGAGCCGCTGGGCTGAGCGGCGGCCGTCGACGTGGTGCCGCCGTCGACCCTGGCGCCGCCGCCGCACCCTGCGACGGCCAGGCCGAGGGCGACGACCCCGGCCATGAGGCGAATCTTCATCCGGTGATCATCCTCTTATGTGGGGGGAAGAGCGCCTGTCGGCGCCCTGCGTGATGCGGTCGAGCATGATTCCCAGCAGCACCGTGGCGACTCCCGCCACGAAACCCATGCCGAAGTCGGAGTGCTGGGAGAAACCTGTGACGACGTCGTAGCCGAGGCCGCCCGCGCCGACCATGCCGCCGACGACGACCATGGCGAGCGTCATCACGATGCCCTGGTTGGCGGCCAGCAGGATGGCCCCTCGGGCCATCGGCAGCTGCACCTTCCACAGCAGTTGCCGCCGCGTGGAGCCGGCCGACAGCGCCGCCTCGACGGAGGTGGGGGAGACGCCTCGGATGCCGTCCTCGACCAGACGCACGACGGGCGGCACCGCGTAGATCACCGAGGCGAAGATCGCGGTGAACCTGGTCGGTCCGAACAGCGCGAGCGCCGGCAGCAGGTAGACCACGGACGGCATCGTCTGGGCGGCGTCCAGCAGCGGGCGCTGCACGGCCGAGTAGGCGCGGGAGCGGGCGGCGGCCACGCCGAGGACGAGGCCGAGCAGCAGGGCGGCGGCGGCCGCGACCAGGACGGTGGTGAGCGTGGCCATGCTGTGCTCCCACAGCCCGAGCAACGCCAGTGCGAGCAGGCAGGTCAGCGCGACGAGCGCGGGCCTGAGCCCGCTGGACCACCAGGCCAGCGTCAGTACGGCGGCGGCCACCAGCCACCACGGGGTGGAGGTCAGCACGTCCTGCAGCGGGTTCAGCAGGACCGTGGAGGTGACGTTCTTGATCGCCTCGGTGACGTCGTACCAGCTGAACTTGGCCCACTCCACCGCGTCGTTGACGGGCCCGCCGATGGGCAGCACCCACTCCTCGGGAAAGGCGGAGGGCAGGACGAAGGACAGCGCCACGCCGCCCACGGCGAGGGCGGCCGCGACCACGTACCTGACCGGCCCGGTGACCGTCTGGCGGGCGGCCGCCATCGTGGCCCTGTCGAGCACGATCGCCATGACCACGATCGCGACGCCGGCAGGCAGCATGAAGCCGACGTTGGCCCGCGACAGGCCGCGGATGATGTCGGAGCCGAGCCCCGGCGCCGAGATCAGGGCGGCGATCACGACCATCGACAGCGCCATCATGATCGTCTGGTTGATCGCCAGCGCGACGGTCTCGCGGGCCATCGGCAGCTGCACCTTGCGCAGCGTCTGCCAGCGGGTCGCGCCGATCGAGTCGGAGGCCTCGATCGCGGTGCGGGAGACCTGCTCGATGCCCAGCGCGGTGATCTTGATGGCTACCGGCATCGCGTAGATGAGGGTGGCGACGGTCGCGGAGGAGGGGCCGATGCCGAAGAAGAGCACCATCGGCGTCAGGTAGGCGAACGTCGGCATGATCTGCATGACGTCGAGCACGGGCGAGACGATCCTGCGCAGCCGTGCCGACCGGCCGGCCCAGACGCCGAGCGGCAGCCCGATCAGCAGGGCGACCAGGACGGAGGCGAGGACGAGCGCGAGTGTGCGGACACCGGCCTCCCAGACGCCGAGCACGCCGAAGGAGGCGAAGCCCGCCACGCCGAGCAGCGCGATCCGCCAGCCGCCCGCCAGCCAGCCGAGGCCGCCGATCACGCCGATGAGCCCTGGCCAGCCCAGCGCGAACAGCGCGGTCTCCAGGAAGGTGTAGAGCTGGCCCAGGTAGATGCGGACGTAGTTGATGAAGTAGAGGAACAGCGGGTTGTCGTTCCTGTTGGCGTCGACCCAGTCGCGCGCGTCGTTGACGGCGAGGAACGTTGCCGCCTCGTCGTCGTGCGGGAGCGTGGCGGTGCCGTTCAGCGTGAGGTAGCCGGCCACGAGCGCTGCGACGACGGCCGCTGGGACGATCCAGCGGGGCGGGCGGCGGATCCCCGTCGCGCCCGCGACCGCGACGGCGCCGCTCACGAGCGCGCCTGCGAGACGGGCCCGGCGTCCTCGCCCTGGTCCGCGCGCGGGAGAGCGGTCTCCTCGGGCGACGTCGCAGGCTCGGGAACGCGGATCCTCCCCTCCGGTACGGCAGGCGCGTGCGCCATGGCCGACAGGATGTCCACGCGGTCGACCACGCCCACCAGCTCGTCGCCGTCCATCACCCTGATGGGCCTGGCAGAGCCCGTCACCGCGGGGATGGCGTCCCTGATGACCGTGTCGGCGGGCAGGACGGGCCCGTCGAGGTGCTCGTCGGACTCCGGCGTCCTGCAGATCCAGCGCAGCGACAGCACGTGGCTGCGCGGCACCTCGCGCACGAAGTCGGCCACGTAGTCGTCGGCGGGCGCGCCCACGACCTCCTCCGGCGTTCCGAGCTGGACGATCGACCCGGCCCGCATGATCGCGATGCGCTGACCCAGCTTGAGCGCCTCCGACAGGTCATGGGTGATGAAGACCATCGTCTTGCCCACCTCGCGGTGCAGCCTGATGACCTCGGCCTGCATGTCGCGGCGGATCAGCGGGTCGAGCGCGCTGAAGGGCTCGTCGAACAGCATCACCTGAGGGTCGACGGCCAGCGCCCTGGCCAGCCCGACGCGCTGCTGCATGCCGCCCGACAGCTGGTCGGGGTAGGAGTCGGCGTGACCGTCGAGGCCGACCAGGGAGAGGATCTCCCGCGCGCGCTCGTGCCTGCGCTGCCGGGGCGAGCCCTGGATCTCCAGCCCGTAGGCGACGTTGTCGATGACGCGACGGTGCGGCAGCAGGCCGAAGTGCTGGAACACCATGCTCACGTGGTGGCGGCGCAGTTCGCGCAGGTCCGCGGGTGAGGCGGCGCCCACGTCCCGGCCGCCGACGGCGATCCTTCCCGCGGTCGGCTCGATGAGGCGGGTCAGGCAGCGCACCAGGGTGGATTTGCCGCTTCCCGACAGGCCCATGACCACGAACATCTCGCCGGGTCTGACGTCGAACGTGACGTCCCTGACGGCAATGGTGCAGCCGGTCTTCTCACGGAGTCGGGCCGGGTCGAGATCTTTGTCAGGGCCTTTCATCACGCGGTCCGCCCGTGGGCCGAAGACCTTCCACAGCCCACTGACCTCGATGGCCGCACTGTCCTGCCCGGCTGCCACTTTCTGCCTCCAGAAGCTTGCCGGCCCCGCGGTTGGCCCGGTCCGAGTTGTCGAGGGTAGGCGCGACGGGGCTCAACATAGGGCCTAAATATCGCAAATCACAACGTCGTGACCATCCAGAGACTCGGGTGTTACGGAGTGGATCTACAGCTGGAACGGGCCAACCACCCACAAGCGGACAGACTCTGATATATGGTGATTTTCTAAGACTCAAGATCCTTTAAAGGCCGACCGAAATCGGGGGCTCCAGGTTATCTGCGGTTGTGTCACTCTGGACAAGATTTGTCGCGTTATGTTCGTTTGGTCGTTCTCATAGTGATGTGCTGGAATAACCCCCACTTGCTGGATTTTCCCAGGAGTCTCATAGAGGCTCTCCCCCCAACTGAGGTTGCGTTCGGTGAGTAGAAGAACCAGTGCCAAAGCCGCCGATCACGGCGGATGGCGGCTGCGCAACTGGCGGGTGCGCGCGCGATTAGTCGCGCTCATCCTCGTCCCGACCGCCGCGGCCGTCCTTCTCGGCGGCTTCCAGGTCGTCGCCTCCACCAGCGCGGCCGCCGACTACGCCCGCGCCAACCAACTGGCCAAGCTCGCCGAGAACGTCGGCGGACTCACCCACGAACTCGGCGCCGAACGCGCCCGCACCGCCTGGTACATCGTCCTCGGCCGTCCCGAGCGCGGCCTCGCCGACGTCCGCGCCCAGATGGGCAGGGTCGACGCGGAGGCGCAGAAGGTACGGCAGAGCGCCGCCGCTCTCGGCTCCGACGTCACGGGCCGCACGGGCGACGAGGTCGCCACCGTACTGACCCGCCTGGAAGACCTCGCCGCGCTGCGCGACCAGGCTTTCGACTCCGACCTCCTGCCCGGCGCCGCTCTCGACGCCTACACCACCGTCATCTCCGACCTGCTCGCGCTCAACGACGAGCTCGGCAAGAACGGCGAGGACGAGGATCTGACGCGCCAGTCGGTGACGCTGGACGCGCTCGCCCGCGCCAAGGAGAGCGTCTCCCTGCAGCAGGCCCTGCTCACCGTCGTCCTGGTGGTGGGCAGGTTCGAGCAGGACCAGCTCAAGACCCTTCTCGGCGAGCGGTCCCGCGAGGCCAGCGAGCGCAAGGCCTTCGCCGCCGAGGCCACCGCCGCCGAACGCCGGCTGTTCGACGAGAAGGTCAACGGCCGCGAGGCGGACAGGGCACGCTTCCTGCTCGAACTGGTCCTCAACAGAGCCGACACGGGAGCCCCTCTCAAGGGGCTCGACCTCAGCAAGCGCGACGACGCGCGCGAGTGGTTCGAGGCCTCCACCGTCATCGTCGACTCCATGCGCTCGGTGGAGGAGCGGCACGCGGCGGCGATCGTGCTGCGCAGCAGCGAACTGGCCGCGGCCGAGACGCAGCGCGCCTACCTGGTGGCCGGCGCCGTCGCGGCCCTGCTGCTGGCCGTGCTCCTCATCACGACCGGTGTGGCGCGCTCGCTCGTCCGCCCGCTGCGCAGGCTGCGCAGCGAGGCGCTCGACATCGCGGGAGAGCGGCTTCCAGGCTTCGTCCAGCGGCTGCGCGAGTCGCGTGACGGCGGCGTCACCGCGGAGGTCGCGCCCATCGGGGTGTTCTCGCGGGACGAGGTCGGTGAGGTGGCGCGCGCCTTCGACGAGGTCCACCGCGAGGCCGTACGGCTGGCGGGCGACGAGGCCAAGCTGCGCGCCAACGTCAACGCCATGTTCGTCAACCTCTCCCGGCGCAGCCAGACCCTCGTCGAGCGCCAGCTCACGCTGATCGAGCGCCTCGAGCGCGGCGAGCGGGACGACACCCGCCTCGGCGACCTGTTCAGGCTCGACCACCTGGCCACCCGCATGCGCCGCAACAGCGAGAACCTCCTGGTCCTCGCCGGCCAGGACGCCGCACGCAAGTGGACCCAGCCCGTCGAGCTGATGGACATCGTGCGCGCCGCCCTCGGCGAGGTCGAGAGCTACGACAGGGTGGTCATGCAGGCGGCCTCCGAGGTCGCCATCGCGGGCCAGGCCGTCAGCGACACCGTCCACCTGCTCGCCGAGCTGGTGGAGAACGCGGTGTCCTTCTCCTCCAGCGACACCAAGGTGACGATCTCGAGCAGCCGCATCGACGGCGGCGGCGTCATGGTCGCGGTGACCGACCACGGCATCGGGATGACCCAGGAGGAGCTCGCCCAGGCCAACTGGCGGCTGGCCAACCCGCCGGTCGTGGACGTGTCGGTGTCGCGGCGGATGGGCCTGTTCGTGGTCGGCCGCCTGGCGCTCAGGCACAACATCCGCGTGCAGCTGCGCAGGCAGGACATCGGCGGCCTCACGGCGATGGTGCTCATCCCCGAGGCCCTGCTGACCGCCATCCCCGGCCAGCCGCCCGGGCACGGCCCCGCCTCCCAGCACGGCATGCCGCCCCTGCACACCATGCCGCCCGAGCCGCAGCAGCCGATGGTCCCGCCCCCGTCGATGGTGCCCCCGCAGGCGGGGCCGATGTCGTACGAGAGTCCCCCGCTCGACGACCTGAGGCCGTCGCCCATGGGCGCGCCGGTGCTCGACTCGCCGCCTGTCGACTGGTTCGGCACCAACGATGCGCCCTCGGCGGACCTGTCCGACTTCACCTCCAACGGGCTTCCCAAGCGAGGAGGACGTCCCTCGGACGGCGGCCGGCCGCCGGGCTTCCGTGAGATGCCCGGCCTGGGCGGCTCTCAGGGCCCCGACTCGTACGGCACGCTCGACCGGCGCCCGCACGACTCCTTCGACGTGCCGGGCAGGCACGAGTACCCCGACGCGACCAGGCCGCTGCCCCGGGTGGAGACCTCCTCGCTCGACACCGGCGACGAGGAGTACCTGCCGATCTTCGCGGCGGTGGAGTCGAGCTGGTTCAAGCGCCCGGCGAACATCGCCGACGCCACCGACGCCCCCTCGCTCGACACGGGATCCGCGCAGGGCAGGCCCTCCGCGGAACACCCCACGGAGCCGCCGCCCGCCGGAGCCGACCGCCACACCGGTCAGCAGGCCGGCCAGCAGGCCGGTCAGCAGGCCGGCCAGCAGGCCGCGGCGTCTCAGGACCCCTGGTCGTCGCCCGCCGACGCGGGCTGGCAGGCGGCCCGCGCGGCCAACGACCCCAGCCTCGGCGGCATCACCACCTCGGGCCTGCCCAAGCGCAAGCCCAGGGCGAACCTGGTGCCCGGCACCGCCGCCGCCCCGCAGGCCCAGGCCCCCGCGCCGCCGATGCCACCCGTCTCTCCCGACCGGATCAGGAGCAGGCTGGCCAGCTACCAGCAGGGTGTGCGGAAGGGCCGCGCCGAGCTCGGGAACGCCGGCGAGGAAGGGGAGCAGCGGTGAAGGAGCTGAGCCAGGCCGCCAGGGATGTCAACTGGCTGGTCAGCGGCTTCGTCGAGGAGGTGCCCGGCGTCGCGCACGCCGTGGTCGTCTCCTCGGACGGGTTGCCCATGGCGTTCTCGAGGGGTTTCCCCAAGGACCGCGCCGACCAGCTCGCCGCCGTGGCCGCCGGGCTGATCAGCCTGGTCCAGGGCGCATCGAGGGTCTTCGAAGGCGGCGGAGTCACTCAGACCGTCGTCGAAATGCAGCGCGGGCTGTTGCTGGTGATGTCCATCAGCGACGGGTCCTGCCTCGCCGTGCTGGCCGCGCCGGAATGCGACATGGGACTGGTCGCCTACCAGATGACGGTTCTGGTGGAAAGGGCCGGCCAGGTGCTCACGCCTGCCGTACGGGCGGAACTGTCATCCGCGCGCCCTTGGTGATGGGAGACGATCGTGGCTTCGTGGAATGACGGCCCTTCTTACGGGCCTCCGCCGGACTACGGCAGGGGGTACGGCCAACCGGCCTCGGGCTACGACCCTGCCCCCAGCCCTCCCGAGGAGGAGCGCAGCTCGCTGGTGCGGATGTACTCGCTCACCGGCGGGCGCACCGCGCCGCGCACCAACCTGGCCATGGAGGCGCTGGTCTCCTCGGCCACCTCGGCGCAACTCGGCATGAACCACACCCGTGAATACCGCGCGATCAGCGAGCTGTGCCGGCAGATCAGGTCGGTCGCCGAGGTGTCGGCGCTGCTGGCCATGCCACTGGGCGTGGCCAGGGTGCTGATCGCGGACATGGAGGCGGAGGGTCTGGTGCGGATCTACCAGCCGCAACTGGATGCGGGCATGCCGAACAGGAACCTGCTGGAAAGGGTGCTAAGTGGACTTCGCAGGCTCTAGCGGCCTGACCTCGACGAAGATCGTCGTGGCGGGCGGGTTCGGTGTGGGGAAGACGACGTTCGTGGGTGCGGTGTCGGAGATCCTGCCGCTCACCACCGAGGCTGTCATGACCAACGCCTCGGCGGGCGTCGACGACCTCAGCCTCACCCCTGACAAGACCACCACGACCGTGGCCATGGACTTCGGCCGGGTGTCGCTGGACAGGGACCTGATCCTTTACCTGTTCGGCACGCCGGGTCAGCACCGGTTCTGGTTCATGTGGGACGACCTGGTCCGCGGCGCCATCGGCGCGGTCGTGCTCGTCGACACCCGCAGGCTGGCCGACTCCTTCCCCGCGATCGACTACTTCGAAGAGGCCAAGCTGCCCTTCGTGATCGGGCTCAACGGCTGGAACGGGCACTTCCCGCACGTGGAGAACCAGGTGAGGGACGCGCTGACGCTGGCACCGCACGTGCCGATCGTGCGGACGGACGCGCGCTCCCGGGACGCGGTCAAGACCACGCTCATCACGCTGGTGGAGCACGCTCTGACCGTCCGCTCCGCCTACGGCCCCACCTACTGACCCCGCGGCGACGGCTCGACTCCGCTCCTGGATCTCCAGGAGAGGTTCCGTCGGGAGCGCGGCGCCGGCGACCGGCGCCGCGCCGTCAGGCTCAGGCCCCCGGATCAGGCGGCGCGCCACCAGTGGGCGGCGACGAGCTCGGCGACGAGTGTCTCGGTCAGCAGGGCGACGTCGGGATCGTCGTCGTGCCGGTACCTGATCGAGGCGCGCTCGCCCTCCACGTGCCCGCCCACCGTGAGGACGGTGGAGCCGCGCTGCCGTACCCAGTCCATGGCCTGCTCGTCGTAGCGCGAGCCGGGGAACAGCAGGGCGCGGTAGTCGAGGGTCTTGGTGAGGTAGACGTCCACGTGCGACCAGTCGCCGCTCTCGCACGCGTCGGCGGGCCTGCGCGGGCCCTCTCGGACCATCAGCGCGGACTGCTCGGCCGACGACATCCGCTCGGCCGGCGCGATCGCGTAGACCCCGTGCGCCCCGTCGAGCAGCTCCAGCGCGGTGGCGAGCCAGTCGTCCCTCCGGTCCAGCAGGTCGGAGGTGGCCGCGGCGGCCCGCCGTACCAGCTCGGGGATGTCGCGGGCCGCCCCGGTGAGCCGCGACTCCAGCGCCAGCAGCAGCACCAGCGTGTGCTGGAAGGTACGGCAGGCCACGCCGCCCCGCTCCTCGCCTGCCAGCATCGGGATGACCTGGTCGGCCCCCTCTGTGATCTTCGAGCCTTCGACGTTGGTGAGGGCGACGACGGGGGAGGGGCCTCCGGCGTAGCGGGCCAGGGCGTCGAGGGTCTCCCTGCTGCCTCCCGTCGCCGAGATCGGCACGACGAGCGTCTCGGGCCCCGCGGGGAAGGTGGCGGCGGCCGAGCCGTACTCGGCGTAGGCGTCGAATCCCCTGGCGCGCAGGCGGAGCGCGGCGACGCCTGCCGCGTAGCGGGAGCTGCCCATGCCGAGGAACACCACGCGTCTGAGCCCCTCGGGCAGGGTCAGCGGCTCCTTCTCCAGCCACGCGGCCAGGTCGGCGAGGGCGGAGGGCTTGGCCTCCAGGTCGGCGTGGAACAGCTCGGGGTTCACGGGTTCTCCTCGGTGAAGCGGGTGCGCAGGACGCCCATGGGGGCGTAGCGCCAGCGGGGCAGGTGGCGTGCGGAGTAGATCAGTTCGCGGCACTCCTGCTCGATCTCGAACGGGCCGAGCAGGCGGTCGTCCAGCAGGTCGGGCCTGCCCGCCTCCGCGAGGCGCGCGCGGTAGGCGGCCAGGAGGCCGGCTCGCGCGGTGGCGGCCCACGCGGCGGCCGCGGACGGGGCGGTGCCGCGCCGCTTGACGGCCACCTGGGCGACGTGTTCCAGGCTGGTGGTGAGCTGGGCGACGTCGCGGGCGGCGGGCTGGTACGGGTCGGCCTCGGTGACGGTCGGATTGCCGTCGAAGTCGATCACCGCGTACCCGTCGCGCCACTGAAGGATCTGGCCCACGTGGAAGTCACCGTGGATGCGGATCCGTGAGGTCGTGACGATGCCGGAGAGGGGCGCGAGCTCGGCCCGCAGCGCGGGCTCGTGGGCGCGCAGCCAGGCGCCGTCCTCGCCGTCGGTGAGTGTGAGCGCCTCCTCCAGCGCCCCGGCCGCCCGCTCCATCGCGGACCGCTCACGCGAAGGGGGGAGCGCGGACTCCGTGGCGGGGAAGGTCGCGAGGGCCAGGTGCAGGTCGGCGGCCAGGTCGCCGAGCGTGGCCGCGAAGCCGGTACGGCCCGCCTCCGCCTCGTCCACGCACCACTCCCACCCGTCCCTCGCCTCTGGCAGGTAGCCGGTCACCAGGGCGAGCAGCGTCTCGGCTCCCGAGGGGGCGACCCTGGTGAGCGCCGCGTAGGGCGGGGCCGTGTGCGCGAAGCCCGTCTCCGTCAGGTGCGCGAACGCGGCCAGCGTCGGGTGGGGCAGCGGCGCGGGCTCGGCCAGCCACTTCACCACGATCCGCTCGCCGATCACGACCGAGTGGTTGGTCTGGTCGACGTCGATGCCGCGCTCCTGCCACGGCGAGGCGGGCGTGGGCCCTTCGGCGGGGCCGTAGGGCGCGGGCATGGGCAGGTAGCGGCGGAGCGCGAACGGCTCGGGCACCGGCTCCGACAGCGCCGCCAGGAAGGCCGCCGTCAGTCCTTCACCGGCCCTCGGCGCACCGATCCGGGCCAGGGCGGAACTGGTCACGGCGCCGTCCCGATCGGTAACGTGATTCTTACCGAGAGCCAACAGACGCCGCCAAATTGAATCGCGATTCAACACGTTCATCAAACTTCCTGGTGACAATGTCCGGAAAAGTCTTGCTCATGTTGATGTTGGCTGCAACACTCCTGCTTTGGTCTGCAGTGCCCGGTTGGTCGCGAGACCCCTCGTACATCTGAATCCAGAAGGAGTAGCGGCCGTGTCCCGTATCCGGTACACCCGTCGTTTTCCGGCCGTCGTCGCGGCGGCCGGACTCACGCTCGCCGTAGCGGCGTGTGGCGGCGAGTCGTCGACCAACAACGCCAACCCGGCACCGAGCGCCGCCGCGCAGCTGAACGCGAAGGCGGATCTTTCCAAGCAGAGCCTCACGGTGACCGTCTGGCCCGGGTACACGCCCAAGGAGCTGCCGGAGAAGGCCAAGGCCAAGCTCGGCGTCGCCGACGTGAAGATCGTCGAGCACGACACCAATGAGACCGCGATGACGAAGCTGACCAGCCAGGGCGGCGAGGGCATCGACGTCGCCTTCGTCTCCGGCCAGTACGCGCAGGCGCTGGCCGCCGCGGGCCTGCTGGAGCCGATCCACGCCGAGCTGATCCCGAACCTCAGCAACCTCTACCCCGAGGCCACGCAGCTGTCCTACGACAAGGGCAACAAGATCTCCGTCCCCTACACCTGGGGCACGACGGGCATCTGCTACCGGAGCGACCTGGTCAAGGCCGAGCCGACCAGCTGGAAGGACATCCTGACCCCGCCGGCCTGGGCCGAGAAGAAGGTCACGATGATGACCACCGAGCGCTGGCTGGCGCTGCCCGCGCTCAAGTCGCTCGGCTACTCGGTCAACACCGACAAGGACGAGGAGATCGCCAAGGCGAAGGAGCTCCTCGTCGCGGCCAAGCCGCACCTGCTGGGCTACGACGACGTCACCTTCGGCGAGAAGCTGAAGACCGGCGAGGCGATCATGGTCGAGGCGTGGGACGGCTGGTGCCCCACCACGGACGAGAAGAAGAACATCAAGTTCGCGGTCCCGAAGGAGGGCAGCGACCTCTGGGTGGACACCATGGTGATCATGAAGTCCTCCAAGAACAAGGAGGCCGCGCACGCCCTGATCAACTACATCCTCGACCCCGAGATCCACCGCTGGGCGGCCGAGAACATCAACTACAAGGTCCCGAACAAGGCCGCCATGGACAAGGTCCAGGTGGCCGAGGGGTCCCTGCTCGGCACCTCCCCCGCCGAGCTGCTGCAGGGCGAGTCGATCATCGACCTGGGTGAGGCGTCCACCAAGTACACCCGCCTGTCGACCGAGGTTGCGGCCAAGTAAGCCGTGAGAGCCAAGTAAGCCGTGAAATCAGTTGGCAAGGCCCGGCCGGTGTCCCCTGCGTGGGGGCGCCGGCTGGGCGCGTTCGTCTTCCTGGGCCCCGGCGTCGTCTACCTGGCGGTGCTGCTCCTGGTCCCTCTCGCGCTGATCCTCAGCTACACCGTCTTCAGACGCGGCCGCTTCGGCGGGATCGTCTACGAGTTCACGACGGAGAACTTCAGCAGGCTGCTCGACCCCCTTTACCTCGACGTCGTCCTGGTGTCGGTCAAGCTGGCCACGCTGACCACCGTGTTCGCGCTCCTGCTCGGCTACCCCACGGCGTACCTGATCGCCAGGCTGCCGCGGACGTGGAAGACGATCGCGCTGGTCGCGATCGTCCTGCCGTTCTGGACGAACTTCATCATCAGGGTCTACGCCTGGACGATCCTGCTGAGCGGGCCGGGCCTGATCAACTCGACGCTCGGCACGCAGTTCGAGCTGCTCTACAACCAGGGCGCGATGGTCACGGGACTGCTCTACTCCTACCTGCCGCTGATGGTGCTGCCGCTGTACGCGGCCATCGAGAAGCTCGACCCGCAGCTGCGTGAGGCCTCGGCGAATCTGGGCGCCTCGGCCTTCACCACCTTCAGGCGCGTGACGCTCCCGCTGACGCTGCCGGGGGTGGCCACCGGCTGCCTGTTCGTCTTCGTGCCGAGCTTCGGCAACTTCGTCGTCCCCGAGATCCTCGGCGGCGGACGGTCGGCCACGGTCGGCACGCTGATCCGCACGGAGTTCCTGAAGTCGCGTGACTGGCCGTTCGGCTCCACGCTGGCGCTGGCCGTGATCCTGGTCCTGATCGTGCTTCTGGTGATCCAGTCGTGGGTGAACCGCCGTGGGTAGGCCGCGTTTCCTCTACGTGCCGTTCTGGCTGACCTACGTCTTCCTCTACGCGCCGATCCTGGTGCTCGTGGTGATGTCCTTCAACGCGGGCCGCTCGCCGTACGTCTACGAGGGCTTCAGCTTCAAGTGGTACGGCGTGCTCGCCGAGGACGACAAGATCATGAAGGGCCTGGTCAACACGCTGATCGTGGCGGCGGGCTCGACCGCGCTCGCCACCGTGCTGGGCACGCTGCTGGCGGTGGGCCTGGCCAGGCACACCAGGTCCAAGCTGCTCGACGCGCTCGGGCTGATGCCCGCGATCCTGCCCGACCTGGTGCTGGCCATCGGTCTGCTGGTCTTCTACGACCTGGTGAAGTTCAGCCTCGGCCTCCACTCGGTGATCCTGTCGCACGCGCTGTTCGGAATGGCCTTCGTGGCCGCGGTCGTGCGTACCAGGCTCACCCACGCCGACTCCTCGCTGGAGGAGGCCTCGCGCGACCTCGGGGCGGGACCCGTCACCACCTTCGTCAGGGTGACGCTGCCGCAGCTGGCGCCCGGCATCGTGGCGGGCGCGCTGCTCGCCTTCACCCTGTCGATCGACGAGTTCGTCATCGCGTTCTTCACGGCGGCGCCGACCGAGCCGACGCTGCCGATCGTCATCTACTCAATGGTCAGGTTCGGGGTGACCCCGGAGATCAACGCGCTCGCGTCGATCCTGCTGCTGGTGAGCTTCACCGTGGTGATCGCCGCCCAGCGCATGACGAAGATCGGGGAGATTCGTGCTCAAGATTGACGGCGTCACCCGCAGGTTCGGGGACGTCACCGCTCTCGACGACGTCTCGCTGGAGATCGAGCAGGGCGAGTTCTTCGCCCTGCTCGGCCCCTCGGGATGCGGCAAGACGACGCTGCTGCGCATCCTGGCCGGCTTCGAGACGCCCGACGCGGGCACGGTCACCCTTGACGGCGACGACCTGCTGTCGATGCAGCCCAACCGGCGGCCGATCAACCTGATGTTCCAGTCCTACGCGCTGTTCCCGCACATGACCGTGGCCAAGAACATCGCCTACGGCCTGGAGCAGGAGAAGCTCGGCAAGGCCGAGATCAGGCAGCGGGTCGGCGAGGTGCTGGAGACCATCGGCCTGGCCGAGATGGCGGGCCGCAAGCCCGGCCAGCTGTCCGGCGGCCAGCGCCAGCGCGTGGCCCTGGCCAGGGCGATCGTCAAACGTCCTCGGCTGCTGCTGTTGGACGAGCCGCTGTCGGCGCTGGACAAGAAGGTCCGCGCGGGCATGCAGCTGGAGCTCAAGCGGCTGCAGCACGAGGTGGGCATCACCTTCGTCGTGGTCACCCACGACCAGGAGGAGGCGATGTCGCTCGCCGACCGCATCGCGGTCTTCGAGTCCGGGCAGGTGCGCCAGGTGGACGAACCCGTCGAGCTGTACGAGCGGCCGCGCACACCGTTCGTCGCCGATTTCGTCGGGGCCAACAACATCTTCGAGGGTACGGCGGTGCCCGAGGGTCTCGACGTGCCCGGCCTCGGAGTCCTGCCGGGGGAGGGGGCCGAGCTCGCGGGCGTCAAGGCGCTGCTGGCCGTACGCCCGGAGAACGTGCGGCTGGCCGACAAGGGTCTGCTCGGCACCGTGCTGGACGTGAGCTTCTACGGCGGCATCTCGCACATCGCGGTCGCCGTGGAGGGAAGGGCCAAGCCGGTCCTCGTGGCCCAGCAGGGCGCCGCGAAGGTCGAGGTGGGCGCCCGGGTCAGGCTCGGCTGGGACGCCCACGACGCGGTGCTGATCCAGGAAGGCTGAGTCAGTGGGCAGCCAGGTCGCAGCCGGTGGCCGTTCGGGCGTAGCTGAGGATCAGCTCGACGGCCTCCTCGGGGCCGATGAGGGGGTGCCTGGCGGTGATGCGATAGCCGTAGGCGTCCTCGAGGGCCACCAGGTTGCGCGCGATCGTCAGGGAGTCGGAGGTCGGGGCGAACACGCCGAGTGCCGTCCCCGTGTCCAGGACGGCCTGGTACATCGACACCTGGCGGTCGTACAGGGTGGTCAGCAGCAGGCCGTAGATCCTGTTGCGGCCGGCGGCCCCGCCCAGCTCGTTCAGCAGCCGCACGTCCGGGTCGAGCGGCCCGGTGGGCAGCCCCGAGCGGATCGTGATGACCAGCTTGCGCGCGGGATCGCTGACGGCCGAGATCTGCCGCATGCGGTGCTCGTAGAAGCGCTCCACGCTGGCGTGGTGCGCCTCGACCAGCAGCTCGCTGAGGTCGGGGTAGTGGTAGAGCACCGCGCCCGAGGTCAGTCCGGCCTCCTCGGCCACGTGGGCCAGCTGCACCCCGTCGATGCCGTGGCGGACGATGGCCCGCCGCGCCGCCTCGATGAGGTCGATCCGCCGGTCCGAGCGACTCTTGCGCGCGGTCACCAGCACCCCCGTTCCTGTGGCGTCATTAAGGTCATTCGGGCACATACTGCCTTGAAGTTGACCATCCCGCTAGACAAGTATTTGAATCGAAATTCAACTGAGCGTTCCCTCCGGAGTTGATCATGTCTCTCACCATTCTGTTCATGCCCGAGAGCGCGTACGGGCCCACGAACAACAGCATCGGCATCGGCGACATCCTGCGCCGTAGGGGCCACCGGGTGGTCTTCGCCGCCGAGGCGTCGTGGAAGGGCAAGCTCGAGGCGCTCGGCTTCGAGGAGGACCTGGTCGACCTGGCGCCCCCCGCCGAGGAGGCCGAGGAGCAGGACCCGGGCCAGTTCTGGAAGGACTTCATCCGCGACACCGCGCCCGAGTACCGCAAGAGCACGAGGGAACAGCTCGAGACCGTCACCAAGCCCATCTGGGACGCCCTGATCGACGGCGTGAAGTACTGCGAGCCCCAGCTCAAGGCGATCATCGAGCGGGTCAGGCCCGACATCATCGTCGAGGACAACGTCATCACCTTCCCCGCGCTGCTGACCGCGGGCAAGAAGTTCGTCAGGATCGTCTCCTGCAACCCGCTCGAGGTCCGCGGCGAGGCGGTCGCGCCGGTCTTCTCCGGTCTGCCCGCCGACGACGGCTCCGAGTGGGGCGCCTTCCGCGCCGAGTACGACCGCACCCACCGCGAGATCTGGACCGCCTTCAACGAGTGGTGCGTCGAGCAGGGCACCCGGCCGCTGCCCGACCTCGACTTCATCCATGAGGGCGACCTGAACCTCTACGTCTACCCCGAGCTGCTCGACTACACCGACGCCCGCCCGCTGGGCCCGAGCTGGCACCGCCTCGACTCCTCGGTCCGCGAGACCGACGAGGACTTCGCGCTGCCCTTCGAGCGCAACGGCGGCGCGCTGGTCTACTTCTCGCTCGGCTCGCTCGGCTCGGCCGACGTGGAGCTCATGCAGCGCGTCATCGACGTGCTCGCCACCACGCCGCACCAGTTCATCGTCTCCAAGGGCCCGCTGCACGAGGAGATCAAGCTCGCCGACAACATGTGGGGCGCGGAGTTCCTGCCGCAGACCAAGATCATCCCGCAGGTGGACCTGGTCATCACCCACGGCGGCAACAACACCACCACCGAGGCCCTGCACTTCGGCAAGCCGATGATCCTGCTGCCGCTGTTCTGGGACCAGTACGACAACGCCCAGCGCGTGGACGAGCTCGGCTACGGCGTGCGCCTGTCCACCTACACCTTCAGCGACGACGAGCTCAAGGGCGCCCTCGACCGCCTGCTCGGCGACGCCGAGCTGCGCGCCAGGCTGACCGCCGAGGGCGAGAAGATCCGCGGTCGCGACGGCCTGCGCAAGGCCGCCGACCTAATCGAGCAGCTCGGCAAGTAGGCCGCGTCCGAACAGCACGACCCCGAGGGAGCACCCCAGCGCGTTCCCTCGGGCCCGGTCCCCGGCCGTCACGGCAGGCGACCGACCCGATCGTTTCCGAGGGAAGACACGATGCGTCAACTGATCAACCCGGCCACCGGCCGGCCGTTCGCCGAGGTGCCCGACACGCCCGTCGCGGAGGTGGCGCACGCCGTACGGCGGGCGAGGAAGGCCTTCGACGAGTGGTCGCAGGCCACCCCCGCCCACCGCGCCCGCGTGCTGCTACGCCTTGCCGACCTGGTGGAGGCCGACGCGGAGGAGCTGACCAGGCTCGAGGTGGAGGAGACGGGCAAGCCCGCGGCCGTCTTCAGGGACGGCGAGCTGCCGTTCGCCGCCGACAACCTGCGCTTCTTCGCCGGTGCCGCGCGCTCGCTCGACGGCAGCGGGGCGGGGGTGCTCAGCGCCGGCTACACCTCGGTGCTGCTGCGCCGCCCGGTCGGGGTGGTGGGCTCGATCGCGCCGTGGAACTTCCCCTTCGTCATGGCGGTGTGGAAGCTCGGTCCGGCGCTGGCCGCGGGCAACGCGGTGGTCATCAAGCCCGCGCCGCACACGCCGCGCACGACGATCCGGCTGGCCGAGCTGATCGCCAAGGCGGGTGCGCCGGAGAACCTGGTGCAGGTCGTGACCGGCGACGCCGAGGTCGGCGAGGCCCTGGTGACCGACCCCGGCGTGGACATGGTGAGCGTCACCGGTTCCACCGAGACCGGCCGCGCGGTCATGACGGGCGCGGCGCGCACGCTCAAGCGCGTGCACCTGGAGCTCGGCGGCAAGGCGCCCGCCCTGGTCTTCGAGGACGCCGACCTGGCGGAGACCGCGCGTGGCGTGGCCATGGGCGCCACGTACAACACCGGCCAGGACTGCACCGCGGCCACGAGGGTCTACGTCGCCCGCCAGGCCTACGGGGACGCGGTGGAGGCCATTCGCGCTACGCTTGCCGAGATCCAGGTCGGCGATCCGTGGAGCCCCACGACGGACATCGGTCCGCTGATCTCGGCCGCGCACCGCGACAGGGTGCACGGCTTCGTCTCCCGCGCGGCCGCCGACTCGGGAGGCGAGGTGATCTTCGGCGGTGCACCGATCGACGCGCCCGGCTTCTTCTACCCGCCCACCCTCATCGCGGGGCCCCGGCAGGACAGCGAGGTCGTGCAGGGCGAACTTTTCGGTCCCGTCCTCGTGGTGCTGCCCTTCGACGACGAGGACGAGGCTGTCAGGCTGGCCAACGACACCCGCTACGGGCTGGCCTCCTCGGTCTGGTCGCGCGACGTGGCCAGGGCCATGCGCGTCTCGCATCGGCTGGATGTCGGGGTGACGTGGGTGAATGATCATCTGCCGATCGCCAGTGAGGCTCCGCACGGCGGCGTCAAGGGCAGCGGGTTCGGCAAGGACATGAGCCAGGAGGCGGTGCAGGAGTACTCGGTGACCCGTCACCTGATGATCAAGCACGCGGCTCCGGCGGAGCGGGACTCGTTCCGGCCAGCCTAAACAGCATGTGGCGTTATGGGCGAAAAGGCCGGATTTGTGGGTGTTTAGCGAACTTTGTCTCGTTCGCTGATCTGGTCAGGTTGTGTTCCAATTACGATCGCTCCTGCAATCCCATGCGCCACATGCGTGTCAGAGATTTTCGAGCACGCATGGCGAGAGGTAGCGACACTCAGTGAGGACGGAAAACCCCCGGCACGCCGCCCCGGGGGAGGACACAGGAAAGAAGCCCGGGTCGGGCAGTCGTTTCCAGCTGGGCAACTGGCGGGTGCGATCGCGCCTCATCCTGCTCATCCTGATTCCCACGGTCGTGGGCGTCCTCCTCGCGGGCATCCAGCTTGCCAACTCCATCGGAACCGCAGCCGAATACCGCCGCCTGACCCAGGTGGCCGAACTCGTGCAGCGGCTCGGCTCGCTCTCCCACGAGCTGGGCAAGGAACGCACGCTCACCGCCTGGTACATCGCCGACAACCGTCGTGCGGGCCGGCTGTCCCAGCTGCGCAACCAGCGTGACGTCGTAGACGCCGGCAAGAAGAAGGTGCTCGAGAGCGCCAGGGCGATCGACGAGGCCCACCCCCTCCGCGTGCGCCACGAGGTCGACGAGGCGGTCCGCTGGCTCGACGGCCTCGACGGCCTGCGCGAGTCGATCCTCGGCGACAGCGTTCCCGCCCGAGCGGCGATCCGAACCTTCACTTCCATGATCGACGTCATGGAGGGCCTGCAGGGCGAGCTGGTGGCCGCGGGCAACAACGAAGGCCTGCTCGGCGACGCCACCGCGCTCGGCGCGCTGGAGCGCGCCAAGGAGGAGGTCTCGCGCCAGCAGGTCATCCTCGTCGTCGCGCAGATCGAGCGCCGCCTCGACTACGACGACCTGTCGGACTTCCTCGGCTCATGGAACGCCCAGCAGGCCGAGCTCACCGTCTTCGAGGCCGAGTCCCAGGCAGACGACCTGGCGTTCTTCCGCAAGACGGTCAGAGGCCAGGAGATCGACCGCGGCGACGCCATGCGCCAGCGCGCGCTGGCCCAGATGCGCGAGTACAAGGAGATCCGCGACCTCGACATCACCTCGCGGCGCGACCTCAAGCTCTGGTACGACAGCACCGAGCAGACGGTCGACGCCATGCGCAAGGTCGAGGACCAGCTGGCCACCTCGATCGTGGCGCAGACCAGGATGCTGGCCGACGCCGAGCAGCGCAACGCCATCGTCTCGGGCGCCGTCATCCTCGTCCTGCTGCTGCTCGTCCTGCTGATCACCACCCGGGTCGCCGGCTCGCTCGTACGGCCCCTGCGCAAGCTGCGCGCCGAGGCGCTGGAGGTGGCCGGCAGCACGCTGCCCGACACGGTCCGCATCCTGCGCGAGTCCGGCGACGGCGCGGCCATCCCTGAGGTTCCCTCCATCGGGGTGCTCACCCGAGACGAGATCGGTGAAGTGGCGCGGGCCTTCGACGAGGTCCACCGCGAGGCCGTACGGCTGGCCGGTGAGGAGTCCAAGCTCCGCGCCAACGTCAACGCCATGTTCGTCAACCTCTCCCGCCGCAGCCAGACGCTCGTCGAACGCCAGCTCTCGCTCATCGAGGGTCTGGAGAACGGCGAGGAGAACGAGCAGCGGCTGTCCGACCTGTTCAGGCTCGACCACCTGGCCACCCGCATGCGCCGCAACAGCGAGAACCTGCTGGTCCTCGCCGGCCAGGAGGCCGCGCGCAAGTGGACCCAGCCGGTCGAGCTCGTCGACATCGCCCGCGCGTCGCTGTCGGAGGTCGAGGGCTACGAGAGGGTCAACATCCAGGTGCCGACCGGCACACTGGTGGCCGGTCCCGCCGTCACCGACGTCGTCCACCTGCTCGCCGAGCTGATCGAGAACTCCATCTCCTTCTCCCCGCGCGAGACCAAGGTCAGCGTCTCCAGCAACCGCGCCGAGGGCGGCGTGATGATCGCGGTCGTCGACCTCGGCATCGGCATGACCCCTGACGAGGTCGCCCAGGCCAACTGGCGCCTGGCCAACCCGCCCGTCGTCGACGTGTCGGTCTCGCGCCGCATGGGCCTGTTCGTGGTCGGCCGCCTGGCCCTGCGCCACGGCATCAAGGTGCAGCTGCGCTCGCAGCCGACGGGCGGTGTCACGGCACTCGTCGTGCTGCCCGACACCCTGCTGGTGTCCGCGTCGGCTCCCACCCAGGCGGGCTTCCCTTACCAGCAGACCCCAGGCTCCTTCAGCCCGTTCGACTCGCCCGTCATGGCGGCCCCTGTCGCCCAGTTCGGCATGGACAGCCCCGACGTTCGCGGGTTCGACGAGCCGATGCACACGCCGTGGCCCGGCACGCTGCCGCCGCCCGGCAACACGGCCTGGCCGTCGATGGGCGAGGACCATGCCTTCGGCGCGGCCGACACGGGGACATCGAGCAACGGGTTCTCCGGCGGCGCCTTCGCCGACGGCGGGACGCGCGACACGGGCTTCCCCGACAGCGGATTCGCCGACAGCGGCTTCCCCGACAGCGGCACGCGTGACGGCGGTCTCGCCGACGGCGGGTTGAACAGCGGCTTCCGGGACAGCTCCTTCCAGGACGGCGCCTTCCAGGACAGTAGGTTCCAGGACGGTTTCCAGGACAGTGGCTTCCAGGACAGTGGCTTCCAGGACAGTGGCTTCCAGGACGGCTTTCAGGACGGCTTCCAGGACGGCGGGCTCCGCGACGGCGGATTCGCCGACGCCGGCTGGCCGCCTGCCGCGCCCGCCACGTCCGAGCCCGCCTTCGACCCGTTCTCCAGGAGCCTGCCCGAGCCCGAGCCGCGGCCGATGGACGCCTTCGGCCGCACGCCAGAGCCGGAGGCCCACCCCACCTTCGACCACGTCTCGCGCGAGTCCGCCGGCGCCTTCGGCACCCTGGGCAACGAGTCCCACAGCTCGTTCATGGGGCTGCCCGAGTCCGACATGACCGGCCCGCTGCCCGTCGTCCGTTCATCGCCGATGGACGAGGACGGCGAGGAGTTCCTGCCGATCTTCTCCTCGGTCGGTTCCGACTGGTTCCGCAGGCCCGACCCCGAGCAGCTGAAGGCCGCGAAGGAGAGCCTGGAGGAGGAGCCGAGAGAGGCAGCGGACAGCGCGTCCGCCCAGTACAACGGCCGTTCCTCGCGGCTCGCCGACGAGCAGCCGCCCCCGCAGGACAGCCGCCCGCAGGACAGCCGCCCGCAGGGGCTGCCGCAGCGCAGGCCTGGCGAGAGCGTGACGCCGTCGTGGTCCTCGCCCGCCGACAGCGGTTTCCAGGCCGCGCGCGCCGCCGCGCAGCCCGCCCAGGGCGGCACGACCTCCTCGGGCCTGCCGCGAAGGGTCCCCAAGGCCAACCTGGTTCCCGGTACGGCGATCGCGCCCGAGAGCGCGGCTCCCGAACCGCCCGCGCCGATCTCGCCCGACCGGGTGCGCAGTCGCCTGTCCAGCTTCCAGCAGGGAGTTCGGCAGGGCCGTGAATTCACTCGCGACACCCGCGAGAACAAGGAGGACAGATGAGAGAGCTGAGTCAGGGCGCCCGCGGCGTCAACTGGCTGATCACCGACTTCGTGAACAACGTGCCGGGTGTCGCGCACACCGTGGTCGTGTCGTCCGACGGTCTGCCACTTGCCTACTCTGAGGGTTTCCCCAAGGACAGGGCCGACCAGCTCGCAGCGGTCGCCTCCGGTGTGATCAGCCTCACCCAGGGTGCGGCCAGGGTTTTCGAAGGCGGCATGGTCACCCAGACGGTGATCGAGATGCAGCGCGGCCTGTTGATGATCATGTCGATCAGCGACGGGTCGTGTCTTGCGGTCCTCGCCGCGGCCGACTGCGACATGGGTCTGGTGGCGTACCAGATGACGCTGCTGGTGGAGCGGGCGGGACAGGTTCTCACGCCTGCCGTACGCGCCGAGCTGCAGGCGGCGCGCCCCCGCTAGCGGGGGCGTGAGATGGGGGACAGGAGAAGGCTGTGACAGATCAGGGTTGGGCTGGTGATAACAATCAGGGGCGTCAAGGAGCCCCACGCCCGCAGGGGTCGAGCTCGCTGGTCAGGCCGTATGCCGTGACCGGAGGGCGCACGGCGCCCAGGGTGAAGTTCGCGATGGAGGCGTTGGTCTCCTCCGCCACATCCGAACATCGCGATCTTTCTCTCCTCAGTCCGGAGTATCAAGCGATCATCCAGTTGTGCCGGTCGGTCAGGTCGGTCGCCGAAATCTCCGCCCTCTTACGAGTTCCGCTCGGCATCACCCGGGTGCTGATCGCGGACATGGCGTCCGAGGGCCTGATTCGCGTCCACCAGCCTCAGCTGGAAGCGGGTAAGCCGGATCTCAACCTGCTCGAAAGGGTGCTAAGTGGACTTCGCAGGCTCTAGCGGCCTGACCTCGACGAAGATCGTCGTGGCGGGCGGGTTCGGTGTGGGCAAGACGACGTTCGTGGGTGCGGTGTCGGAGATCCTGCCGCTCACCACGGAGGCGGTCATGACCGACGCCTCGGCGCACATCGACGACGTGTCGCTCACGCCGAACAAGACGACCACCACGGTGGCCATGGACTTCGGTCGCGTGTCCCTCGACCGCGACCTGATCCTGTACCTGTTCGGCACGCCGGGTCAGCACCGGTTCTGGTTCATGTGGGACGACCTGGTCCGCGGCGCCATCGGCGCCGTCGTACTCGTCGACACCCGCAGGCTGGCCGACTCCTTCCCCGCGATCGACTACTTCGAAGAGGCCAAGCTGCCCTTCGTCGTCGGGATCAACGGGTGGGACGGCCACTACCTCCACGCGGAGGAGGAGATCAGGGAGGCGCTGACGCTCTCCCCGCACATCCCGCTGGTCCGTCTCGACGCCAGGTCGCGCGACTCGGTGAAGAGCACGCTGATCACCCTGGTGGAGCACGCGCTCACCAGCCACGTGGGTCCTCGCGGCTGATCGCCGCGAGGGCCCGCGGCCCGATGGTGGAGATCCACCGGGCTTGCGGCTATTGTCGGCTCTGATCATGGTGGTGAACCCCCTCACTGGAGAGCCCGACCGCCCGCTGTCGCCGATGCCGCCCGAAGAGCTGGCCGCGACGGCGGGCGAGCTGCGCTCGCGGTCGGCGACCTGGCGCGCGGCCGACAGGGGCGAGGCGCTGTCCGCCTTCGGCGCGGCCATCGCGGGTGACGAGCACCTGCTGGCCGCGCTGGTCGCCGACACCGGCCGCCACGCGGAGTCGGAGCTGGAACGGCGCGCCGTGGCCGCCGTCATCGACCGGTGGGTACGGCAGGCGCCCGCGCTCCTGGCCGACCGGCCCGACGAGCCCGCCGCGATCCCGGGGATCGTGGTAGGCGGGCAGGCGGTGCCGTACGAGTTGGTCGGCGCCATCAGCCCGTGGAACTTCCCTCTCCTGCTCGGCCTGATCGACGCGGTCCCCGCGCTCGCCGCGGGATGCGCGGTGCTGGTGAAGCCCAGCGAGCTGACGCCCAGGTTCATCGAACCCCTCATGCGGCTGGTGCCGCCCGAGCTCCCCCTACGCGTGGTCGAAGGCGACGCCAGGACGGGGGAGACTCTGGTGGGGCTCGTCGACGCGCTGGTGTTCACCGGCGGTGTCGCCACGGGCAGGAAGGTCGCGCAGGCCGCCGCCAGGGCCTTCATCCCCGCCTTCCTCGAGCTGGGCGGCAAGGACCCCGCGATCGTGCTGGCCGGCGCCGACCTCGACAGGGCCGCCACGGCGATCCTGCGCGGCGGCACGGCGAACGCCGGCCAGGCCTGCCAGTCCATCGAACGCGTCTACGTCGCCCGCGAGATCTTCGACGACTTCCTCGGCCTGCTGGTGGCCAAGGCGGAGGCGACATCGCTCACCTGCGAGGGAGGGCCCGTGGGTCCGCTGGTCAGGACCGGGGTGATTCCCGCCCAGCTGGCCGAGGCGGCCGCGCGCGGAGCCGTCGTGCACACCGGCGGGCAGATCGAGCGGCACGGCGGCGGCCACTGGATGCGGCCGACCGTGCTGTCCGGCGTCGACCACTCCATGCGGGTCATGACCGAGGAGACCTTCGGTCCCGTCCTGCCCGTGATGGACTTCGACGGCGTCGACGAGGCGGTCGCGCTGGCCAACGACTCCGACTACGGCCTGTCGGCGGCGGTGTTCGCGGCCACCGAGGAGGAGGCCAGGCAGGTGGCCTCCCGCCTGCGGGTGGGCGCGGTCAGCGTCAACGACGCCGCGCTGACCGCCTTCGTCCACGAAGGCGAGAAGCACTCGTTCAACCTGTCGGGGCTCGGCGGTTCCCGCATGGGCCCTGCCGCCGTCAACCGCTTCGTCAGGCGCAGGGCCCACCTGGTGAACCGGTCACCCCGATCCGTCTGGAGCGTGTAGCGATGGGACTTCGCGCGGAGATGCCGCTGCTGGCCAGGCACGAGGGCGAGTGGGAGGGGACCTACCGCCACCTCGACAGCATGGGCCAGGTGGTGGACCTGCACCGCTCCCGCCTGACCTGCTCGATCGTCGACGACAGCGTCTACCACCAGGTCAACGAGTACACCTGGGAGGATGGCAGGAGCGAGCGTCACGAGTTCCCCGGCACCTACCTCGGCGACGGGCGCTGCGCCTTCGACACCGAGCGGATCAGGGGCGAGTTCTGGGAGGTCGACGCCTCCACCATCTACCTCACCTGGGCCTTCAAGGCCGAGGACGAGGACCTGCGGCTGTTCGAGCTGATCGTCCTGAGCGAGGACGGCACGACCCGCAGCAGGGTGTGGCAGTGGATCCAGGCCGGGCAGTGCGTGCGCCGCACGCTGATCGACGAGAAGCGCGTCGGGTGACCGCCTACCGGGCGCTCGCCCTCCAGGTCAGGACCCAGGCGGTCAACGGCTCGGCAGAGCCGCGCGCGCTCATCGCCTCCGCGATCGGCAGGATCGCCGCCCAGACCGCCGCGGCCAAGGCATGGGTCGGTCCCGACCTGCGTCTCGTGGTGCTGCCCGAGTACGTGCTCACCGGCTTCCCCTTCGGCGAGAGCGTCGCCGAGTGGCGGACCAGGGCGGCCCTGGCCCCCGAAGGCTCCGAATACCGGGCGCTGGGCGAGATCTCCCGGAGCAACGACCTCTTCCTGTGCGTCAACGCCTACGAGAGCGACCCGCACTTCCCCGAGCTGTTCTTCCAGGCCACGGTCATCCTCGACCCTGCGGGCGAGTGCGTCCTGCGCTACCGGCGGCTGCACTCGATGTTCTCCCCGACCCCCTACGACGTGTGGGAACGCTACCTCGACGTCTACGGCCTGGACGCCGTGCTGCCCGTCGCCCGCACCGAGCTCGGCAACCTCGCCGTGATCGCCTCGGAGGAGATCCTCCACCCCGAGCCGGCGAGGGCTCTGGCGCTGCGCGGCGCGGAGGTGTTCTGCAACCCCACCGCCGAGGCCTCCTCGCCCGCCCTCACCCCGAAGGCGATCGCCCGGCGGGCCAGGGCCATCGAGAACCTCGCCTACGTCGTCTCCGCCAACAGCGGAGGGCTGGACGGGCTGCCCATCCCCGGCGACTCCACCGGCGGCGGCTCCGAGCTCATCGACTTCGAGGGCCGCCCGCTGGCCCAGGCGGGACACGGGGAGTCGCTGGTGGCCGCGGCCGAGCTCGACCTGGCGGCGCTGCGCCGCTTCCGCCGCCGCCCAGGTATGGGAAACCTGCTGGCCAGGGTGAAGCCCGCGCTCTGGGCCGAGGAGTACGGCCGGCACGACGTCGAGCGCCCCGACGAACTCGCCTCGGGGCCGCCCACCAGGCAGTGGTTCCTGGAACGGCAGCGGGCGGCGATCAGGCGGCTGTACGGCCCCGATGCCACCTGAGCGCCCGGCGCTCCACCGCGAGGAACACTCCATTCAGCACCACGCCGAGGATGCCGAGCAGCACGATGCCCGCCCACATCGCGGGGATGTCGAAGCTGCCCTCGGCCTCGCGCATGCGGTGCCCGATCCCCTCGCTGCTCGCGTACAGCTCGGAGATCACCATCATGATCAGGGCGAGCGCGACGCTCAGCCTCAGGCCCGCGAAGATCTTGGGCCCGGCCGCGGCCAGCACGACCGGCCAGCGTCGCAGGTGGAAGACCTGGGCCGTGTCGAGATACTGCCTGTCGACGTAGCGGGCTCCGTCCATGGCGTTGATGAGCACCGGCCACAGCACGCCGTACACGATCGCGGCCAGCTGGATCGGCGTGCCGACCCTGAAGAAGACCAGGAACACAGGCAGCAGCGCGGCGGGCGGCACCGACCTGCCGAAATGGACGAGCGGCTCCACCAGCGCCGACAGCAGTCTCGAGCGGCCCAGCGCGACCCCGAGCGCCACGCCGGCCGCGGCGGCCACCGCCCATCCCGCGGCCAGCCTGCCCAGGCTCGGCAGCAGGTCGCCCGCGGCCTCCTCGGTCAGGAACAACCGGGTCGGCGGCCCGGCGAACCACATCTCGTGCATCCTGGCCAGGATCGTGGAAGGAGGAGGGAAGTAGACCGCGCCGATCGAGCGGGTGGCCACCTCCCACGCGATCGCCGCGACGGGCAGCAGCCAGTACCAGGCGAGTCGCCTGATCACGCGCCCTCACCCGCCCTCGCCCTGTGCCAGCCGAACAGCCGGCGCTCCGCCGCCGTGAACAGCGCGTTGGCGCCCAGCCCTATCGCGCCGGCCCAGACGGTGGCCGCCAGCATCCTGTCGACCCTGTTGGCGCTGCCCGCCTGCACCAGGAAGGTGCCGATGCCGCCCGCACCGCCCGCGATCAGCTCGACGCTGACCGCCACGATCAGCGTGACGGACACAGCGATGCGCACGCCCGTCGCGATGAACGGCGCGGTGCTCGGCAGGGAGACGCGCCACAGGATCGCCAGGGGTCCGAAGCCGAAGCCGCGCATCGTGTCCTTGGCGACGGGGTCGACGTCGGCCAGGCCGTACATCGTGTTGATCAGCAGTGGCCAGGAGCAGGTGTAGACGACCAGGGCCGTCTTGGCGTCCTGGCTGTCGGTCCAGACGAACATCGCCAGCGGGATCAGCGACAGCGAGGGGATCGGGCGCAGGAACTCCACCAGCGGACGCACCGAGCGCTCCACCGCCGGCACCGTGCCGAGCAGCAGCCCCGCGGGCACCGCCGTGACGATCGCGATCAGCAGGCCTGTCGCGCAGGCGGCGAGCGTCACGCCGACGTCGGCGAGGAAGACGCCGTCGACCACCAGGCCCGCCGCCGTCACGAGCACGGCGGACACCGGCGGAAGCACCTCGATCAGTCCGGTGCGCCCGGCGACCTCCAGCAGGAGCAGGAAGCCGAGCACGCCCGCGACGCCCAGCGCCTTGGTCATCCGATCCTGGCGGGGATCAGCGTGGTGACGTCGGGCTTGGCCTTCAGGTAGCCGTAGCCGTGCAGCAGGTCGGCCAGCTTCTGGAACTCGCCCTTGTCGACGTCGGCGGAGAACTGGCCGAGCTTCATCGCCGCGGCCGTCTCCGCGGGGATCTGCGTGTAGGTCGGGATGACGGCGTTGATCGCCTCCCGGTCCGTGCTGGCGATCTGCTGCGCCTTGGCCAGCGCGCGGTGGAAGGCCGCGGCCGTCTTCGGGTTCTTGGCCAGCCAGTCCTCCGACACGCCCCACGCGTCGAGCGGCAGTCCGTCGGTCGGCCCCGAGGTGGTGTCGATGATCTCGACGGCGCCGTCCTTCTTGGCGGCGCTCAGGAAGGGTTCGACCAGCCACGCGGCGTCGATCTTCTTGGTCGACAGCGCCGTGAGCTGGTCGGCGAACGGCACCGCGACGAACTTCACGTCCTCGGGCTTGAGACCCGCCTGCTGCAGGTGCGCGTTGGTGACGGTCTGGCCGAGCGCCCTGAGCACGTTGACGCCCACCGTCTTGCCCTTGAGGTCGGCCGCGCTCTTGACGGGGGAGTCCTTGGGGACCACGACGCTGGCGATGCCCGGCGCCGCCGTCTGAACGTGCTGGAACAGCTTCAGCTTGGCCGCGCCCGAGTCGTTGATGGCCAGCAGCGAGACGTAGCTGGTCAGGAAGGCGTCCATGCTGCCGTTGAGGATCTTCGGCATGACGGCCTGCGGGGCCTGGATGATCTCGGTCTTGACCGTGAGCCCCTCCGCCTTGAAGAAGCCGTTCTTCTCGGCGATGAACAGCGGTGCCGACGAGGGCACGGGGACCACGCCGACGGTCAGCGTCGTCTTCTCCTGCGCCGTGGCGCCGTCACCGCCGCCCCCACCGCAGGCGGCCAGGGCCGACACCAGGACGATCGCCAGTGCTGCTCGCTTCACGCGTGGGTCCTTTCGACGCCGCGCACGAGGCGTCCTACCTCGGCGCGCAGGTGGACGAAGTCGGGATGCTCACGGGTGGAGATCTGGTCGCGCGGGGAGGGGAGCTCCACCTTCAGATCGCCGACGACGTGGGCGGGCGCCTTCGACAGCACCACGACCCTGTCGCCGACGTAGACGCTCTCGTCGATGTCGTGGGTGATGAGCACGATGGTCATCTGATGGTGCCCGCGCACCTGCAGGACCAGGTCCTCCAGGTCCTCCCTGGTCTGCGCGTCGACCGAGCCGAACGGCTCGTCCATCAGCATCAGCGTGGGCCGGTAGGCCAGCGCCCTGGCGATCGCCACCCGCTGCTGCATGCCGCCGGACAGCTGGAAGGGGTACTTCTTGCCCGCGCCCTCGAGGCCGACGGACTCCAGCGCCTCCTGCGCGGCGGCCCTGCGCTGCCGCTTGTCCATGTCCTTGCGGCGCAGGGGCAGCGCCACGTTCTCGGCGACGGACATCCAGGGGAAAAGGGAGCGGCTGTAGTCCTGGAAGACGACGGCCAGGTTGTCGGGGGTCTGCCTGACCAGCTCGCCCGCGATGCGCACCTCGCCGCCCGTGGGCTGGATGAGCCCGGCGATGGAGCGCAGGAGGGTGGACTTGCCCGCGCCCGAAGGGCCCACGACGCACAGCAGCTCGCCCTCGGAGACGCTCAGATTCAGCCCCTCGATGGCATGGTGGGCGCTGGGACCGCTGCCGTAGACGTGGGAGAGGTTCGATATCTCAAGCACGCTGAATCCTCAGGCCGCTGGGGGGTTGGAGTTGTGATCCGGACTCTATCGGAGCATGTGATCGAACGGCCATCGCCTTGACACCTTCCTGTCAGACGGGCACGGCTTCCACGAGGCTCGCCCCGGCGGACAGGTCGAACACCTCGCTCAACCTGAACCCGGTCTTCTCCAGCAGGACGGCGTACTCCTGGCGAGTCCGCTCGGTTCCGCCGTCGAACAGGGCGAGCATCCGCATGTCCATGTCCTTGCCGACGTGCGGCTCGTCCTCGTCGGGGAGGACCATCTCGAGGATGAGCAGGCGCCCGTCCTCCCTGATCGCCTCCCTGACCCTGCGCAGGATGCGCTCGGCGTCGTTGTCGTCCCAGTTGTGCAGGATGCTGGCCAGCAGGTAGGCGTCAGCCCCCTCGGGGACGCCCTCGAAGAAGTCCCCCGCCAGCACCTCGCACCGGTCCGTCAGCCCGTGCGCGCCCAGCGCCTCCGCCGCGCCGGGAACCACGTGCGCCAGGTCGACCAGGACGCCGCGGACCCCAGGGTGGGCGTGCAGCACCGCCGCCAGGATGTGGCCCTTGCCTCCCGCCACGTCCACGAGCGTGTCGACGGCGGAGAAGTCGTACCGCTCGGCCACCTGCCGGGCGAACGGCATGGCTCGGGAGGTCATGTAGTCGTCGAAGACGGCGCCCACCTCGGGGTGCCGCCCGAGGCGCTCGTAGAGCGGGCCGTACCGCTCGACGAACGCCGAGCGGCCCTGGCGCACGGTCGAGGGCAGGTTGCCGAGGGCGTACCAGAAACCCTCCTCGGCGATCATCCGTACGGCGGGCAACGTGGAGTCGGGAGCGTCGGAGCGCAGGGAGGAGCCCTCCTCGGTCAGCTCGTACCGGTCGGGCTCGACCGACCGCACGATCCCCATGCCGGCCAGCTCGCGAAGGACCCGGCGCAGCGAAGGGGCGTGCGCGCCGCACCTCAGAGCGAGCTCCTCGGCGTTCAACGGTCCTTCGGCCAGGTGGTCGGCGCATCCCAGCTCCGCCATCGTCGCCAGGGCGGCGAACCTGGAGATGCCCGAGATGGCGTTCCAAATGGGGCCGGCCGGGTGTGACACGATTTCCTCCAACGCGTGATCTAGTGAGTGCGCCTGGCGTGGTGGTGCCAGACCAGTAGTCGTCGTTCGGCCACGGTGAACAGCCCGTTCACCAGGTAGCCCAAGAGGCCGAGAAGCGCGATGGCGCCCCAGACCGCAGGGGTGTCGAAGCCGCGCTGCGCCTGCAGGAGCTGGTATCCGATGCCGTCCGCGCTGCCGAACAGCTCGGAGATGACCATCAGGATGAGCGCGAGCGACAGGCTCAGGCGCAGCCCCGCGAAGATCTTCGGCGCGGCCGCGGGAATGACGACGTTCCGCAGCTGCTGCGCCCTGGTCAGGCCGAAGACGATGGCGGTCTCGGTGTAGGTCCTGTCCACGGCCTTGGCGCCGTCGATGGAGTTGAGCAGCACGGGCCACACGACGCCGAAGACGATGGCCGCGATCTGCATGGCCAGGCCCGCGTGAAGGAGCACCAGGAGCAGCGGCAGGAGCAGCGGCGGCGGGATGACCCTGGCGAACTGGATGAGCGGTTCGACGTAGTCGGCGGCGGTGCGGGACCGGCCGAGGACGACCCCGATGATCACGCCGAGCACGGCGGCGAGGATCCAGCCGGTGAACATGCGGCCCAGGCTGGGCAGGATGTTCTCGATCGCGTCATCGGTCAGGAAGAGCCTGCTGACGGGGCCCGAGAACCACATCTCGTGCATTCTGAGCACGATGGTGGAGGGCGGGGGGAAGTCGGTGTCCTGGAGGATCCGCGTCGTCAGCTCCCAGAGCGCCACGACCAGCGGAACCAGCCATACACGCTTGAGAGCGTTCACGTCGTCGCTCCGGTTCTGGCCTGGTGCCAGTGGAAGAGCCGCCGCTCGGCGGCCACCAGCAGGAGGTTGGCCACCAGGCCGATGATCCCGGACCAGAACGTGGCGGCCATGATGAGGTCGGTACGGTTGCCGCTGCCCGCCTGGATGACGAACACGCCGATCCCGCCGGTGCCGCCCGCCAGGAGTTCGGAGCTGACCGCGAGGATGAGCGCGATGCCCGCGGCGATGCGCACGCCCGTGAGCATGAACGGCGCCGCGCTCGGCAGGCTCACCCTGCGCAGCACGTCGACGGGGCCGAAGCCGAAGCTGCGCAGCGACTCCTTGGCGAGGGGGTCGACGTCGTGCATGCCGTACAGGGTGTTGATCAGCACAGGCCACAGCGAGGCGTAGACGATGACGGACACCTTCATCAGCGAGTCCGTCGAGATCAGCAGGATCGCCAGCGGGATGATCGCCACGGAGGGGATCGGCCGCAGGAACTCCAGGAGCGGCCTGGTGGCCCGTTCCACGGACGGCAGGCTCCCCAGGAGCACGCCGAGCGGCACCGCGACCACGACCGACAGGAGCAGGCCCAGGGCCCAGTTGGTGAGGGTGGTCGCGACCCCGGACAGGAAGACGGGGTCGGCGAGCAGGCCCGCCGCCTCCCACAGGACCTGCGAGGGGGGCGGGAAGACCACGTCGTCGGTGAGCGCGAACCTGACGGTCAGCTCACCGACGAGGAGGAACCCCGCGACGCCTGCGGCGCCGCGGAGGATTCGCGCCCTGCTCATCCGGTGGCGCCGACCAGAATGGTCTTCACGTCCAGCGGGCTCTGGATGTACTTGTACTCGAGCATGAGGTCGGCGACCCGCTGCAGCCGCGTCTCGTTGAGCGAGGTCGGGAACGTCCCGAGGGTGATCACCGAGGCGGTCTTGGCGTCGATCTTGGTGTAGGTGGGCAGCACCGCCTCGACCTCCTTGCGGTCACTGGCCACCAGCTGCTGGGCCTTCGCGATGGCGCGCTGGAAGGCGGCCAGCGTCTTCGGGTACTTCTTCGTCCACTCCTCGGTCGCCATCCAGGCGGCGATCGGCAGGTCGGCGGTCTGGCCCGAGATGGTGTCGGCCAGCTTGCGGAACCCGGCCTGGCTCTGGGTGGCGGTGATGAACGGCTCGGTCATCCACGCCGCGTCGCCCTGGCCGGTGCTGAGGGCGTTGGCCATGTCGGGGAAGGGCTTCTCGATGAACTTGATGTCGTCCTTCGTGAGTCCCGCGACCTTCAGCGTGGCTTCCACGGTGAGGGTGCCGATGTTGTTGAGGGTGTTGACCAGAACGGTCTTGCCCTTGAGGTCGGCCACCGAGTTCAGCGGGGAGTCCTTGGGGACCATGAGGTTGAAGGTGTTCGGCGCGGCCTGGTAGACGTCACCGACGACCTTGATCTTCTCGCCCTTGCTTGCCGCGAGGAAGGTCGAGACGTAGTTGGTGTGCGAGATGTCGAGGGCGCCGTTCTTGATCTGCGGAAGCGCGGCGGCGCCGCCCTGGATGATCACCGGCTCGACGGTGAGTCCCTCTGCCTTGAAGAACCCCTTGGCGTTGGCGATGTAGAGCGCGGCCGGGTCGGGAATGGGAAGGGCGCCGACCTTGATCGTGGTCTTCTCCAGCCCCTTTCCCCCGGCGGGGGCGCTGGCCGTATCCGATCCACCGCAAGCGGCTAGGGAGAGCGCCGCCGCCAAGCCGAGAACGAGCGCGCGGGCGCGGACTATGCGAGTCATCGAGGAGCTCCTGCGAGGGGGGGAAGCGTGGATGTCCGTTATGACGGGCGTGAAGCGTACAGGAGCGCGATCTTTCCTGGAAGACGGGTGTCTCGTATAGGGGGTCATGCGCGAAAAGGAGGAATTACGACATGTCCCTAATGTGGTGATTGCTATACGTAACGGGATGTATGTCTGATTTATTGGCGGATGTGGCAGGGCGTCCTGTGGGCGGAGTGGCAATAAATGCGTAACCCATTGGAGCGTTCCAAAAGTTGCATTGCATTGGCGTGAGATAGAAGGTTGTGCTCCAATTGCCCCGATACTTGCCTGCAACCACTCGTCTCACCGGCGAATCGGTTCGCTCCGCACAAGCGCAGGCATCCGCGAGAGGTTACGACTTGTGAGGACAGCAACGACCGGCTCCGGTCGTGGCATCGCGCCGGAACCCCCGGGCCCCAAAGCGGCTCGCGAGCCGATGCCCGAGCCGGGCGAGGACGCCGGTAGCAAGATCGCCCTGCGCAACTGGCGGGTGCGCACGCGGCTCGTGGCGCTCATCGCCGTCCCGACCGTCGTGGCCGTTCTGCTCGGCGCGCTCCGCGTGACCACGTCGATCAGCAGCGCGGAGGAGTACGGACGCGTCGCCGACGGGGCGGAGCTGGTGGTCGCGCTCGGCGGGCTCGGTCACGAACTCGCCCTCGAACGGGACCTCTCGGCCAGGTTCGTCGCGGCCAACAGGGACGACGGCGACCTCCAGGGCCTCAAGACCCAGTACCAGGCGGTCGACGCCGCGGTCACCAAGGTCAAGGCCGCCGCGCGGACGGCAGAGGAGTCGATGTCGGAGCTGGGCCGCCGCGAGCTGGCGCAGGTCCGGATCCGGCTCGACCAGCTGCCCACCCTGCGGACGACGGTCACCGACACCCAGCTGCCCCCCGTGCCGGTCATGGAGAAGTACTCCGAGACCATCGCCGAGATGCTGCAGCTCTACGACGAGACCGTCCAGGGTGTCTCCGACGACGAGCTCATCGTCACCAACGCGGCCCTCGGCGCCGTCGCGAGGGTCAAGGACGAGGTCTCGAAAGAGCGGGCACTGCTGACGATCGCCCTCGTGCGGGGCCGCTTCGACGGCACCGAGTTCGACGCCTTCCTGGCCGCCCGATCCGGCAGGGACAGCGAGCGAAACGCCTTCCGCGCCGCGGCCACGCCCGCGCAGCGGCAGTTCTTCGACGACACGGTGACCGGCCAGGAGGTCGGCCGCGCCGAGCTGTACGTCGCCAGGGCCGTCTACCTGCACAACCAGCGGACGTCGCTGCGCGCGCTGGACACCTCCACGACCCAGGACGCCCAGCGCTGGTTCGACGCGATCTCCAAGACCGCGGACCGGCTCTACGCGGTGGAGAAAGCGCTGTCCGGCTCCATCACGATCAAGAGCACCGAGCTGAAGGCCGCCGAGCAGCAGGTCGCCGTCATCAACATCGCGCTCGTCCTCGTGCTCCTCATCATCGTCCTGGTCATCACCGCGATCATGGCGCGGTCGCTGGTCCGCCCGCTCCGCCGGCTGCGCGGTGACGCGCTGGAGGTCGCGGGCAGGACGCTGCCGGGCATCGTGCAGCGGCTACGCGAGGAAGGACACGGCACGGAGACCGTGGAGGTCCCGCCGATCGGCGTCTCCTCCCAGGACGAGATCGGTGAAGTGGCGCGGGCCTTCGACGAGGTCCACCGCGAGGCCGTACGGCTGGCCGGTGAGGAGTCCAAGCTCCGCGCCAACGTCAACGCCATGTTCGTCAACCTCTCCCGCCGCAGTCAGACGCTGGTCGAACGGCAGATCACCCTCATCGACGGCCTGGAACAGGGCGAGCAGGACGAGCAGCGGCTCGCGAACCTGTTCAAGCTGGACCACCTGGCCACCCGTATGCGCCGCAACTCCGAGAACCTCCTGGTCCTCGCCGGGCAGGACCCGCCGCGACGGTGGAGCCAGCCGGTGCAGCTCGTCGACGTCGCCCGTGCCTCCCTTTCCGAGGTCGAGAACTACGACAGGGTGAACCTCCAGGTGCCGGGCGGCGCGGCCGTCGCGGGCCAGGCCGTCAACGACGTCATCCACCTGCTGGCCGAGCTGGTCGAGAACGCGCTTGCCTTCTCCCCCCGCGAGACCCACGTCGTGGTCTCGGGCAACAGGATCGACGGCGGCGGCATGATGGTGTCGATCACCGACTCCGGCATCGGCATGACCCAGGAGGAGCTCGTCCAGGCCAACGCGCGCCTGGCCGAGGCGCCGACCGTGGACGTGTCGGTGTCGCGGCGCATGGGTCTGTTCGTGGTCGCGAGGCTGGCCCACCGGCACGGCGTCAGGGTGCAGCTGCGCCCGCACGGCGGCGGCGGCCTGACCGCGATGGTGCTGCTGCCCGAGTCGCTGCTGGGCGGCGCCACGCCCGCCATGGCGGGCACGGGAGCCAGAGGCGTGGAGACGCACTCGCCCGCGGGCTGGCCCGCCGACACCCAGCGACCCGCCCCCTTCACGGCCGACACCGGCCCCGCCTGGGCCTCCGAGCCAGGGCCGGGCACCGGCGGGCCCAGTGGCTGGAGCTCCGACCCTGGGTCCGTGCCGAGCTGGGGCGGCGCCGACACGGGCGGCGGCATGGGTTCGTGGCCGTCCTCGGCCCAGTGGCCCTCCTCCGACGGCGGCGCGCCGCAGTGGCCCTCCTCCGACGGAGCCGCCCCCCAATGGCCCTCCTCCGACGGAGCCGGGGCCCAGTGGCCGTCCGAGAGCGGCGCGTGGGCCTCGGGCCCCCGCGTGGCGGGCGGCACCTTCGACAGCGGCGAGGCCGACGTATGGGCGCCCAGCAAGGGGGCGTGGCCCGAGTCCACGCCCGCCGAGCAGCCCTCCACCTGGTCGTTCCAGGACAGGGCGAGCGCCTCGCCGGGCACGGGACGGTACGACTTCCCCGAGGTCGAGTCGAACCCGACGGGACCCATCCCCGCGGTGAAGGGCGCCAAGGGCGACGAGTTCCTGCCGATCTTCGCCTCCGTCGAGTCGGCCTGGTTCGACAAGGGCGAGGAGTGGGGCGCGGCCAAGGCCGACGCGGGCTGGTCGGCGGCGGAAGCCGTACGCGAGCCCGTCAAGGACGGGTCCACGGCCGCCGGGCTGCCCAAGCGGGTGCCCAAGGCCAACCTCGTCCCCGGCTCCGCCGACACCTCGGCGCCCAAGGGAGTCGCGCCCATGCCGGCGATCTCGCCGGAACGGGTGCGCAACAGGTTCTCGAGCTTCCAACAGGGGTTCAGGGCCGCACGTGACGACATCAGCGAAGGCCGCTACACGGGCGGCCCGAGGACCGTTGATAGCAGGGAGGAGGACGAGTGAACGACCTGAGTCACGCGGCACGCGGGGTCGACTGGTTGATCACCGACTTCGTCAGTGGCGTTCCCGGAGTCGCCCACGCGGTGGTGGTCTCTTCGGACGGCCTGCCGCTGGCGGCCTCTTCTGGATTCCCGGCCGACCGAGCCGACCAGTTGGCCGCCATCGCCTCAGGGCTTATCAGCCTGACGCAGGGAGCCGCACGGGTCTTCGAGGGAGGGCCCGTCACCCAGACGATCGTCGAGATGCAGCGCGGGCTGATGCTGATCATGGCGATCAGCGACGGCTCGTGCCTGGCGGTGCTGGCAGCGCCCGACTGCGACATGGGGCTGGTGGCGTACCAAATGACGCTGATGGTGGAGCGGGCCGGTCAGGTGCTCACGCCTGCCGTACGCGCCGAGCTCCGCGCGACCCAGACCAGGTGATGTAAGTGACGGACCCCAGATGGAATCCCGGCGGCGGCTGGCAGCCCCCGCAGCCCGTCCATGCCGAGCCGGCCTCACCGGTCCGTCCATACGCAGTGACGGGCGGGCGTACGGCGCCGCGGGTGAAGTTCGCGATGGAGGCGCTGGTCTCCTCCGCCACGGTGGAGCCGCGTGATCTCTCGCACATGCCGGAGTACGCGGCCATCAGCCAGCTCTGCCGCAGCGTGCGGTCGGTGGCGGAGATCTCGGCGCTGCTGCGGATCCCGCTCGGCGTGGTCAGGGTGCTGATCGCGGACATGGCGACGGAGGGACTCGTGCGGGTGCACCAGCCACAGCTCGACGCTGGAAAGCCCGACATCAACCTGCTCGAAAGGGTGCTCAGTGGACTTCGCAGGCTCTAGCCGCGGGCTGACCTCGACGAAGATCGTCGTGGCCGGCGGCTTCGGCGTGGGGAAGACGACGTTCGTGGGTGCGGTGTCGGAGATCCTGCCGCTCACCACCGAGGCTGTCATGACCAACGCCTCGGCGGGCGTGGACGACGTCTCGCTCACCCCGAACAAGACCACCACGACCGTGGCCATGGACTTCGGCCGGGTGTCGCTGGACAGGGACCTGATCCTGTACCTGTTCGGCACGCCGGGTCAGCACCGGTTCTGGTTCATGTGGGACGACCTGGTCCGCGGCGCCATCGGCGCCGTCGTGCTCGTCGACACCCGCAGGCTGGCCGACTCCTTCCCCGCGATCGACTACTTCGAGGAGGCCAAGCTGCCCTTCGTCGTCGGCCTGAACGGCTGGGACGGGCAGCAGCTCCACTCGGAGGACGAGGTGCGCGACGCGCTCACGCTGTCGCCGCACATCCCGATCGTCAGGCTGGACGCCCGCGCCCGCGACTCGGTGAAGAGCGCGCTGATCACCCTGGTCGAGCACGCGTTGACCATCCGCATGGCCGTCCCCGGTCTCCAATAGCGGTTAGGCTGAGTCGCAAGACCACGCATATTCGCTTCGAGGACTGGCCTACCACGTGTTCGAGACGCTTTCCGACCGGCTGACATCGGTCTTCTCCTCCCTCCGATCCAAGGGTCGGCTGTCCGACGCCGACATCGACGCCACAGCGCGCGAGATTCGCATCGCGCTGCTCGAGGCCGACGTCGCGCTGCCTGTGGTCAAGGCGTTCGTCGCCCAGGTCAAGGAGCGGGCTCGCGGCGCCGAGGTCTCCCAGGCGCTCAACCCCGCCCAGCAGGTCGTCAAGATCGTCAATGACGAGCTGATCGCGATCCTGGGCGGGGAGACCCGCAGGCTCCGCTACGCCAAGACGCCGCCGACGGTCATCATGCTGGCCGGTCTGCAGGGCGCGGGCAAGACGACGTTGGCGGGCAAGCTGGCCAAGTGGCTGCGCGACCAGGGCCACGCGCCCATGCTCGTCGCCGCCGACCTGCAGCGACCCAACGCGGTCACCCAGCTGCAGGTCGTGGGCGAGCGGGCGCAGGTCGCCGTCTTCGCCCCCGAGCCTGGCAACGGCGTGGGCGACCCCGTCGGCGTGGCCAGGCAGTCGATCGACTTCGCCAGGCAGCGCCAGCACGACATCGTCATCATCGACACGGCCGGCCGCCTGGGCATCGACCAGGAGCTGATGCGGCAGGCCGCCGACATCCGCGACGCGGTCTCGCCTGACGAGGTCCTGTTCGTCGTCGACGCCATGATCGGCCAGGACGCGGTCACGACCGCGCAGGCCTTCATGGAGGGCGTCGGCTTCGACGGCGTCGTGCTCACCAAGCTCGACGGCGACGCCAGGGGCGGCGCCGCCCTGTCGGTACGCCACATCACCGGCAGACCCATCATGTTCGCCTCGACGGGTGAGAAGCTCGAGGACTTCGACGCCTTCCACCCCGACAGGATGGCCTCGCGCATCCTCGACATGGGCGACATCCTCACCCTGATCGAGCAGGCACAGAAGACCTTCGACGAGGAGCAGGCCGCCAAGATGGCGGGCAAGCTCACCTCGGGCGAGAACTTCACCCTCGAGGACTTCCTCGAGCAGATGCAGATGGTCCAGAAGATGGGCCCCATCAAGAACCTGCTCGGCATGATGCCCGGCATGGGGCAGATGCGCGACCAGATCAACTCCATCGACGACCGCGACCTCGACCGCATCGCCGCCATCATCCGCTCGATGACGCCGGGCGAGCGGCACGACCCGAAGATCATCAACGGGTCGCGCAGGGCGCGCATCGCGGGTGGCGCCGGCGTGTCGGTGACGGCGGTGAACAACCTGGTCACCCGCTTCTTCGAGGCGCAGAAGATGATGAAGCGCATGGCGGGGGGCCTGGGCATCCCCGGCATGCCGGGCGGCAGGGGCAAGGCCGCCAAGGCGGCGCAGAAGAAGTCCAAGAAGGGGCGGCGCGTCAGCGGCGACCCGCGCAAGGCGGCGCTGGGCAAGGCCAACTCCGCCGAGGAGGAGGCGGCGCCCCGCATGGGCGGCGCCCTCGGCAACCTCGGCGGCCTGGGCGGCAAGCTCCCCAAGGGAATGGAGCTGCCGCCGGGCTTCGACCCCTCCAAGCTGAAGCTGCCAGGCCAGCAGTGATGTTCGACAAGCGGGCACGAGTGATCATCGCGGTCCTCGTGCTCGCCATCTTCGCCCTCACCGCGTTGCAGCAGTTGGGCGTCAGTTTCCGCTGAGGGCTGTGTCGGGTTCGCTCACCCCTTTGGATCTGGCACAATGGCATGTTGGAACACCGTGGCCAGGTGGGTGCCCTCTCACCTCCCGCCGGTCACGCCTGTCCCTCGAGCCGACACTCCGCCGTGCCCCACTCGGCGAGGCGAAGCTCACCCACGCTCTAATGCAGGAGAGACCACACCAGTGGCAGTCAAGATCAAGCTCAAGCGGCTCGGCATGATCCGCAACCCGCAGTACCGCATCGTCGTCGCCGACAGCCGTACCAAGCGGGACGGCAGGGCGATCGAGGAGATCGGCCTGTACCACCCGAAGGAGAACCCTTCGTTCATCAAGATCGACGCCGAGCGCGCCGCGTACTGGCTGGGTGTCGGCGCGCAGCCGACCGAGCCGGTCCTCAAGCTGCTCAAGCTCACCGGCGACTGGCAGAAGTTCAAGGGCGAGGCCGCCCCTGAGCCGCTGAAGGTCGCCGAGCCCAAGGCCGACCGTCACGCCATCTACGAGGCTGCGGCCAAGGAGGCGCTGTCCGGTGGCGACACCGGCACCGCCGCCACCACGCCGAGGAAGGCCAAGAAGAAGGAAGAGGCCGCGGAGCCCGCCGCTGAGGCTCCCGCTGAGACTCCGGCCGAGGCCTGACATGCTCGAGGAGGCCCTCGAGCACCTCGTGAAGGGCATCGTCGAGAATCCCGACGACGTCCGCGTCCGTGCCCGCCGCATCAGAAGCGGGCGCGTTCTCGAGGTCCGGGTCCACCCCGAGGACCTCGGCAAGGTCATCGGTCGCGGCGGCCGCACGGCCAAGGCGTTGCGCACTGTGATCAACGCCTTGTCCGACGGCAAGTACGTGCGGGTCGACCTGCTCGATCTGCACGAGGCCGTCCGCTAGCGAGGAGTGTCGTGCCCCCACCGGCCTGGCCGGTGGGGGCCGTTTTCGTGGAAGGTAGTGCAAAGGTGCAGCTAGTCGTCGGCAGGATCGGCCGCCCCCACGGGGTGCGCGGCGAGGTGACCGTCGAGGTCCGAACCGACGAGCCAGGCCTGCGCTTCGCCCCGGGATCGTCCCTGGCCACCGAGCCCGCCGCGCGCGGCCCGCTCTCGGTCGAGGGCCACCGCTGGCACAAGGGCATCCTGCTGGTGCGTTTCGAGGGAGTCTTCTCCCGCGAGGCGGCCGAGGACCTGCGCGACACGTTGCTGGTCATCGACTCGGCCGATGTGGCGCCGTCCGACGACCCCGACGAGTTCCACGACCACCAGCTCATCGGGCTGTCCGTCGTCACCGTCGGCGGCGAGCGGGTCGGCGAGGTCACCGACGTGCTCCACCACGGCCAGGACCTCCTGGTCGTACGGCGCGCCGACGCCGACGACGCCCTCATCCCGTTCGTCAAGGCACTCGTCCCCGAGGTCGACGTGCCAGGGGGAAGGCTCGTCGTCGACCCGCCGGAAGGCCTGCTGTCATGAGGCTCGACATCGTCTCGATCTTCCCCGAGTACTTCGCCCCGCTCGACGTCTCCCTCATCGGCAAGGCGCGCGAGCGCGGCACCCTCGACGTGCGGCTGCACCAGCTGCGCGACTGGGCGCACGACGTCCACAAGACCGTCGACGACACCCCCTACGGCGGCGGCCCCGGCATGGTCATGAAGCCGGAGGTCTGGGGCGAGGCGATCGACTCGATCATCGGTGACGGCACGCCCCGCATGGTGGTGCCCACGCCGAGCGGCCGCCCCTTCACCCAGGAGCTGGCCCAGGAGCTCGCCCACGAGCCGTGGCTGCTGTTCTGCTGCGGACGCTACGAGGGCATCGACTCCCGTGTCATGGCCGAGTACGGCACGCGCCTGCCCGTCGACGAGGTCAGCATCGGCGACTACGTCCTGGCGGGCGGCGAGGCGGCCGTCCTGGTCATGGTCGAGGCGATCGGCAGGCTGCTGCCAGGCGTGCTCGGCAACGCCCACTCGGCCGTCGACGACTCCTTCGCCCCCGGCGCGATGCAGAACCTGCTCGAAGGGCCCGTCTTCACCAAGCCGCCGGTCTGGAGAGGGCGCGAGGTGCCTGACGTGCTGCTTTCCGGACACCACGGAAAAGTGGCCAGATGGCGCAGGGACGAGGCGCTGCGCCGTACGATGAGGAACCGGCCCGATCTGGTCGAGGCGCTCGAGGCCTCGGCTCTCGACAAGCGGGACAAGGAGCTGCTGCTCTCGTTTCGCGCCGAGCCGGAAGATATGGCAGACTGAATCGCTGGTGTGCCCGTCGTAGGCCACCTGATTCATCCAACCAGCAGGCGTGTCCCCCTCGTCGCAGTGCCCAGGCGCTGCCGGGTGGACCTCCGCATGCTCGCTAAACGTTGAGGAAACGCTCTCATGCACACGAAGATCCAGGAGCTCGAGAAGGCCACCCTGCGCAGCGACGTCCCGGCCTTCCGCCCCGGTGACACGCTCGAGGTGCACGTCCGAGTCGTCGAAGGCAACCGCTCCCGCGTCCAGGTCTTCAAGGGCTTCGTGCTCCGCCGCCAGGGCAGTGGCGCCCGCGAGACCTTCACGGTCCGCAAGGTCAGCTACGGTGTCGGCGTCGAGCGCACCTTCCCGGTCCACAGCCCGGTCATCGAGAAGATCACGCTGGTCACCCGCGGTGACGTGCGTCGCGCCAAGCTCTACTACATGCGCGACCTGCGCGGCAAGGCCGCCCGCATCCGCGAGAAGCGCGAGGCCGTGCCCGCCGGCAAGTAGGTCCTCACCGAAGGGCCCCGTGACCACGCAGGTCACGGGGCCGTTCGGCTTTGCAGGGGCATTTCCTTTATGTGGAGCGACGCGGGGTCGCGTGTACCCTCCCTCGGGCAGGGCCTTCATCTAGGCTCGTCAGCGATGAAAAGCGAGAGCCGGAACAAGGTGGAGACAGCTGCACGGAGGAAAGGGTCGTTCTGGAAAGAACTACCCGTGCTCGTGGTCATGGCACTGGTGCTGGCTCTCGTCGTCAAGACCTTCGTGTTCCAGGCGTTCTACATCCCGTCGGAGTCGATGGAGAACACCCTCCTGACCAACGACAGGGTCCTGGTCAACAAGCTCGTCTACCGCACCCGCGACATCGAGCGCGGCGACATCGTCGTCTTCTCCGGCGCGGACTCCTGGGACGCGGGCGTCGCCCCCGAGATGCCCACCAACCCCGTCGCCGCCTTCTTCCGCTGGGCGGGCACCGCCTTCGGCGTCGTGCCCGGCGAGAAGGACTACATCAAGCGGGTCATCGGCGTCGGCGGCGATACCGTCACATGCTGCGACATCAAGGGACGCATCACGGTCAACGGCGTCGCGCTGGACGAATCGCCTTACCTCTATCCTGGCAACGTGCCCTCCCAGAGCTTCTTCACGACCAAGGTGCCCGAAGGGCGGCTCTGGGTGATGGGCGACCACCGTCAGGTCTCGCTCGACTCCCGCGAGCACACCTCCGCCCCCGGCGGCGGCTCGATCCCTGTCGACCAGGTCATCGGCCGCGCCTTCGTCATCATCTGGCCCCTGTCCAGGGCCACGACCCTGTCCATCCCCGAGACGTTCGCGCAGCCCGCCGGCGCTCTGGCAGGGGCGGCACCGGCACTGGCCGGGCTCGCAGGCGCCCTGCCGCTGTTCTGGCTGCGCCGACGCTGGCACACGAGGCGGTAGCCGTACCCCCATGGCAGTTGAAGAGAGCAAGAAGCGCAGAGGCGGGCTCAAGGAGACGTTGTTCCTGATCGCCCTGGGCGTCGGCGCGGCGCTGCTGCTGCAGGCGTTCGTCGTGCGGTCGTTCTACATCCCCTCCGAGTCGATGGAGAACACGCTCAGGATCGGCGACAGGGTGAGCGTCAACAAGCTCCACGGCGCCAGCGAACGCGGCGACATCGTGGTCTTCACGGGGTGGAACGGCGAGGACACCATCAAGCGGGTCATCGCCGTCGGCGGCGACAAGGTCGCCTGCTGCGACGCGAAGAAGCGCATCACCGTCAACGGGATTCCGCTCGACGAGAACTACCTCTTCCCCGACGACTTCCCCTCGGGCGAGGAGTTCTCCTACACGGTGCCCCAGGGCAAGCTCTGGCTCATGGGCGACCACCGCTCCGCCTCCGTCGACTCCAGGACCCACGTGCGCCAAGCCGGCGAGTGGATCTCCGAGGACCAGGTGATCGGCAGGGCGTGGGCCATCTACTGGCCCTTCTCCCACGCCACGATCCTCAGCCGGCCCGAGATCTTCGACAAGGTGCGGTGAGTCGCGGATGGGGCGTACGCTGCGTGTGTCATGTTTCGACCACGTCCTAGCGTTGTCCGGCGCGATTCCGGGCTCTACGCCTACGAGCGGGCGCTGGCGCGCAGGGGGCTGACCCCGATCGCCGGAGTCGACGAGGCGGGCAGGGGCGCCTGCGCGGGACCCCTCGTGGTGGCTGCCGTCGTGCTCAGGCGCGAGATCGAGGGGCTGGCCGACTCCAAGCTGCTGGCGCCCCCGATCAGGTCGGCGCTGTACGACAAGATCATGGCCACGGCCGAGGTCGGCGTCGTCGTGATCCCTCCCGCCGAGATCGACGCGCGCGGGCTGCACAAGTGCAACGTCACGGGAATGCGGCGGGCGGTGGCGCGGTTGCCGTTGGTTCCCGGATACATCCTCACCGACGGCTTCCCCGTCCCAGGGCTGCCCGCGCCGTCGCTGGCCGTGTGGAAGGGGGACCAGGTGGCGGCCTGCGTCGCGGCCGCGTCCATCGTGGCGAAGGTGACGCGGGACAGGATGATGACGGAGCTGTCCTCGGACTTTCCCGAGTACGGCTTCGCGGAGCACAAGGGGTATGTGACTCCGGCCCACCGGCGGGCGTTGCGCTCGTATGGGCCATGTTCACACCATCGCTTCTCCTTCGTGACGGTGTCACGGACCTTCGTGGGGGAGAATGGAGTGGGGGCAGGAGTTGCCTGATCAGGCTGGAGGACCGGGATGAGCGCAGAGGATCTCGAGAAGTACGAAACCGAGATGGAGCTGCAGCTTTACCGCGAATACCGTGATGTGGTCGGGCTGTTCACGTATGTCGTCGAGACCGAGCGGCGGTTCTATCTGACGAACTCGGTGGATCTCGACGTGCGGACGGCGGAGAACGGGGACGTGTTCTTCGACGTGAAGATGCAGGATGCTTGGGTTTGGGATATGTACCGGCCTGCACGGTTTGTTAAGAATGTACGGGTGGTGACGTTCAAGGACGTCAACGTCGAAGAACTGGCCAAGCCTGACCTGGAAATGCCCAAGGAGGGCTTCTCGGGCTGAATTCCGTGACGGGTCCGGTCAGGGGCTTCCATCAGCGCCTTACGGGCGTGGAGACCGGGCCGGCTCGGAGACTCCACCCGGTCTTCCAGACGCGGCCCGGACCGGGCCTGGCCGGAGCGCTTCCACTTCCGTCTTCCAGATGTGGCGCAGATCGGGGCCGGGCGGAGGGCTTCCACTCCCGTCTTCCAGATGTGGCGCAGATCGGGGCTGGCCGGAAGGTTTCCACTTCCGTCTTCCAGGGGTGGCCGCAGTCCCGGGCCGGGCGGAGGGCTTCCACCTCCGCCTTCCAGATGCGGGCAGATCGGGGCTGGCCGGAAGGCTTCCACCTCTGTCTGCCAGGGGCGGCGCAGACCGGGGCTGGGCGGAGGGCTTCCACCTCCGTCTGCCAGGGGCGGCGCAGACTCGCGCGGGGGCAGAGGGCTTCTACCCGCAATTTCCCGGCGTGGCATCATCTGCGCATCGCTCTTTCGACGGCATTCGCCGTGGTTCCCACCCGGCGAGGTGGACGGGCGTTCCCTGACCACGCCACGCTCGCCTTCGGGCCCACGCCCCCTCTGGCCGCCGACGAACAGCACCAGTCTGCCGACCCGGTCACCCGCGGGGCTCGTTGGCTCACACCCCTTCGGGCTCACACCCCCTGGCCGCTGACGAACCACACCCGTCTGCCGACTCGGTCACTCACGAGGCTCGTTGGCTCACACCCCTTCGGGCCCCACCTCCCTGCGGGCCGCCGCGCCCCTGCGCTCCGCGTCCATTTGGGGCCTGCGCCCGTCCGGGACCGCCGCTTGTCTTCCCCCGCGTCCTCTGTGCCTCGTGCCCTGTGCCCCGTGTCCGTCTGGGGCCTACGCCCGTCTGCCCGCGTCGCCCTGTGCCCGGCTCCCCTGCCTATGCCATGCGTCGCCCTGCGCCCCGCGTCTACCCGCGCCCCGCGTCCGTCTGGGGCCTACGCCCGTCTGCCCGCGTCGCCCTGTGCCCGGCTCCCCTGCCCATGCCATGCGTCGCCCTGTGCCTCGCGTCTGCTCCGCGTCCATCTCGGCCTGCGCCCATCCCGCGTCAGTGCAGCCAGCCGAGGCCCTTTGGCCAGTCCAGCCTGGCCGGAGTCGCTAGGCCCGCCCATGACGAGCCGTTCGGACGCCCGCCCGCCGAGTTGTCTCCTGACCGTTTCCCTTTGGCGGATGCTCCCCACGTCCGGCCCATACACGCCGAGCCACCTAGGTCCCCTGGTCACCTTCAGCGGGAAGCCCTGCCCCGCCCTGGGGACGCATGCTTGCCGCAGCCGCAGCCGCAGCCGCAGCCGCAGCCGCAGCCGCAGCCGCAGCCGCAGCCGCAGCCGGAGGTGTGAGGGCGACTCATCCGCGCCCCAGACGCACACCCGTTCCAAGGTCACAAGCCGGCCGTTCCCAAGGCCGCGAGCCGCTCCGGCCGTTCCCAAGGTCGCGAGCCGCTCCGGCGGTTCCCAAGGTCGCGAGCCGCTCCGGCGGTTCCCAAGGTCGCGAGCTGCCCCGGCGGTTCCCAAGGTCGCGAGCCGTCCCTCGCACCTCCATCATCAAGACTCCGCGGACCGCCCCACCTACCCGGCCATTCGGTTGTCCACAGGCGCTCAGCCCCACACCCCCGCCGTCCACAGAATCCGATTCACCCCCCTCCACCCCACCCCCGCTCCGGAACAGTCAGCCCCGGAGGTGGTCCCATGTCACCCAAAGACGAGCTGGGCAAACACGGCGAGCAGGTCGCCGTCGACTACCTGCGTGCCGAGGGCATGCAGATCCTCGATCGAAACTGGCGCTGCCGCCACGGCGAGATCGACGTCATCGCGGAAGACGGCACGAACCTCGTCGTCATAGAGGTCAAAACCAGATCAGGCCGCACCCACGGCACCGCACTCGAAGCCGTCCGCCCCGCCAAGCTGGCCCGTCTGCGCATGCTCGCCGCCAAGTGGCTGGCCGCCCAACCCCGCCGCTTCGACTTCGTGCGCGTCGACGTCATCGCCTTGGAGCGGATCGGCGACGACTTCGCGATCCGCCACGTCCGGGGGGCGATCTAGATGGCAGTGGCACGCACGCGCAGCGTCACCCTCATCGGCGTGACAGGCCGAAGCGTCGAGGTCGAGGCCGACGTCGGCAGCGGCCTGGCAGGCATCCACCTCATCGGCCTGCCCGACACCGCGCTCAGCGAAGCCCGCGACCGCGTCCGCTCGGCGATGGTCAACAGCCACTACCCCTGGCCCGACGCCCGCATCACGGTGAGCCTCTTCCCCGCCAGCCTGCCCAAGCGTGGCAGCCAGTTCGACCTAGCGAATGTCAAGCTGTGGCATACTTAAATTATGTCGGATCCCAACGTGCGCGAATATGTGCTCTACCTGCGCAAATCCAAAGGGCGAGCCGGTATAACTCGCCAAAGACGGGCCTGCCAAGTCCACTTAGACAGAGTCGGCGGCCGTATCGTCGCCGAGTTCATCGACACCGACCGGACCGCGTTCGTCAAGGTAGGCGCCGACGCCGCCCGCCGCGACGACTACAAGGCGATGATCGACGAGTTGCACCATGACAAGAGGTCGCTGCCACTAGGAGTGCTCGCCTGGCACGCTGACCGACTCCACCGCAACCCGGGCGAGGCCGAGTCCTTCATTGCGGAGTGCGCAAAGGGGCAGCACCCTGTGGAGACGGCGCGATCCGGCTCCTACGACCTGTCGACGCCTACCGGGCGCAAGCGGTTCCGTAACGACGTGGTCGACGCAGCGTACGAGGTTGACCACGCCATCGAACGAATCGAGGCTATGAAGGTGGAATCCGCCATGGAAGGTAGATGGCTGGGTGGTCGCCGCCCGTTCGGGTTCGAGCCTGACGGGGTGACGGTACGCCAGGTCGAAGCGGCTGAGTTGGACGCCAGGGGAGACGATCTCCTCTCGGGCGTCAGCACGTTCGCCATCACGCGTGACTGGAACGCCCGCGGCGTCGCCACCAGCACGGGCGGGCAGTGGACTCCCAAGAGCGTTCGTACGGTCTTCCTGCGCCCCCGTAACGCGGGCCTGATGGAGCACCGCGGCGAGATCGTTGGACAGGCTGAGTGGCCGGCCATCATCGAGGAGCCGAAGTGGCGGGCCATCGTCGCTCTCCTCAACGACCCTTCCCGTCGCACCACGCCAGGGCCGCAGCGTCGCTGGCAAGGATCCGGTCTGTATGAATGCGGTGTGTGTGTCGAGGCCGAGGCTGAGAAGACCACGGTCATAGTCGGCACAGCCGGACTAAGTACAGGCGGCAAGCGGAAGACGGTGCCCTCCTACCGGTGCGCGGCGGGCCGTAACCACGTCGCCCGCAATCCCGAGCACCTCGACCGGTACGTGAGCATGCTGGCTGTTGAATGGCTGTCCAGGCCTGGCGCGGTCGAGGCGTTCGAGAGTAGGGGAGACGACACCTCGGCGCGCGCCCGCGTCCTCGAGCGTGAGGCGCTACGACTGCGCGACCAGGAAGCGGCCGAGATGTTCGCCGAAGGTCTGATGACTAAGGCGCAGCTGGTCACGGCAAACCAGACGACGGCTCGCCGCCGGGAAGAACTCGACCAGGCCGACGCCGCTGCAGCTCGCGTCACGGCCCTGAGTCCCTTCCGGGCGGGCAACGCTCAAGCTGTCTGGGACGAACTCGACCTCGACCGCAGGCGAGCTGTCATCTCGCAGATCATGCGGGTCATCATTCTGCCGTCCAGCCTCGGACGCCCTGCGGGGTGGACTCCCGAGTACGGCAAGCAATGGGGCTACTTCAACCCAGACGCCGTTTGCATCGAGTGGAAGGTGCCGGCCTAGGTCTTATCTGAGGGGAGAGCGATCAGCCCGCGGAGCTTGGCCTCGCGAGTCCAGCGGTGGATCGTGGTCGGCTTGACGTCGTTCGCCTCCGCCAGCTCCTGCGCCGGCCGTTGGCTGATCGAGGCCAGTGCGAGGAATAGCTCGCCCACGCGCCGGTAGAACTCGTCAGGCTTTCGGTAGCCCTCCGGTATCTCCACCTTCAGATCCAACGTGGGAGGCTTCTGCGGCTCAGGCCGGATGGTGTACGCCATCAGCTGACCAGGCAGGTCGTCAGCAACCACGTGCGCAGGCGACACAAGCCTGTCGAGTTCGGCACGGTGGCAGGGTTGATTGATCGCCGCCTCGATGCGCTCCCATGGGATCACGCGAAGAATCCCGCTCGTTGCCGCACCCTCAGACCTGGCAACCACGCGCGTCTCCCGGATCTCCAACGCGCGGCCTGTCTTCTGTGGACCGATCCTGACGAACACCATGGCGTTGTCCGGGACCTGCGGAGCGAAGAAGGATGCCCAGCCAGAGAACTCCCGCGGCTCGAAGCTCAGCAGCTCCGTACCGTCCGCACTCAGCGGGATGACGTACGGCGGCGGCTCCAAGTCTCTGATGTTGGTCACATGTGCAGAGTAACGGGCTAGTCCCGTAGTTGAAACACCCGCAGCAACATAGATAGCCGCTGCGTTGACTTAGGATCTCGGCTGGCCGTAATCTTCAGCTATGACTTTGCAAGCCACAGCTGTAACACCGGATCGGCCTTTAGCTGATCGTGTCCGCGCTGCGCAGCTCCCGTCGCCGCAGGTTCGCCGTCGCATCCGGCGCGACTCCCGTGCCACTCTCCGAGACTTCGCCGACGAGCTCGGCGTCAGTGCGATGACCGTCCTCCGCTGGGAGCAGGGAAAGGCCGAGCCGCGCATGGACCACGCCATCGCCTACAGGCAGCTCCTCGACCAGATGAGGGAGGCGGCCAAGTGATCGACATGCAGGCATACGTGAAGGCGGTCGTCGATCAGGCGCCGCCCCCGAGCCCGGAGCAGCTCGCGCGCCTGCGGCTGATTCTCTGCGGCTCTACGACCAGCGTGGAGAATGCCGATGCCGCCGCCTAACAACACGAAAGCCGCTCCGGGCAGGGAGCGGCTTTCGAACAAGGTGACCCGCAGGGGCACCAACAACGCCAACCACACCGTACAGGGTGGCTCTCTCAATTTCGAGAGGAACCGTGTTCCGTCCGCGTTCGCGAGTCTCTTCCCGCCCGACGGCGCCGGCCGCAAGCAGTGGTGGGTGGCATACCGGTGCCCGCACTGCGAAGCAAGCCACCTTGGCCGCTCCCGCGAGCGCATCCAGGACGGGCTGCGTCGTTCCCGCTGTGGTCGGCGTATCTGGCTCGTGATCTCCCGGACATACCGGGCCCGACGGGAGATGAACGTTTGATGCAGGCTGTCCAGCGGGTCATGGCCGCATTGAACGAGCGCGGTCTGGCCGTGCGCGACAGGCGCGGCTACCTCATGGCGCAGTGTCCCGCCCACGACGATCAGACCCCATCTCTCAGCATCCGCCCGGTTGCGGGCAAGGTGCTGCTCAAGTGCTTCCCCGGATGCGAGACGCGCGATGTCGCCGCCGCGCTCGACCTGCCCATGTCCGCCCTGTTCGACGAGGAGAAGGACAAGGGCAGGATGGCCGCCCCCGTGACCATCGCCGAGTACGAATACGTTGATGAGCACGGCGGACTGCTGTTCGTGGTCGAGCGGAAGTTCCCGAAAGGCTTCAAGCAGAAGCACCGCGACGATCGCGGCAAGTGGGTCCGTAACCTTCAGGGCGTTCGCCGCGTCCTGTATCGGCTGCCTGCCGTCGTGGAGGCCGCGGCAAACGCGGAGACGGTCTACGTCGTCGAGGGAGAAAAAGACGTCGCCGCCTGCGAGCGGAGAGGCCTGGTCGCGACTTGTAACCCCGGCGGCACCGGCATGGGCTGGCACTCCTCGTACGGAGACTTCCTCAAGGGCGCGCACGTCGTCATCGTGGCCGACCGAGACGACAAGGGACGCGAGCACGCCGAGAGGGTCGCCGCCGACCTGGACGGCAAGGCCCGTTCCGTCCGCCTGGTCGAGCCCGCCATCGGCAAGGACATCTCCGACCACTTCGCCGCCGGCAAGTCCGTGGACGACTTACGGCCCATAGGCAGCGAGCCCGAGAGCGAAGGCGAAGAGGAGCTTCCTCGCCGCCAGCTGGTACTCACAGCCGCCTCTTCGATCCGGGTTCGACCTGTGCGGTGGCTGTGGGACACCACCCCAGACGGGCAACCTCCCACCTCGCACGGGCGGATCCCAATGAACTCGCTGTCCATCGCGGCGGGCGGGCCTGGCCTCGGCAAGTCCCAGTTCGGCGTGTGGATGACTGCGCGCATCACCAACGGCGCGCTGCCCGGCGAACTGTTCGGCAAGCCGCGGTGCGTCATCTACGCCGCCACCGAAGACTCCTGGGCGTACACCATCGCACCCCGGCTCATCGCGGCCGGGGCAGACCTCGACAAAGTGTTCCGGGTCGACGTTGAGGACGACGGCAAGCCCCACGCCCGCCTCACGCTGCCGAGCGACACCAGCATGCTCGGGCAGGTCGCCGAGGAATACAGCGTCTCACTGCTGGTGGCGGACCCGCTGCTGTCCCTGATCGATAAGTCCATCAACGACTACCGCGCCGCTGAGGTACGCCAGGCGCTGGAGCCGCTCGTGGCCGCTGCCGACAAGCACCACTTCACCATTCTGGGTCTGGCTCACTTCACCAAGTCGGGCGTGGCCGACCCGCTGGCCCGAGTCGCCGGGTCAGGCGCATTCGGCCAGCTCATCCGATCCTTGGTCGTCTTCGCCCGCGAGGAGAACGAAGACGGAGACGACACCTACGTCCTGTCGTGCGAGAAGAACAACCTCGGGCGACTCGGGCTGCCCTCGTTCGAGTACATGATCCAACCCTTCACCGTCGACACCGAGGATGGCCCCTCGTACGTGTCGCGCTTCGTGCTAGGCCCTGAGACCGCCACGACGGTCCGACAGGTGATGCGCGACGAGGTCATGCCCGACCTCGACCGAGAGGAGACGAGCGAGACGGTCAAGTGGCTTAGGGGCTACCTGGCCGATCTGGGCGGAACGGACTTCCTGGACGACCTCAAGAAGACGGCGCGTAAGCGTGGCATCAGCGAGTCCGCGTTGAAGCGCGCTCGGCGCAAGCTTGGAATCAAGTCACAGCAGCAAGGTTTCGGGGCAGATAAGCGCGCGCTATGGATCCTTCCCGGGACCATCGCGGACGAGTCATGATCGACACCCTCCCCATGCACGGTGAACCGTATGACCCAATTGGCATCTTTGGGTCTGACCTGCGGTTTCTCGCGAACCTCTTGGTGGCCCGATTGGCCCGATTGGTGACCCGATTGACGGCCCCCAATCGGGCCGCTCGCCGCCCAATGAGTCCAATCGGGTCACCAATCGGGCCACGGCAAAACGCCAGGTCAGACCCAACATGGCCAATAAGTTCACTTCTTCGTAATTAGAGGGCAAGCGCGATCACGAAGTTGCCCCCTCAGCGCGCACTTCAGGCCAGAAGACGATTCGACAGGAGAGCACATGACCAAGACCCCCAAGCCACGCTTCGTCATGCACTGGGACCGAGGAGGGGAGTCACTACTGATGACACCCCTCCTGTCGCGGGTTGCAGGCTGAACCCCGCGGGCCGTCAGGTCCCAGCAGGACTCAACGCTCAAGGGTGGGAGCTATCTCCCGCCCTTGAGGGCAGGTCATCAACCGACCTAGCCCAGGGACACGGCTCAGTCCGGACCCCTGGCGTTCGCCCAGCTCGGACCGCCCTAACTACGGTTACGGCAGAGCGACCTGTGCAAACGCGCCCCACGCTGTCGTGTACCCCCGACCTGCACGGGTCTAAGGCCCGAGCAGACCTGCGTCACGACCAGCGTGACGCAGGTCTTCACTACGGCATCCGCCACAGCGACCACCACCGCGCAGATCGCGAACATTGTGACCGCCACCCCGGCGGTCACAACACAGGTCCCGAAAGGACCTCAGTCCCAGTTGACGCATAGGCGGTTGACGCAGCTTCCGAGCGAACGCCCAACACCAGGGGAACACCGCCGAAACTCCGCTTCCACATCGCTTACCTCAACGAAGGAGCCCCGCATGCCGCAGGACATGAAACTGCCTGACGGAAGCTACGGAACTCCGGACCCCGACCAGCCACACATCATGACCCTCTGGTGGGTCCACAAGCGCAAGATGAAGACCTGGCCGCCCAAGCACAGGTGGGCGCCCTTCCCGCCCAAGGCGCCGGCCGAACTGGACGGGCACGCACGCCGAGAGTGGCGAGACGCCTGGTACGACTCCACCTACTGGCCGTGGAAGCAAGCCGTCATCGACGCCATCGCCGCCGGCCTCGACACGGCCCGCGCCAACTTCGCCGAGCACGTTGCGCCTGAGGACCGGCCGGTAATTCCCGCCGCCGGGAAAAAGCCCAAAACGGACAAAGTGCGAAACGAGGAGATCAAGGCCGCGTTCCTGTACGACGTGCGCGGCCTGTCGCTCGAGGACGTCATGGGTTCTCTGAATCTGCCCCAGACAACGGCCTGGCGCCGTATCGAGTCCGGTCGTCTGCTGCTCGCCCAGGTGCAAGACGCCATCGACCGCGTCAAGGCCATCGAGTCGCGCTCGCCGTGGCTGATCGCCGCCGACCTCATGGACGCCCAGAGTGGGGAGCTTCCACGTGCTAACCCATAAGACGTGCCAACGGCTCAAGCCCGCGATGGGGGGAACGAATCGTTACCCCATGCGGGGAAGTGATGACGGTTACTCGCCGGTAACGGTACAGAACCTCAGTTCTGTTGTGTCTAGGAATCGCGTTTCCGCAGGTCAGGAATCCCTAACGACTGGTGCGGGTATTCACCTGCATGAAGAATTGGACATTCATGTCGTAAATGGGGCGCGTATGCATGGCTATTCAGCCGTCATGCAGTCGCTCACCACGGCAACTGTGGGGCTTAGCCCAACGGTTGGTGGCGGCCGATGATCAACGACGACCGCACACACCAACTCGCACTCGCCCTGCTGCGCCTCACCGAGCTCAACGACCACGACGGCGTCCAGGCCCTCACCGCGTCGCTCACAGCCGAAGAACTCCGGGCAGTACTCACAGTCCAGACGCGCAACCTCGCCACCGCGTTCAAGCCCTGGTCCATCCTCTTAGGTCTCGGAGTGCACGCCGTAGAGCACGACCGCACGTTCGCAGAGACACGCCTCGACTACCTCGGTCAGCGGATCCTGCGCATGGCCGGCGCCGAACCGTACAAGGAAGACCCGTGACGTACGTAGACGGCGCCGTGGTCGACGGATTCGCCGCCTACTGCCTGGACCGCATCCTCGCCCGCCACCTGCCCGCCCTGCTCGCCCACTCCAACCTCAGCCCCACACAGCGCGCCCAATTGGAGAGTGTCAAAGCTGACATCCGCAAAGCTTCTCGCCGCTGGGAAGCTTCCATCACTTCCGCAGACGTTTCCGCGGAAACGACCAGCCCGGAAATCACGCCATCGTCGGAATGGGTCAACACCGAGCAAGCAGCAACCCTGCTCGGCATGACACCCCGCCGAGCGCGTCAACTCGCCGCCGGCGGACTCGGAGTCAAGGTCCGCGGCACATGGCTGCTGGACCGGGCGGCGGTCATCGAATACCGCCAAGGAAGGCGGACAGGTGAAGGCGGACGATCTGACGGGCGCAGCCCAGGATCTGTATCAGCGGTGGCGTGACGTCGGCTACAGCGAGCGGCAGGCCCTCGAGGAAGTGGAACGCTCAGGCGTCCTGTTCGAACAGCAACTCGCCGGCGTCTTCGAGGCCATCGGCATGAACGAGTCGACTGCCCGCCTCGCCGCTCAGGGCAGGGACGGCGCCGTGTCCGGTCAGCCGTTCGACGAGGCGGTACAGGCCTACCAGCGGATGGGCCTGTCACCAGAAGCTGCCAGGACCGCGGCGATCGGCCGGCACAGCGACGAGCAGCAGGCGCGCAAGCTGTACGCCGAATCCGCCAGGAGGCCGGCGCCCGCATCCAACGTGGTGCCTCTCACCGAACGGACGGGCCCCGGCTCGCTACGAGCCATCGCCTACCCGCAGGTGTACGGCCAGGATTGGAAGGGCGGCGCGTGATGGGCATCCTCAACAGGAGCACCCCGGTAGAGCGGGCACTCGCCGACCTGGACAAGGCGCGCGAGACAGTCGCCCGCTGGCAGACCGAACAGAGCACCAAGGCGGCAGAGCTCGCCGACCTCGAGGCGCGTATCGGGGACGAAGTCCTCGCCGACGAGACCGCCGTACAGAGGCTCACCGGCGACGTGACCCGGCTGCGCGCTGAGATCGACGTCGCGGCCCGTACAGCCGACGCCGCATCCTCCCGGGTAGTCGACGCCGGACGGGCGGTCCTGAGGGCGTACGCGGCCGAACTGAAGGGCGAAGCGGACGAGCTGCGCGCCCAGGCGGAGCGGCGGCAGGCCAAGACTGACAAGCTCCTCGCCGAACTCAGCGAATGGGAAGGCGGCGCCCGCTACGTGCCGTACGTCCCGTCGCCGGCCGAAGTCGAAGGCGCGGGCATGGCGGGCATCCGCTACCGCACCCCGAAAACCCACCGTCTCAAGAGCGAGGCTGACGGCTTCGCTCACCGATCGGCCCTGTTCGAGCAGCACGCCGCAGGCACGCCCGACCAGGTCGCCCAGTGGGTCGCCAGCGTGACCCAGCTCGTCGGCCGACCGGCCGACATGACCGACAAGACTTCCGCGCCCGTCACCGTGACGGTCGCGGGCTGAACCAGGGGTGTGTGCGAGGCGCGGCGTCAAAGTCACCGCAGCCGTCCCACGCGGTGTCCTCAGACAGCGGCGCGCGGATCCAAGGCCAGCGAGGCTCACCTTCGAGCCGGAGACCCGACCTGCGCCGCGCCTCGCCACATCCCCGACTCGGAGGAGTCATGAACGAACAGCAGACCTTCGCCGCTACCCCTGTGTGGGCGCGGCTCTTCCACGCGCTCGACCAGCTCGACGACCACGGCATGGGCGCCCTTCACGGCATGGCCAAGCACTGGAGGGCCACCCTCCCGGGCGAGGTGGTCGCCCTGGTCGACACGCTCGACGCCATCCGAGACCTTGCCGTCGCTCTTACCGCTGACCGCAAGGGCATGACGGTCGAGGAGATCGAGGCCGTCATCGCCGGCGCGCTGGCCGAAGGCGGGCACAATGGCTGACCGGACCGTGAGTGTCCGGCTCAAGCTGGGCATCCATGATTTCCAGACGAATGTGCGGGCGGCCTCGCGTGACCTTCGCAGTCTGAATCGCGAATTCTCACGGTCATCCAGCTTCGCGGAGGAGTTCCGCCGGCAGCTGGAGAACGCGGTCAAGCGCCTCCCCAAGCTTGAGATCGACGCGGATTCGTCCGCAGCCGAGATCAAATTGGCGCAGGTACGCGCCGAGCTCGAGAGCCTGTCGCGGAAGGAGATCGGCCTCGATGTCGACGCTGGTGACGCCATCCTGGAGACGCGGCGCCTTCAGGATGAGCTCCTCGGCCTCGACAGGGACGTGTCGGTCGAGGTCCATGCCTCCATTCAGGACGCGATGCGGGACCTCTCGAAGGTCGACGCGGAAATGGACCGCCTCCGCAACCAGCGGCTCGGCATCAACGTAAACGTGGACACGTCCTCGGCGCTGGACAGCTTCGGCAAGCTGACCATGGCGAGCGGCGAGCTTGGCGGTGCGCTGTCGCGGGCTCTGTCTGTGGTCGGCAGCACGGCTCCGACTCAGGTTGGTCTCGCGGCGGCGGCTATCCAGGCGCTGCCGGTGGTGGCGAGCGCGGCGGCGGCGGGAATCGTGGCGTCGCTCGGCGCCAGCCTGGCCACCGTGGGTATCACCGCCGCGGCGCAGTCCAAGATCGTCAAGGCGCGTTGGACGCAGCTGGGTGTCGATCTGAAGCGTGAACTCGCCGACACTGCAAAACCACTCGAAGGATCTCTTCTACGAGCTGCGGACGTCGCTCAGGTCACGTTCGAGCGGTTGCAGCCCAGCTTGCGGCGCATCTTCAGCGGGTTGGTGCCGGATGTCGATGCGTTCGTGCGGGCCGCGGGTGACGCGCTGGCCACCCTGGGCCCGAGCCTGGAACGGCTCGGCGGCTCTTTCGGAACCATGCTGCGCGAGCTCGGCAACCGGATGCCCGAGATCGTGGGCCACTTGTCGGCCGCGTTCGACAAGTTCTCCGACATCGTGGCGGAGGATCCACAGATGCTGGCCGATCTCATCGAAGACGCCACGAAACTCCTCAGCATGGGCGCCGACATCCTGTCGTGGGCCGGCCAGATCCGGGATGCGCTGACCTTCCCGATCGACGCTTCGAACGCGTCGAACTCACTGTTCAGGGGCGTGTTCGGCACGACTCCGGAGGAGCTGCAGGCAGACATGGCGGCCGTGCCTGACACGCTGGCGGGCGTGCAGGGCGCTGTCACGAACGCGATCTCCACCGTTCAAGGCCTGGCGACGGGTGCCGGGTCGACAGGCGACGCGCTGACGGGTCTCGGCACGGCGGCGAGCACGGCAGCCGGCGGCGTGGACACGCTGCGGTCCAAGCTCGGCGAACTCATCGGCATCACCACGAACGCGCTGTCGTCCGAGATCAGCTACCAGCGGGCGCTCGACAACGCCACGGCCGCGGCGAAGGAAAACGGGCGCGCCACCAGCTCCAACTCTGAGGCCGGCCGGAAGAACCGCGAGACGTTGATCGGGCTGGCGGAGTCGGCCAACTCCTACAGGCAGGCCTTGGTCGATCAGGGCACGCCGATGGCTGAGGTGGAGGCGAAGCTCGGCACGCAGCGTTCCGCGTTCGTGAAGGTCGCCGAGTCCATGGGCTTCAGCAAGAAGGAAGCCAACAACCTTGCCACGGCCCTCGGGCTCATCCCGAACAACGTTAAAACCGACATCAAGAACCAGGGCGGCAAGGAAGCGCTCGCCCTGATCAAGGAGCTTGAGAGGAAGCTCAACGCGCTCGATGGCAAGACCGTCACCACCGCGGTTAACCAGGTGATCCGATACAGCCGCCAGGACATCATCGACAAGAACCGCGAGCGCGGCGCCATCGACTACTACGAGCTCGGCGGGATCCGCGCGTTCGCTTCTGGCGGCATGACGACGGGGCCGCGGCCGGGCCCGCACATCGCCACCAGGCCAACCGTCCTGTACGGCGAGGGCAAGGGCCCCGAGGCGTTCATTCCGTACGATCCCGCGTTCCGCAAGCGCGCCATCAGCCTCCTGGGCCAGGTCGCCGACGACTTCGGCCTGCAGCTGTTCAACCGCGAGGCTGAGGAGCAGGCCATCGCGCTGCGGGGCGGCCTGCGTGAGGCCAACTACGGCATCTCGACCAGCCTGGAATCCGCCAGCGCGATGCTTGATCAGACGCTCGGGTCGGCGGGCTCGCTGACCGGGTCGATCGTCCGCGTGGGCGACATCGGCGTGGACATGACCGCGGGCTGGGTCGAGGGGTCGGCCGCGTTGGGCGAGTCCGTGACGGGCATGGGTGCCGCGGTGACGGGCGCCGGCAGCAAGGTGTCGACGTCTCTGGGCGCGCTCGGCAAGTCCGTCGACGACCTTGCCGCGGTCATCGGTAAGGCTGCCTCGTCGACGTCGGCCGCCCGCGAGTCGGCCGTACGGGGCACGATCCCGCGCGCAGGCAGTAAGGCGACCAATGCGAGCTTGGAGAGGTCTACGCGCAAGCTTCCGCCTGCGGTGCAGACCGGCGACAAGTACGGGCCGTCCGACGAGGAGATCAGGCGCCGTCTGGCTGCTCGGCAGGTGCCGGGAGGGTCGCTGCACGAGGCTGCGTTCGCGTCGGGCGGGTTCATCGCCGGACCCACGTGGTCGCTCATGGGTGAGGACGGGCCCGAGGTCGTGATCCCGCTCAGTTCTCGTCACCGCGGCGAGGCGCTCCACCTGCTGGAGAAGACGTCGAGGGCGTTGGGTGTCGGGCATTCGCTCGAGCGGGGCAGCATCCCGCGCCAGGGCAGCGCCTCGGCGGTCCGGTCGTCGAGGCCGCTCGGCGCGGCTGTTCCGGGCGGGTCGCTGCGTGACGCGTACGGGGCGGACAGCGTTCAGGGCGTCTCCCTGCCGCCGAACTCGGCGAGGGTGTCCCGTCCGCAGCAGATGCGTTTCAGCGGCTACGTGATGAGTCCTGGGGCTGCGGGCCAGGGGTTCGAGATGTCGTCGGCTGTCGGCGGTTCGGGTGGCGGTGGCGCGGCGGTCGTCATCCAGGAGCAGCATGTGCACCAGAACGCGGACGCGGACCTGGTGAATGCGTCGATCGCCGCGCGCTGGGGTGGCCGCGGCTGAGCCCGCGTAGAGCTCGAGCTGGCGGCAGCGGTTACGGGGTGGCGCTGCCGTCAGCTCGTTCCACATTGGAATCGTTGACGCGTCACGTAACCCCTTCTGGGGTGACGTTGCGTGAGCGGATTAATGTCCCGCAGCCCCTTCTGAGAATTGTCCCCAGCCCCTCCCCCGGGGGGCCTATATGCAGACTCCTGACACGATTCCTGGGACATTCCACCCGTCGCCGCCAACTGTCACTCTGGGTGACGAAATCCCAGGGGCTGGGATCGTCGGGCATGTTGTCGCAAATGTTGTCTTGAACCCCTCGCATAAGGCCTCCGGGGGAGGGGCAATGCGACAACCTTCGAGAGGGGCAATGCGACAACATCCCGCTTACTCTTCGCGTTCACTGCGGGGTGACGAGGTGCACGAAGATCGCTCCCGTGTACTTGTGGGTGTCTCTACGCGCGTAGACGCGCGAGAACGGGTCTCCGTGGACCTCTCGTGCACCTTCTCGGGAGGGGTTGTGGATCAGCTGTGCACCTTCCGTGCACCTCCGGGGGAGGGGAAGTTGATCTCCGTGGACCCCGCTTGCGCGCGGCCGGCTAGCCCCGTTGTTTGTTTGACGGCGCTGTTTGGCGCGTTGTTTGACGCCGCGGCTCCTTAAGGGGGCGAACCGGGGGAGCGGCGAAATGTCCGTTTAACAACGCGGCGTGATCGTCAAACAACGCGACCAAACAAAGAGCCCGCGGCGCCCTCACCCCTCCGTGAGGACACCGCGGGCCAGCCCATCGGGCTTGGAACACGGGGCCGACCGTCCCTCCAAGGACTCACCGGCCGGCCCCGTGGTCTATTGGGAGAAGGTCCGCAGCCGGCGGCTACCTTCGCCTATGCAGGTGGGGCACAGGGTGCCGTCAATGGGGGCAGAGCCTGGCCACGGGATCGATTCACCGGCGATCTCATGGACCCAGGCGCGGACGCCACACCGGGACGTGATGTAGGTGCTGGGGGCCGCGTCGGGCTCCCCACGGTGCATGGCCCAGGCGCTCACGCCTGGCTGCATGATCTCGGCCAGCACTCCCAAGTCCTGAAAGAGCATGCACGTACAGTACGTCCAACTCGTACAGCCCGTACAGCCCATGCAATACGGACCGTCTGCGCAGGTCAGAACGGTCGTCCGTAACGTTGAACACGTGACAATCGACCAGCTCGACGAGCGACCGTTGTGGGTGCAACTAGCTGCGATCCTGCGCGAACGCATCCTGGCCGGCGAGTTCGAGCCGCGGCAGACGTTGCCGAGTGAGAGCCACCTGCAGCAGGAGCACGGCATCAGCCGCGGCAGTGTCAGGCGGGCGATCCGGGCGCTGGCCGACGAGGGCTACGTGGTGGTCCGGCAGGGCCGGGGGAGCTTCGTGGCGCCTCGGGAGGCGTGGCCTGAGGTCTGAGTTGGAGCGGCGCCAACTCAGGTCTCCAGAACGCTTTCCGTCGTGTTCCACAAATGTGGAAACGATCTTCTTCCCCAATTGGAGAACCGCTCTACCTCGCGTGGATTCCGCGCGAGGTTGTCCACCCGCTCGTCAACCTTCCCGTCCACCCGTTCGGGGCGTACTGGACGGTGGACGAGAGCGGCTCAAATGGGTGAAGAATCTTCACCGTTTCCGCAGCCAGCACGCCCGCTCCGGGGTGGACGGGACCGGCCTGTATGACGACGAAAGTGGTCGCGGATCCGGTCGCCATCTAGTCGCCCATCGCGACCACCACCGCGACCACATCCGCGACCAGAATCACCGGCCCGACCTGCGGTCTTACCTGACCTATGTGACCTCCTCCGTGACCAAGATCGTGACCCCGTTGGTGACCACATTCGCAGTCAACAACGGGGTCACATCTGGTCGCGACCAGGACGCGTCAGGACGGGCTATCCGGGGCGTCCGGGAACCACGCGAGGATCGTCCTGGCCGCCCTCCGAGCGGCCTCGAGCGACAGGCCGAAGTCGACCAGGGAATCGCTGTCCTCGTCGAGCCAGACGGTCGTCGACTCGCCTGGCGCCCACGTGATCGTCACGCCGTTGACCGTGTCGGACATGCACACCCGTTCGCTGTGCTGGGTGCACCAGGGCTGGTGTGTCACGCCGCCTCCCGGACCGGAAACTCCCGCAGATCTGCGGGAGTTTCCCCGCTCCTCATCGCTTCCCCATCCGGGAAAGTGATGGCCAGCAGGACGAGCACCAGGCCGCGCGGGAGCAGGCTCGCCTTCGCCTGATTGCACGCGCAACAAGACAGGACGAGGTTCCAGGACTCCGCCACCGGAAGGAAGCACGCCGGGGCGAAGTGGTCGAACGTGAGCCGTGTCGGGTCCTCCACGGGCTCGAGGCAGTAGAAGCACCGGGAGCCGTCCCGCTCGGCGAGCAGCTGCCGCATCGCCCGCCGCGCTTCTGCGTGTCTGCCATCGGCAGACACGATCCGGCAGCGGGACGACGACGACCGTGTGCGGCGGCTCACAAGCCCGCCCTCCAACCGAACGTGTCCGCGATGCCCTCCCATACGCCGTCCCATCGGGCGGCCTCCTCCGGCAGCGCGAGAGGCGCGTAAGCGAAGCGCTCTTCGTGCTCGCCGTGCAGCACCTCGATGAACAGCTGGCCCGTCTCGGCGTGCCGCACGATGGAGATCGAGAACGTGGTCTCGTCGTCGAACCGGGCGTTCAGACAGTCCAGGTGCTCGAAGTCGGAGGGGGTCACCGGGACACCTCCCTGCCGTGCTCGATGGCCCGCGCGAACTTGTCCTCGTCGTAGCCGGACAGCCACGCCAGCGCGTTCCGCAGCTCCTCCCATGACAGGGAGTCGAGCAGGGCCGCGACGTCCTGGTCGGTCATCGGTTCACCCCCAGGTCGGCCGCCGCCGAACGGAACGCCTCAGACACTTCGACGACGTCGCTGACGTGGCACGCCTCGAGGAACTCCGCCCTGTCGCGGGCTTCCTGCGGTGACAGGTCCTCGACCAGCCACACACCTTCGACCTGGTACTGCATCCGCACCCAAGCCTTGTCCGGCTCGGTGCCCTCCTGCTCGACCAGGTGGCGGGTCAGCCGCAGCCCGGTCAGCTCGACGACGTCGCCGCGGTGGTGACCCGGGCTGGAGTCGAGGTCCTGGTGATCGACACGGCACCAGTCGAACCGGCACGGCTGGTTGGACAGGAAGCTCGTCCCCTCGAACATCATCGTCCCGAGCTGGATCACGCCGCGCAGGTCGAGGCCGGCGAACGTCGAGCCGATCACTCCCGCGTCGGCCGGCGACAGCCGCACCGCGTAGTGGACGTGCTCGGGGTCCACGCTCTTGGAGTGGTCGGTGATGAGGAGCTGGACGAAGTCCCTGCCTCCGTCGCGGAGGATGTTAACTTCGACCTCGGTGGGGTGGCCGGCGATGGCGCTGACCTCGTCGATGTTGCGGCGGCACGGGCTTCCCGGGCGGTTGTGCAGCTCGTGGCACCAGGGCGCGCACGTCGGCAGCATGGGGAACTTCACGCCTGCACCTCGCTCTGGCCGTAGCAGTGGCCGCAGGCCGTGTCCTGGCAGCGGCCCTGCTCGTCGAACGGGGTGACCACGGGCCGCCACGTCTGGCCGCGCGCCTCGGCGACCAGGCGCAGGATGTCGAGCGCGACCTTCTCCGCCTCGGCGAGCGTCGCCTTGAACGTCGTCGCCCCGTCATCGGCGCTGATCGTGACGCGCGGGTCCCGCTCCCTGTAGGCCAGGTCCAAGCTGACCGTCAGCTCGGGCGGCATGAACATGTCCGGGTGGCCGGCGGCCTCGTACGCCATGGTGACGAGCGGCGTGATCGCGGAGTAGCTGAAGTGCACGCGGTCGTCCGGGTGCGTGGAGTTGGCGTGGTTCTCGCCGCCGACACACCATGCCGGGCATGGGTCCTCGACCAGCCATGCGGCGGGCCTCTTCTTAGCCGCCTCGTTCCGGTAGGCCTTCTGCTCTGCCTGCCAGGTTGCGACGAACGCCCGTTCGGCTCTCTCGCCGTGTTCGATGGCGCGCAACTTCACGCTGTCCGGCAGCACGTACTCGAGCTGGGGGTTGGGCCTAGGCTTAGCCACGGGTCTCCTCCTGTGTAGGGCTGGTGGGGATCAAGGGCGGGTCAGGTGTGTCAGCACCTGGCTCGCCCGTCTTGCGTTAGGGAGAGAAGGGGTGCCCCGGTCTCCCGGGGCCAGGGCCCTACCGGCGGGGGTCGGTCACCCCGTTGTTGGAGATCGCGAACTCGACCGCGTCGGCGGTGAGCTCCTCGGCGTCCCACAGGTCCGCCGCCAGGTCGTCCATGCCGTCCTGCCTGGCCGCTGCCCACAGCTTCTCGATCAGGTCCTGGAGGGTGTCGATGTCCTTGGCCTGGGCGATCTGGGCGGTGAGGCTCTCGCGGGTGGCGGTGGCGGTCATTTCGTTCTCCCTGGGCTCGTTTAAGTAAGCCCTATCCTGCCCTTCGCCCTCGCCATCGCCATCGCGATCCTGGGTGCGGCGGGTGCCGTACCGGCTGATCGCGTCGCCGAGCCGTTCTTCCTCGGCGAGCTGGGCCTCGACGGCAGGCTCAGAGCCGTACGAGGAGTCCTCCCATCGGTGCTCGGCGCGGTCCGCAGCGGCGGCACCACGGTCGTCGTCCCTGCGGCGAACGCCGCCGAGGCAGCCCTCGTCCCGGATGTCACCGTGGTCCCCATCACCGACCTGCGCCAGCTCGTGGAGTGGTTGCGCCGAGGCGACGCCCCACCCCGCTACACCCCACCCGAGGACGAACCCCCCACCGACGGAACGGCCTCAGCGTTCCCCACGCCTGCCGGACCTCCGCTCAGGAACACCAGACCGGCCGGCGACCAGAGCGACGCCCCCGCCGCCGAACCAGGCCACAACGGCACAATGACCGGCCATTTGACGGGCGCCGACCTGTCGATCGGCAGCACCACCACCCCCTTCAGGTACGCCACAGGCAGCGCATCGGGCGGGCCCCTCGCCGCCCCAGACCACGGCATGGACCTGTCCGATGTCGTGGGACAGCCTCTCGGCCGCCGCGCCCTCGAAGTGGCCGCGGCCGGTGGCCACAACCTGTGGATGGTCGGCCCGCCAGGCACCGGCAAGACGCTCCTCGCCGAGCGCCTGCCCACCCTCCTGCCCGACCTCGAGATCGACCACGCTCTGGAAGTCACCGCGATCCACTCGATCGCCGGCGTCCTGCCTCCCGACAGCCCGATGATCAACCGCCCGCCGTTCGTGAACCCGCACCACACCGCCAGCATCGCCTCCGTCGTCGGCGGCGGCAGCAATGTGGTCCGCCCCGGGGCCGTCTCCCTGGCCCACCGAGGCACTCTGTTTCTCGACGAGGCTCCCGAGTTCCCCAGGCACGTCCTCGATTCGCTACGCCAGCCGCTGGAGGCGGGCAGGGTGACGGTGTCCCGCTCGGTCGGTACGGTCACCTTCCCCGCGAAGTTCATGCTGGTATTGGCCGCCAACCCGTGCCCATGCGCCCAACCGGCCGGTTCAGGCGAATCCTGCCGATGCTCGCCTGCCGTACGGCGCCGCTACCTCGGCAGGCTGTCGGGTCCCCTGCTCGACCGCATCGACATGAAGGTCACAGTCGCCCGCTCCAGCCGACGCGAGCTCATGGCCGACCGCCAGTTCGTCGAGACCAGCAAGATCGTCGCCGAACGCGTCAAGCTCGCCCGGGAACGCGCCACCAAACGCCTGTCCACAACCCCCTGGCGAACGAACGCCGAAATCCCCGCAGCGGTCCTCCACGCCGACTACCGTCCGTCCGACGAGGCCATGCGCCCCATGACCGCCTGCCTCGACTCCGGCTCGCTCAGCGCCCGCGGGCTCGACCGCGTCGTACGCGTCGCCTGGACCATCGCCGACCTCGCCGGCAAAGACCGCCCAGGCCCGGAAGAGACGTCCGCCGCCCTCGCGATGTGGCTGGGCGTCGGCTGACACCCGCCTGGAGCGGAAACCGCGCCCCAACCAGACACCGCCTGACCGCCTGACGCCTCGCCTCCCCAGCCCAAGGACCATCTGGCCCCGCGAGGACTTCACAGGAGTCGGGCCCCCGAACTCCCGGGCGGGAACGACCCACCTCACCGTGCCGACAGCCGCGCTCACCGGCCTCACAGCACTACCAGCACGCCACCTCCAACCCATGACAGGAGCAGACAACATGAACAGCCCCACGCCATCGACCCCGGATGGCCTGGAGCCATCACCCCCCGTCAACCAGCCAGGCAAGGAGGCGACAACACCGAAGACCTCCCCACCATCCATGGCCTCACCACCATCAAGCCCACGCATCCTCACGGAAGCGCATCCCACGCCCTCCAGCCCACCATCGAGCCTCACGCCACCCGGTCTCACGCCACCCGGTCTCACGCCATCCAGCCCTGCGCCACCCGGTCTCACGCCATCCAGCCCTGCGCCATCCAGCCCTGCGCCATCCAGCCCTGCGCCATCCAGCCCTGCGCCATCGAGTACCGCTGCATTCAGCCCCGCGTCATCGAACCCTGGGTCATCGAGCTCCACGCCGTCGAGCTCCACGCCCTCGAGCACTGAGCCACCCTCGGGCCCCTCACCGACCCCATCAACGTCACCGACCGCAGCGATCCCGCCGGTGTCACCGACACCGCCGCCACCAGCCCTGACATCAGTGTCGGCATCACCACAGTCGGCGCCACCGGCTCCGCCGTCACCAGCCCTGGCATCACCAGCTTTGGCGTCACCACAGTCGGCGTCACCGGCCCCGCCGTCACCACGCTTCGACTCGTCGAGTTGCCCACCTGCTTCCCGCCGACCAGGCACCCACTTCATCTCGTCGATCCCGCCGTCCTACGAGAGCGGCGAGCTCCCAAGCTCGGCGTCCCATGCCACAGACCAAGGCGTTCCCTCACCTCTGGCCGAACACAGGCCGGTCGGACTCACCCCCACCCACGACCAGCTCCACTCACTGCCACCCGCACCCGCTACGAGCCACCCCTCGCTGGTACTGCGTCCGCGAGATGCCGAGGCGACGCCTGCCGTACCCACGACACCACCGCCCGCCGATCATCCATCCCCAACCCCGCACCGCCCTGATGACGAGCCAGAAGACGCGTCGCTGCCAGCCACCGCCTACCCGACGTCGAACCCTCGGCACACGTACCCGCAGCTCACGGCCATGGATGGTGACCGCCAAGAGCGCCTCGCGAGGGCCGCGCTCATGCGTGCAGCCGACGTCGGCGACCCCATGATGGGCCGGCTCGTACGCTGGCAGGGCCCCACCGCGGCCGCCGAAGCGATCCGCAGGGGCTCGCTACCTGAGGAGTTCGTCGCCAGGGAGAACATCCCAGAGCACGGCCCGAGCCGTGTCGCCGAGCTGCATCGCCGGTTCCAGGCCTGGCGGGCGCGCCTCGAGATCGCCGACCCCGCTGCCGACCTCGAGACCGGGCATCGTGCGGGAGCACGCCTGGTCATCCCGGGTTCGGCAGAGTGGCCCACCCAGCTCGACGGCCTCGGCCACAGCAGGCCACTGGCCCTGTGGGTGCATGGGTCAGCCGACCTGCGCTTCTCCTGTCTACGTTCCGTGGGCGTGGTCGGTGCGCGGGCCGCCACCGCGTACGGCGTGCATATCGCGGCCGAGTTCGGCGTCGCGCTGAGCGAGGCCGGATGGACCGTCGTCTCGGGCGGCGCCTACGGAATCGACGGCGCGGCCCATCGAGGAGCCCTCGTCGGCGACGCCCCGACCATCGCCGTCCTCGCCTGCGGTACCGACATCTGCTATCCGAGCGGCCACCACGAACTGTTCGCGGCGATCCGCGAACATGGCGCGGTGGTGAGCGAATGCCCTCCTGGTGTGCACCCGACACGGGCGCGCTTCCTCATCCGCAACCGCCTGATCGCGGCTCTGTCCAGGGGGACACTCGTCGTCGAGGCGGCGGTGCGCAGCGGTGCGCTCAACACGGCAGGACACGCCGTCTCCCTCGGGAGGCATCTGGCCGCGGTGCCAGGCCCGATCACCTCCGAGATGTCCATGGGTTGCCACAAGCTGATCCGCGACCGCAGCGCCGTCTGCGTCACCACACCCGGAGAACTGATCGAGCTGGTCGGGCTGATCGGCGACGACATGGCTGTGCCCGCACGCGGGCCCGTGGTGCCACGCGACTCGCTGAACGAGGCCACCCGCAGCGTCCTCGACGCCGTCCCCCTTCGTGGTGGTGCGGGACCCGCTTCCATCGCGGTGTCCGCCGGGGTCGACCTGACCACGGCGCTGAGTTGCCTGGGCGGCCTGGCGGCAGCCGGGTACGTGGAGCGCGTCCCCAAGGGCTGGAGACTCCGCAAGGACCAGCCGCAATGATCGTTCCCGAGGGGGCCGGAAGGTCGTCGGTGTGCGAGCCGACCAGGTGGCGTCCTACGGCCGTCATGCGCGGGGTGCTTGTCGATCACGATGACGCTGAGTCGATGGTGACGCCCTACCGCTGCTGAACGCAGATGCCAGAGACGCGGAAGCGGGGCAAGCAGGGCGATCGCATCCTGCTCACAGCGCCGTCTTGGAGTAGGTGACGTGGACAGCGCAAGTCCGCGGATGGGCTGCGGCCTGGAGAGCAGGGCGATTGCATCCTGCTCACAGCGCGTCTCGGAGTCGGTGATGTGGACAGCGCAAAGTTCTGCCGATGGGCGGCCTGGAGAGCAGCGCGATCGCCGCTTGCTCGTTGTGCTTCTCGGAGGCGGCGACGGAGGGCAGCCCGGGTGTCGGAGATGAGGGAGCGCCGGAGGTGGGGGAGCGCCGGAGGTGGGGGAGCGCCGGAGGCGGGGGAGCATGGCAAGCGCGACTGCAGCCTGCCGCAGGGCCTCCGGAGTCGGTTGCGCGGACGGCGCGTGCGCCGGACATGGGGATGCCGGGCGAACAGCGCGATCGAAGCCTCCTCGAAGGAGCCGTCGGAGTCGGTGACCTGGACGTGATGGCCTCACGCTCCGGTCGTGCAGCCCGGCGAGCCCGTCGCGGCCTCGGACCCTTCGGACGATGTCCGGTGATGGATGGCTGAAAGTCCGAGCGCTGGTTATCCGTCGACTGGCCGGTGAAGGGAGATGATGGGTGGCAGTCGGGCGACCCGGAGGGTGGGCCCGGGCGCCACAGAGTCCACGTGAAGGAGGGCGGCGTGACGGACCCGGACGAGGCGCTGGCGGAGTTCGAGAAGCATCTGCGGTTCGAGCGGGACCTGTCGCCTCACACCGTGCGCGCCTACCTGTCCGACGTCACCGCCCTGCTCGCTCACCTGGACGAGGGGCTGGCCGGACTGGATACGGCGGCGTTGCGTGAGTGGCTGGCCGAGCAGCACGCCGCAGGGTTGTCGCGGGCGACTCTGGCGCGGCGTACGGCATGCATGCGGACCTTCACCGCCTTCGTTCATCGGCGGGGGTGGCTGCCCGAGGACCCAGGTCTGCTTCTGGGCAGCGCGAAGGCGGCGCGCCCGCTGCCTGCCGTACTCGATCAGCAGCAGGCGCAGGCGGTGCTCGACGCGCCGCAGGCGAGCGAACCCAAGGAGTTGCGGGACCAGGCGGTCATGGAGCTGCTCTACGCGACCGGCGTCAGGGTGAGCGAGTTGTGCGCGCTGGACGTTGACGACGTCGACAGGGACCGCAACGTGATCCGCGTGTTGGGCAAGGGCCGGAAGGAAAGGTCGGTGCCGTTCGGGTTGCCCGCGCTGCGGGCGGTCGATCGATGGTGTGTGCACGGGCGGCCACGCTGGATCAAGGAGGGGACCGGGCCTGCGCTGTTCCTCGGCGTGAGGGGTGGGCGGCTGGACGCGGGGACAGTACGGCGGATCGTGCACGCGCGGCTGGGAAACGTCGAAGGGGTGCCGGACATGGGGCCGCACGGCTTGCGGCATACCGCGGCGACGCACCTGCTGGAGGGTGGGGCTGATCTGCGCAGTGTTCAGGAGATGCTGGGGCATGCATCGTTGAACACAACCCAGATCTACACGCATGTGTCGATCGAGCGGCTGCGGGCGGCCTACCGGCAGGCTCATCCTCGCGCGTGACGCGCCTGGCCTACTGGCAGGCTCATCTCCGCGCCTGACGCCTGGCTTACCGGCAGGCTCATCCTCGCGCCTGAGCCTGGCCCACCGGGGCAGCGGCCAGGGCCGAGTGGACTGGTCTTCTGGGGAAGATTCGCCTGGACCTGCGGCGGGTCACCTGACGGGGCGCGTGGTGGCCTGGGGAGTCCGCTGAAGAGGTGGCATGGCCCGGGGATGTGGCCCGTTGGGCGATGGCTTGGTGGTCGGCGTGGTTGGAGTCATGGGGGAGGCAGGATCGCTCGCGGCTCTTGGGGTGGGGGCATCGCTGGTGTCTCCGGCCAGTGGGGGAGGAGACGGATGGGCCCCCAGCCGAGCAGGAGCAGCGGGTCCAGGTAGCGGAAGCCGCGGCGGAGGCCCCAGTGAAGGCAGGACGCGATGCAGTGCCATGAGGTGGATTCGAGTACGCCGAGTTCGTCGCCCATGGAGATCGTCTGGCCGCGTCGCACTACGGCACGCACAGGCAGGTAGGTCGTTCGGAGGCCGCCCGGATGCTGGATGCTGACCACGCCGCGGCCTGCCAGGGGGCCTGCGTAGGTGACGGTGCCGGGGCCTGCGGCGAAGACCGTTGAGCCAGGGAGGGCGGCGAGGTCGATGCCGCGGTGACCGGCGCGCCACGGCTCAGGCGGAGGGTTGAAGCGGCGGATGATCACGGGCTGTCCGTCGAGGGGCCAACGCCAGGCGGGTGGGTCGGGGGTTTCGGGCGCGGGTGACGCGAGCGAAGCAGTGTGGGGGAGCGGGCGGCTCGAGGACTGGGCGATGGTGGGCATCGGCGCCAGAGGGGTGGACGCAGGTGGGAGTGCGGGAGACAAGGCGGTGGCCACCAGCGAGACCGGCACGGATGGTACAGAGGCCGTGCGGGCCAGGGCTGGTGCTTGGGTGGTGGTCGTGGGTGGAGGGGCCGGGAGGGAGGTGGGCGCAGGGTTCGGGGTCGGGTTTTGGGCGTTGGACGTGGGCGGAGGCGCTGGGAGGGAGGTGGTGGACGTGGGCGTAGGAGCTGGGGGCAAGACGGCGGCCACGGGTGAAGGGAGCGGGGGCAAGGCGGTGGCCGCGGGTGAAGGCGGCACGAGCAAAACGATGAGCGTCAGGGTCGCCATGAGGACGTTGCGGTGCCGCGATGGTGGACGTGGTGCTTGGCGTTCGGCGGGGTCGGTGGCCGTGTGCGGCGGGAGGAGAAGCACGCGGGCAACTGTCGTCGGCGGGACGGGTCGCACGGGGTGGTGAACACGGTTCTGTGGACGAAGCGGAAGTCTCAGCGGTTGGGCTGTGGAAAGGCAGTGCGGGCCAGGGCTGGTGCTTGGGTGGTGGTCGTGGGTGGAGGGGCCGGGAGGGAGGTGGACGCAGGGTCCGGGATTGGCCTTTGGGTGGGGCGTGGAAGGAAGCCGTGGCAGCGGGCGTTGGCTGGAAGCCTCAGCCGAGGGCGTGGAGGGGGAGCCTCAGTAGTGGGCTGTGGAGGGGGAGCCTCAGCGGTGCGCTGTGAACGGGGAGCCTCGGTGGTGGGCGGTGGAAGGGAGCCTCGGTGGTGGGCTGAGGGAGGTCGACGATGGCGCAGGAGGTGATCCGGTGATCGAGGCGTTTGCCGAGGGGATGGTTCGGGACCTGGGGCTGCAGGCGGGTGTGGAGCTGCCTCGGGTGCGGGTCACCGATGACGGCTCGCGGCTGCCGTCGCCGTACCCGGTCGAGGTGGCCGCCGCCGTGTCCGTGGGAGCGGCGACGGCCGCGGCGGCGGCCATGCGGGGTCTGGACGCCGAGATCGATGTCCGGGAGGCGCTGGCCGCGTTCCTGGACGAGCGGCTCTTCACGATCGACGGGAAGTCGAAGAATCTGTGGTCGCCGTTCTCGGGTGACTACCGTACGGCGGACGGCTGGGTCAGGCTGCACTGCAACTTCGATCATCACCGCGATGCCGTGTTCGAGGCGCTCGGCACGGAGGAGATCGGCGCGGCGTGCGCGAGCCGTACCTCTTTGGAGATCGAAAGGGCTGTGACGGAGGCCGGAGGGTGCGCGGCGGCGTTGAAGACGCCGGAGGAGTGGCGGCGCGATCCCCGGTCGCGGGCGGTCGCGGGGCTGCCGCTGGTGCGGATGAGGAGAGTGGGGGAGGGGCCGGCTCGACGGAGGGAGACGCCGAGGGTCCTCGACCTCACCAGGGTGATCGCGGGGCCTGTGGCGACCAGGACGCTGGCGGCCTACGGGGCGGATGTGCTCAAGGTGGGCATGCCGGGGCTGCCCGAGGTGGACGGTCTGGTGATCAGTACGGCGTTCGGCAAGCGGTCGTGCCATCTCGACCCGGGCGATGGGGCGTTCGCACGGCTGGTCGAGCAGGCCGATGTGGTGGTGAGGGCGGTCAGGCCCGGGGCGCTCGGCGTCGTCGACGAGGTGGCGAGGAGGAGCCCTGGCTTGATCGTCGTGGACATCACCGCGTATGGACCTGCCGGAGGGCGGGGGTTCGACAGCCTGGTGCAGATGGCGACGGGCCTCGCGTGGGGTGATCCGCCGAGACCGCTGCCCGCGCAGGTGCTCGACCACGCGACCGGGTATCTGGCCGCGTTCGGGGCGATGGCGGCGCTGCTCCGGCGACAGGAGGAGGGCGGGTCGTGGCGGGTGGAGCTGAGCCTGGCCAGGACCGCCCAGTGGCTCGCCGAGCTGAGCCAGACCGGGACGACGAGGCCGGAGGTGGAGCGGGGTGAGGCTGGGGCGGTGCCGGTGAGCGGCGGGGGCTCAGGACAGGCCGGGAGGGCGAGGCAGGGAGGCGAGCGGGGCGAGGCCGGGACGGCCGGTGAGCTGGAGCCGACCGCGAAGGCGCGGTTGGGGGATGAGCGCCGGGTCGGGACGGTGCCGCCGATCGGGGAGCCCGCGCAGGTCGCGGAGGAGCCGAAGCCGAGCGGGGAGAGCGCGAAGGGGGTCGATGTCTCGGGCCTCATGGGGGAGATGGACAGCGCCTTCGGCAGGCTCGGGTACGTGTTGCCGCCCGGACGGGTCGGAGGGCGGCGGCCCGGTTGGAGGACGGCGCCGCCGCGCCAGGGCGAGCACGCCCCCGAGTGGCTCACGTACCCGTCCTGATCTTGGTCAGTGAGAGCTCCCTCATCGCCGCGCTCAGCGCGGGATCGGGTGCAGGTGCGGGTGCGGGCCTGACACGGCGTGGGCGCATCGGGGAGGTCCAGATCCACAGGCCCGCGAGGGCGATCCCGCAGGCGCAGATGAGGATGACCGCCCGCAGGCCGACCACCTCGGCGAGCAGGCCGCCCGTGAGGCTGCCGAGGGCGAGCACCCCCTGGATGGCGAAGGTCATGGTGGCGTTGACGCGTCCCATCATCTCGGCGGGCGCCTCGCGCATGCAGACGACGTTCATGCAGGTGGCGAAGGAGGTGACGAGCGCCCCGATGAGCAGCCCCGACGCGGCCATGATGGGGACCTTGACCCAGAGCGGGCCGCTGACCAGTCCGACCACCAGCATGTCGACGGGGAAGAGCAGGATCGTGTAGGCCATGAGCCTGTCCTCGCCGAAGCGCTTGGCGAGCCTGGTGGCCGCCCACGCGCCGATCAGTCCGCCGACGCCGGAGATCGCGGTGAGCGCGCCGATCATGCCCTGCGGGATCCCCAGGACGTGGAGCATGTAGAGGATGGCGATGGCGATGTAGGCCATGGCGAAGAAGTTCAGCGTGATGCCCGCGCCGAGGATGGCGCGCAGCACGGGGTTTGTGACGCTGACGCGCAGCCCCTCGAGGACATCCCGCCACATGCCGCGTGACGCGCTCGGCTCGTGGTGCTCGGGGGTGCGGATGGAGCGCAGCATCAGCGCGGAGGCCAGGAACGACGCCCCTTCCACCAGTACGGCCAGCGGCGCGGTGAGCGCCTGGACCAGCAACCCTGCGAGGCCAGGGCCGGCGATGGAGGCGACCGAGTAGGAGGCGTGGAAGCCGGCCATCGCCTCGGTCCGCTTCTCGGCGGGAACGACCACGGCCAGATGGGGGAAGTTGGCCGCCTTGAACACCACGCCCGCCGTACCGATGACGAGGGCGACGGCGATCAGCAGCGGCATGGTCAGCGCGCCGGCGAACCAGGCGATGGGCACCGTGAACGCCGCGCAGGCGGCGACCAGCTCGCAGGCGATCATCAGCGGGCGGTGCCGCCTGAGCCGGTCGGCGAGCGCTCCGGCGTGCAGGCCGAACAGCAGCACGGGCACGGAGGCCATCGCGGTCAGAACGCCCATCTGCGCCGGCGTGGCGGCGAGAAGCGTGACCGCGGTGAGGGGGACGGCCAGCCTGGAGACCTCCGAGCCGGTGATGGAGATCGTCCTGGCCGACCACAGCAGACGGTAGTCGCGCTGCCTGCGGAGCGGAAGGGAGTCCTGAAGGGTTTGCTTCACAACTGTGAAAGTAATCCTTCAGATTTGTGAAGGCAACCCTTCAGGTATGTTCGTCACGTGATGCAGGAGGAACGGCGCCCGCCGCTGAGCGACCCCAAGGCGATGCGCGCGCTCGCGCATCCGGCCCGCCTGTCGATGCTCAACGAACTGATCATGCGCAGGACGGCGACCGCGACCACGCTCGCCGAGGTCGTCGGCGTCTCACCGAGCGCGGCCAGCTACCACCTGCGCATGCTGGAGAAGTACGGCTTCGTCCAGGACGCCCCGGCCAGTGGCGACGCCAGGGAGCGGATGTGGGCCATCGCACCGGGCGGCATCACCTTCGGCTACGAGAACGACGACGGGCACGGCATCCGCGAGGCCAAGCGGCTGCTCGTCGACTCGATCTGGGCGGACAAGGACAGCGAGGCCAGGCGGGCGCTGGAGGCGGCGCCCAGCGAGTCGGAGGAGTGGCGCGACGCGATGTCCTTCGGCCGCGCGCACCTGATGATCACCGCGGCGGAGCTGAAGGAACTACGCGAGCGGATCGAGGAGCTCGTGCGCCCCTACTCCACCTCGAGCAGGACCGACGCGCCGGAGGCCGCCCGGTATGCGGAGATGCACCTGTCGCTCTTCCCCAGGGCCGCCCGATCCACGCCGGGTCTGCCGACGGAGGACCACGACGCCGCGAGTGTGGCGGCGGAGGATCACGCCGCACCGGGGGCTCGGCCGGAGGACCGCGACGCGCCTGGTGCGCCGGCGGGTGATCGCGGCGCGCCCGGTGCGCCGGCGGCGGATCGCGACGCGACTGGCGGGTGATCGCGGCGCGCCTGGTGCACCGGCGGGTGATCGCGGCGCGTCCGGTGCGCCGGCGGCTGATCGCGGCGCGCCCGACGTTTCCCGCGGGAGGCCACGGCGCCCGACATGCCGTGGGGGCCATGGTGCGCCCCACGTGCCGGCGGGGCCGCGATGCGTGTTTCCCGCGGGAGGCCGCGGCGCCCGACATGCCATGAGGGCCGCGGTGCGCCCATGTGCCGCCGGGGGTCGCGGTGCGCCCCATGTGCCGGCGGGGGCCGCGATGCGCTGGGCGTGCGGGCAAAGGAGCGCGGCGTGTCGGGCGCGACCGGTGTGTCGGTGGAGGATCGTGATGCCCCGGGCGCGTCGGCGGAGGATCGCCCTGTGACGGGCCCGCAGGCGGAGAATCGCGAGGCGGGTTGACGTGCGCCGTCAGCCGGAGCGGTCAGGCCGGGCCTCCCTGCAAGGTATGCTTTTCGGTGGCCTGTCAGCGACAGGCCGACTTCGCATGCCCCGTCGCGAACCGTTCCTTCGGTCCGGGCGAGAGTCCGGCAGGAGCGGGTGCGGGGCATCAGGGCGGCAGGCCGTACGGCTGCCGCGCACAACCGAGAAACTGGAGGACCAGCACATGGCCCCCGTCGTCACCATGCGACAGCTCCTCGAGAGCGGCGTTCACTTCGGCCACCAGACCCGCAGGTGGAACCCGAAGATGAAGCGCTTCATCTTCACCGAGCGCAACGGCATCTACATCATCGACCTGCAGAAGTCGCTGTCGTTCATCGACCGCGCTTACGACTTCGTCAAGGAGACGGTCGCCCACGGCGGCACGATCCTGTTCATCGGCACGAAGAAGCAGGCTCAGGAGGCCATCGCCGAGCAGGCCGGCCGCGTCGGCATGCCGTATGTCAACCAGCGCTGGCTGGGTGGCATGCTCACCAACTTCTCCACCGTGCACAAGAGGCTCCAGCGTCTGAAGGAGCTCGAGGAGCTCGACTTCGACAACGTGGCCGCCTCGGGGCTCACCAAGAAGGAGCTCCTCATGCGCCGCCGCGAGAAGGAGAAGCTCGAGCGCACGCTCGGCGGCATCCGCGACATGGGCCGCGTGCCCAGCGCGGTGTGGATCGTCGACACCAAGAAGGAGCACATCGCGATCTCCGAGGCCAAGAAGCTCGGCATCCCGGTCGTCGCGATCCTCGACACCAACTGCGACCCTGACGAGGTCGACTACCCGATCCCCGGCAACGACGACGCCATCCGCGCCGTCGGCCTGCTGACCAGGGTCGTCGCCGACGGTGTCGCCGCCGGCCTCATGGCCCGCTCCGGCGCCGCCCGCGGCGACGAGAAGCCCGCCGCCGCCGAGCCGCTGGCCGAGTGGGAGCGCGAGCTCATCGAGCAGGGCGCCGGCGAGCAGAAGGTCGAGGAGGCCGCCGAGGTCGCTGAGGTCGCCGTCGAGGAGACCGCCGAGGTCGCCGCCGAGGCCGAGGTCGCGGCCGAGGCCGAGGCCGCTCCCGCCGAGGCGCAGGCCGGTGTCGAGGGCGAGACCGAGCAGGCCTAGGGGCTTGCGCTGGTACGGCTCGCGCCGGGCGCGCGAGCCGTACCTCACGCCGGTGGTCGCACCGGCACTGAGGCTTTCCGGGTCCACACCCGATCCACGACGACATCCCACGAGGAAAAGCACATGGCTTCCGTGAACATGGCCGACGTCAAGCGGCTTCGCGAGCTGACCGCCGCCGGCATGATGGACTGCAAGAAGGCGCTGGAGGAGTCCGAGGGCGACTTCGACCGCGCCGTCGAGATCCTGCGCCTCAAGGGCGCCAAGGACGTCGGCAAGCGCGAGGCTCGCACCGCCTCCAACGGCCTGGTCGCGCTCAAGCAGGACGGCGACTCCGCCGCCGCGCTGCTCGAGCTCAACTGCGAGACCGACTTCGTCGCCAAGGGTGAGCGCTTCCAGGAGCTGGCCGCCCAGGTCGTCGAGCACATCCTGGCCACCAAGCCCGGTGACGTCGACACCCTGCTCGCCTCCACCTTCGACGGCAAGTCCGTCAAGGAGCACCTCGACGAGGCCAACGCCGCGCTGGGCGAGAAGATCGAGATCCGCCGTTTCGCCGTGCTCGAGGGCGGCTACGTCGGCGCCTACATGCACAAGACCGACCCGCAGCTCCCGCCGGCCGTCGGTGTGCTCGTGCAGCTCGACAAGCCCAACGCCGAGGTCGCCAAGGACATCGCGCAGCACGCCGCCGCCATGGCGCCGAAGTACCTCAACGCCGAGGCCGTTCCCGCCGACGTCATCGAGAAGGAGCGCGCGCTCTTCGAGGAGATGACCCGCGAGGAGGGCAAGCCCGAGGCCGCGATCGCCAAGATCGTCGAGGGTCGCGTCAACGGCTGGTACAAGGACTTCACCCTGCTGCAGCAGGCCTTCGTGAAGGACAACAAGAAGTCGATCGCCAAGTACGCCGACGAGAACGGCGTCGAGGTCCTCGCCTTCGTCCGTTACAAGGTCGGCCAGGCTTAGTCTCGAGGTGGGAGGCGGGGTCGTCTCCCATCTCGACGACAGCTTTACTAGAACCACCACCCGAGGAGGCCGCCGCCGTGCAGGAGAATCAGGAGCCCGTCACGCCGGCGGCTTCGTCGTACAAGAGAGTCATGTTGAAGCTGTCCGGTGAGGCTTTCGCCGGCGGTGAGCCGATGGGCATCGACCCGGAGGTGGTCGGTCACGTGGCCGACTCGATCGCCGAGGCCGTCCGCGAGGGCGTGCAGGTGGCGGTCGTGGTCGGCGGCGGCAACATGTTCCGCGGCGCCGCCCTGTCCGCCGGCGGCCTCGACCGCGGCAGAGGCGACTACATGGGCATGCTGGGCACGGTCATCAACTGCCTGGCGCTCCAGGACTTCCTTGAGAAGCGCGGCATCGAGACCCGTGTCCAGACCGCGATCACCATGCAGCAGGTGGCCGAGCCGTTCCTGCCGCGCCGCGCCATCAGGCACCTCGAGAAGGGGCGCGTGGTCATCTTCGGCGCGGGGCTCGGCATCCCCTACTTCTCCACCGACACCTGCGCCGCCCAGCGCGCGCTGGAGGTCGGCGCGGAGGCGCTGCTCAAGGGCACTCAGGTGGACGGGGTCTACGACTCCGACCCGCGCAAGAACCCCGACGCGGTCCGTTTCGACCACCTCGACTACGCGGAGGTTCTCGTACGTGACCTCGCCGTCATGGACCAGACCGCGATCAGCCTGTGCAAGGAGAACGACCTGCCCATCGTGGTCTTCGACCTGATGGGCGAAGGCAACATCCTGCGCGCGGTGCGCGGTGAGAAGATCGGCACGCTGGTGAGTCCGGCAGGGAAATAGGGAGCGAGCCTGACGAAGCGCGCGAAGCGGTACCTGGCGCAGACTGATGGGACCGCGGAGCGAGCCAGGAAGGTGAGCGACCAATAGACAGGGAGCCGCTGTGATCGACGAAACCCTCCTCGAAGCCGAGGAAAAGATGGACAAGGCCGTTTCGGTCGCGAAGGAGGACTTCGCGGGCATCAGGACCGGCCGCGTCACCCCGTCGATGTTCAACAAGATCAACGCCGAGTACTACGGTTCGCCGACCCCGATCCAGCAGCTGGCCTCGTTCCATGTTCCCGAGGCCCGCATGGTCATCATCCAGCCCTACGACAAGGGCTCGATGGGGGCGATCGAGAAGGCGATTCGCGACTCCGACCTCGGTGTCAACCCCAGCAACGACGGCCAGGTGATCAGGGTGGCCTTCCCCGAGCTGTCGGAGGAGCGCCGCAAGGAGTACGTCAAGGTCGCGCGTAACAAGGGCGAGCACGCCAAGGTCTCCATCCGCAACATCCGCCGCTCCGCCAAGGAGACCCTTGACAAGATGATCAAGGATGGCGACGCCGGCGAGGACGAGGTCCGCCGCGCGGAGAAGGAGCTCGACGACCTGACCCAGAAGCACGTCGCCAAGATCGACGAGCTGCTCAAGCAGAAGGAAGCGGAGCTGCTCGAGGTCTGAGCGGTCGCATCCGCACGGCCCTCGCGTGATGCGGGGGCCGTGGCTGTATCAAGCGAAGCGTGCGCATCAGACGGCTCGGCGCGGTCTGACCGCCGAGTGGGAGAGTCAGTGGAAGAACGCACGCCGGGCAGCCGTACCGGCAGGAACCTGCCGGCCGCGATCGCGGTCGGCGCCGGTCTGGGCGCCCTGGTCCTCATCTCCCTGCTGACGATCAAGGAGATCTTCCTCCTGGTGGTCGCGGGGGCCGTGGGGGTGGGAGTGGCGGAGGTCGTCCATGCGCTGGGCACCCGCGGCATCAGGGTCCCGCTGATCCCCGTGCTCGTGGCGACTGCCGCGATGCAGGCGGGCGCGTACTGGGGCGGGGCCTCGTGGCTGCTCGGCATCTACGTCGTGTTCGTGTTCGCGCTGCTGCTGTGGCGCATGTTCGACGGCGAACAGGACGGCTACGTCCGTGACGCCACGGCGTCGGTGTTCGCGCTGGCCTACCCGCCGCTGCTGGCGGGGTTCGTGGCACTGCTGCTCGCCGAGCCGGGCGACGGCCACTACCGGGTGCTGATCTTCATCGCGGTCACGGTCAGCAGCGACATCGGCGGCTACTTCGCCGGGGTCCTGTTCGGCAGGCACAAGATGTCGATCATCAGCCCGAAGAAGACCTGGGAGGGCTTCGCCGGGTCGGTGATCGCCTGCACGGCCGTGGGCGCCTGGCTGGTGGCCTGGCTGATGGGCGGCCAGCTGTGGCAGGGCGCGCTGATCGGCGTGCTGGGAGCCGTCATGGCGACGCTGGGCGACCTGATCGAGTCGATGATCAAGCGGGATCTCGGCATCAAGGACATGGGGTCGGTGCTGCCGGGTCATGGCGGGCTGATGGACCGGCTCGACTCCCTGGTGGCGACGCTGATCCCGGTGTGGCTGCTGTTGTCGCTGTTCTTCTAGCCGCGTCACAGGGGCGGGGAGCGGTCAGGCATTGTTCCAGGCTTCCAGCCAGAGCCAGCGGACGGCCTCGCCGCCGAACCCGAACCCCGATAAGTCAGGCATGTGAGGGGCTTCGGCCAGCATGATCACCCCGTCGTACTGGGCGCCGAGCGGGAACGTCGACGGCTCGTGGTACCACTTGGCGGTGTGCCCGTGACCCAGCCACGTCACCGAGTGCCACGGGTACTGCGCCAGCCACACCAGCAGGAGCGCCGCCTCGCGCGGATCGCCGTGCGTGGCGACGGCCAGCTCGATCCTGGCGTAGGCGCGGGGCCTGTCGATCCACTGCTCGACCGTGGGCATGCGCTGGCAGCTCATGCCGACCGTCGACAGCACGGTGAAGTCCCTGCCCGCGTACGGCGGGCGCTCGGTGATCCCCACCGTCGGGAGGCGTTCGCCGCTGGCGTCCCAGTATCGCCCCGAAGGCCCGACCGTCCGGTCGAGATGCCCCATGACGAACTGCTGGAAGGACGCCCACGAGCCCTCGCTGTGGCGCCACTGCCAGTAGGCACGGGCATGGGTGAGGCGCGGCTGCAGCCCTTCGAGCGCCTCGGACAGCGCCCAGGCGAACGGCGTCTCGCCGACGGCGTCGCGCGCGTAGCCCGGCATGCCCCTGCTCATGTCCGCCCAGCCAGGAATGACCGCGAGAAGCTCGTCGTTCTCATAGAGGGCGACACCGTCGCCCTCCTCGAACCACAACGTGGTCAACTGGCCGAGCGCGTGCCGTCCCTCGGGATGGCGGGTGTTCGGCCGTGGCATGACAGGCGGCGCGCCCGCGTTCAGTCTCGCCAGATCGACGACCTCGGGAGCGGGTGCGTGGTTGGCCAGCCAGACGGCTCCGTGCACCTCGCCGCCAGGGGAGCACAGGTAAGCTACCGACGCGGCTTCGTCGCGTTCGACCACCAGAGTGCGGCTCCCATAAGGGTTCCCATCGGTGAGGACGACCTCGGTTTGCCCCTCGCCAGACGATCGGTATATCGCCACATCTGGACTTTAGATCAAAGAGAGGGCTCATGACCGCCGAGAAGACCGAGCGCCCGTTGCTGCAGTTCGCGGCACCGCGCCGGGCCAAGCCCGCGAGACATCTGGCGGACCTGACGATGCCCGAGCGCCGCGCGGCAGTCGCCGAGCTCGGCGAGAAGCCCTTCCGCGCCGACCAGCTCTCGCGCCACTACTTCTCGCACCTCACCACCGACGTCGCGGAGATGACCGACCTTTCGGCCGCCGCGCGCGAGAAGCTGTCGGTGCTGCTGCCACCGCTGCTGACCTCCGTGCGCGAGCTGACCACCGACGCGGGCACCACCCGCAAGACGCTGTGGCGGCTGTTCGACGGCGCGCTGGTCGAGTCGGTGCTGATGCGCTACCCGGACAGGGTCACGATGTGCGTGTCCTCGCAGGCGGGCTGCGGCATGAACTGCCCGTTCTGCGCCACGGGGCAGGCGGGGCTGACCCGCAACATGTCCACGGCCGAGATCGTCGAGCAGGTCGTCTCGGGGGCGAGGGCGCTGGCCGCGAACGAGGTCCCCGGCGGGCCCGGCCGGGTCAACAACGTGGTCTTCATGGGCATGGGCGAGCCGCTGGCCAACTACAAGGCCGTGATCGGCGCGGTGCGCCGCCTGGTCGACCCCGCGCCCGACGGGCTCGGCATCTCCGCGCGCGGCATCACCGTCTCCACGGTCGGCCTCGTGCCCGCGATCAACAAGCTCGCCGACGAGGGGCTGCCCGTCACGCTCGCGCTGTCGCTGCACGCGCCCGACGACGAACTGCGCGACAGCCTGGTGCCGATCAACACCAGGTGGAAGGTGCACGAGGTGCTCGACGCGGCCTGGGCGTACGCGGCCAAGACCAAGCGGCGGGTGTCGATCGAGTACGCACTGATCAAGGACATCAACGACCAGGAGTGGCGGGCCGACCTGCTCGGCAAGCTGGTGAAGCACAAGCTGGTGCACGTCAACCTGATCCCGCTCAACCCGACTCCTGGATCGAAGTGGACGGCCTCGCGTCCTGAGGACGAGCGGGCGTTCGTGCGCCGCCTGGAGTTCCACGGGGTGCCGGTGACCGTTCGCGACACCCGCGGGCGCGAGATCGACGGCGCCTGCGGCCAGCTCGCCGCGGCCGAGTAGCCATCCCGTACGGCCCGCCGGTCGGTGGGGTCAGTCCTCCAGGCCGAGCCGGCGCGCGGCACGGATGGCCAGCCACACCTCGGTGAAGGCCGCGCTGGACGACAGGTCGCGCCCGGTCAGCTCGGCGAACCGCCGCAGCCGGTAGGCCAGCGTGTTCGGGTGCACGTGGAGCGCCGCCGCCGCGTCCTCGGTGCGCCGGTCGCGCTCCATCCACGTGCGCGCGGACGTCAGCAGCCGCGAGCCGTGCGCGGAGTCGTAGGCGATCACCTTTCCCAGGACGTGCTCCACCAGCGCGGTCAGCACCCACGGGTCGTCCTGCAGCCACCTGCCGGTCGTGTCGTTGCCGTAGTGGACCAGCGCCCTGCCCGACTCGGCGGCTCTGGAGGCCGCCCACACCGCCTCCCGCTGCGCCACCCGCATCGGCTCGCCAGGGGTGAACGGCCTGGACACGCCGGCGGCCACTCCGGGGAGCTCGGCTACGGCGCCGGCGAGGTCGGGGGCGCCGAGCACGTAGCGGTCGTCGCCGCGGCGCAGCATCAGGTGCGGGGCGTCGTCGAGGGCGCGGCGCAGCGCCTCGTCGGTCACCCGGCGGACCGCGAGCAGAACGATGGGCGCCTCGAGCCCCATCCTGGCCAGCCGCCGTCGCGCAGTGGCCGGGTCGAGCACGTCCTGAAGGAGCTCGGACAGCGTCTCCGCGCCCTCTCTGCGCAGCGTCTCCCTCTCGTGCCTGACCATGGCGACCTGCAACGCGGCGACGGTGGCGATGTGCTGGACGACGGCCAGGCCCGCGGGCCGCGGGCCCTCGCGCTCGAAGGCGACCAGGAACCCGGCGGGCCCTCCGGGCGACGGCACGGGCAACACGAATCCGCCGGGGATGGTCGGCGGCGCGTCGGGCGCGGAGGGCAGCACGTCGAGCGAGGGCACGGGCACGCCGGGCAGCAGGGGCCTGCCCTGCGGGGTGCAGAGGAAGACCTCGTAGCCGCTCAGCCGTTCGAGCCGCCTGAACAGGGTGGCGTGGTCGAGGTCCTCCGCGGCCAGCCAGCGCAGCGCGCCGAACACCTGCAGCTGGGCTCCGAGCCGTTGCCTGGCGTCCTCCTGTACGGCCGCGGCCACCTCCTGCGCGATGGCGATGAACGGCACCGCCAGCGGCACCTCGAGGACGGGCATGCCGCGTTCCTCGGCCGCCTCGAAGAACGCGCCGTGCAGCGGCGGCATGTGCAGCTGCGCCGACAGCGCCAGCGCGGACACTCCCGCGTCGTCGAGCCGTTCGAGGTAGGCCCGCTGTTTCGCGGCGGTGCGCGGCACGCCCAGCCCGGTCGTCATGATCATCTCGGCGCCGAGCAGCCACGGCGTCGGGTCGTCGAGCTCGCTGACGTGCGCCCACGACACCGATCGCGACAGGCCCGCCTGACCCGCGAGGAGGCGCAGTTGCAGAGCAGGGGAGCGGAGAAGATCCTCGACCGAGACCTTTGTGGCCATTCACAAAGAGTATGAAGAACTTCATGACCTGCACAATTGTTCCTCGTGGCGGCGCCCCGCACACTCGTGCAAACAGCAGCCTCGAGAAACGGAGACAGGACATGCCCAGGGGGCCCGTCGACTCCTCCAGCACCCCGCGCTTCGCGGGGTTCGCCACCTTCGCCCGCCTGCCCCGCCTCGACGAGATCGAGCACGCGGACGTCGCGGTCGTAGGCGTGCCGTTCGACAGCGGCGTCTCCTACCGGCCCGGCGCCCGTTTCGGCCCCGCCGCCGTGAGGGAGGCCTCACGGCTGCTGCGGCCGTACCACCCCGGCCTGGACGTCTCGCCCTTCGAGCGGCTGCAGGTCGCCGACGCGGGCGACATCGCCTGCAATCCTTTCAACATCGGCGAGGCGGTGGAGACCATCCAGCACGCGGCCGCCTCCCTCGACAGCAGGCTGGTGACGATCGGCGGCGACCACACGATCGCGCTGCCGCTGCTGCGCGCCGTGGCCGCGAAGCACGGCCCGGTGGCGCTGCTGCACTTCGACGCGCACCTGGACACCTGGGACACCTACTTCGGTGCGGAGTACACCCACGGCACCCCGTTCCGCAGGGCGGTCGAGGAGGGCATCCTCGACACCGAGGCGCTCAGCCACGTCGGCATCCGCGGCCCGCTGTACGGCAAGCGCGACCTGGACGAGGACCGCAGGCTCGGCTTCGGCGTCGTCACCGCCGCCGACGTGCTGCGCCGCGGCCTGGACGAGGTCGTCGACGCGCTGCGCCAGCGCATCGGCGACCGTCCGCTCTACGTCTCGGTCGACATCGACGTGCTCGACCCCGCGCACGCGCCGGGCACCGGCACCCCGGAGGCGGGCGGCCTGACCAGCCGCGAGCTGCTGGAGATCCTGCGCGGACTGGCAGGAACGAACCTGGTCGGCGCCGACGTGGTCGAGGTCGCCCCCGCCTACGACCACGCGGAGATCACCTCCGTCGCCGCCTCCCACGTCGCGTACGACCTGATCAGCCTGCTGGCCGTGAAGGAGAAGCCGTGAGCCGCCGGGAAAGCCTCACCGAGATCGAGACCTACGGCGTCGACCGCATCCCCGACGCCGACCGTACCGCCCGCCCCATCGACCTGTTCAGGCTCGCCTTCGGCGGCGCGAACACCTTCGCCACCTGCGTGCTCGGCGCCTTCCCCATCCTGTTCGGCCTGTCGTTCTGGCAGGGACTGGCCGCCACCGTGCTCGGCCTGGTGGTGGGCGCGCTGATCCTGGCCCCGCTGTCGCTGTTCGGTCCGCTCAACGGAACCAACAACGCGGTGTCCTCCTCGGCACACCTGGGAGTCCACGGCCGGATCGTCGGCTCGTTCCTGTCGCTGCTGACCGCGATCGCGTTCTTCTCCATCTCCGTGTGGTCGTCGGGCGACGCGCTGGTCGGCGGCGCCCACCGCCTGGTGGGCCTGCCCGAGAGCGGGCCCGCCTACGGCGTGGCGTACGCGCTGTTCGCGAGCCTCGTGCTGATCGTCTGCGTGTACGGCTTCCGCTTCATGCTCTTCGTCAACAAGATCGCCGTCGTGGCCGCGTCGCTGCTGTTCGTGCTGGGCGTCTTCGCCTTCGCCGGCGACTTCGACCCCTCCTACGCGGGCACGATCGGCCCCGGTGACCCGCTCTTCTGGCCCTCGTTCATCGGCGCGGCGCTGATCGTGCTGTCCAACCCGGTCTCGTTCGGCGCCTTCCTCGGCGACTGGTCGCGCTACATCCCGGCCGAGACGCCGCGCTCGCGGGTGATGGCCGCGGCCTTCCTCTCGCAGATCGCCACCATCCTGCCGTTCTTCTTCGGCCTGGCCACCGCCTCGGTCATCGCGGTCAAGGCGCAGGAGTACGTCGACCCGGCCGCGCCCAACTACGTCGGCGGCCTGCTGGCCATCTCGCCCGCGTGGTACTTCGTGCCGGTCTGCCTCATCGCTCTGGTCGGCGGCATGTCCACGGGCACCACCGCCCTGTACGGCACCGGCCTGGACTTCTCCAGCGTCTTCCCGCGCTTCTCCCGGGTCCAGGCCACGGTGTTCATCGGCGTGCTGTCGATCGCCTTCATCTTCGTCGGCCGCTTCGCCGCGAACCTCACCCAGAGCATCTCGACCTTCGCCACGCTCATCATCACCTGCACGGCGCCGTGGATGGTCATCATGATGCTGGGCTACGTCACCCGCCGCGGCTGGTACGACGCCGAGGCGCTGCAGGTCTTCAACCGCCGTCAGCGCGGTGGCCGCTACTGGTTCACCCATGGCTGGAACTGGCGCGGCATGACCGCGTGGCTGGCCTCGGCGGCGCTTGCCATCCTGTTCGTCAACCTGCCGGGCCAGTTCGTCGGCCCGCTCGGTGACCTGGCAGGCGGCGTGGACATCTCGCTGCCGCTCGGCCTCTCGGTCGCGGCCGTGCTCTACCTCGCCCTGCTGTTCGCCTTCCCCGAGCCGCGCGCCGTGTACGGTCCCGAGGGCCCGCGCCTGGTCGGCTCGACCGACGCGCCCGTCCCGCCCATCGTCTCCGCCGACGCGGGGGTGCTCAGGTCCGAGGCGCCGCTCGTCGGCTAGCGTGGCGGGCATGGCGCTCGACGTCCGCCCGATCGGCCGCGAAGACCGCGAGATCGTCCTGCGCGTGCTCGCCTCCCGCTGGGGCGGCCCGCTGGTGGTCGGCCACGGCGAGGTGATGGACGCGGGCTCGCTGCCGGGCCTGCTCGCCCACCTCGACGGAGACCTGGCGGGACTGCTCACCTACGCGCCGCGCGGCGACGCGTGGGAGGTCGTCACCGTCGACGCCCTCATCCCAGGAAAGGGGGCGGCGACCGCCCTGCTCGACGCGGTCAGGCAGGCCGCGCGCGAGGCGGGCGCCGCCCGGCTGTGGCTCGTCACCACCAACGACAACACGCACGCGCTGCGCTTCTACCAGCGCTACGGCTTCGATCTGGTCGCCCTGCGCACGAACGCGGTCGACGAGGCCCGCAGGCTGAAGCCTTCCATCCCGGCCGTCTCCGACGGCATTCCGATCAGCCACGAACTGGAGCTCGCCCTCACACCCTGACGTCACGCGATTCACGCACCCCGCCTTTCCCTCGACGAGAACGCGGCAACACGCGGCGGCGCAAGGGGATGTCCGAAAACCGAGAGGTTGCGCGAATGTTGCCAGGTCTTTACGTCGTGCAGTTGTCATGACATATTGGCCCAGGCTTTTCGGACACTCTCGGAGGGTTGCGTGAAAAGATCCATTGGCGCTGTCGCGGTGCTCACCGTGACCGGGATGGCGCTCACCGCGTGCGGCCAGTCGTCCTCCGGCTCTGACGCCATCGAGCTGACGATCACCCAGAACGCCATCGCGGGCGGCAAGAACGCCGCCGCCGCCGACCACATCGCCAAGTGGGTCATCCCCAAGTTCGAGGCGGCGCAGAAGGCCAAGGGCAAGAACGTCAAGGTCAAGTTCGTGCCCAGCGGCGTCGACGACGAGCAGTACAAGACCAAACTGGCTCTCGACCTGAAGTCCAAGAAGGGTGCCGATGTCATCGACATCGACGGCATCTGGGCGGGAGAGTTCGCCGAGGCCGGATACATCAAGCCGCTGTCGGAGGTCGTGGGAGCCGAGGCCGACGGCTGGGACGGCTGGTCCCAGATCCCCGAGGCCGTACAGGGGCTGACCACCTACAACGACAAGAAGTACGCCCTGCCGATCGGCACCGACGGGCGCGTCCTCTACTTCAACAAGACGCTCTTCCAGAAGGCGGGGCTGCCCGCCGACTGGCAGCCCAAGAGCTGGCAGGAGGTCCTCGACGCGGGGGCCAAGCTGAAGGCGGCGGGCATTCCCACGCCGATCCAGATCAACGCGGGCACCGCCATGGGCGAGGCCACCTCGATGCAGGGCGTGCTCCCGCTGCTGGCGGGCGCGGGCGGCGAGGTCTACAAGGACGGCAAGTGGTCGGGCGCCTCCCAGCCGCTCAAGGATGCCCTCGGCCTCTACCAGAAGATCTACGGCGGCAGCGGTCTCGGCGACCCCAAGCTCCAGCAGGAGGCCAAGGGCAGGGACAAGTCGTTCGCCGAGTTCGCGTCGGGCAACATCGGCATCCTGATGGAGGGCGACTACTTCTGGCGCGGCGTCGTCAACCCCAAGGACGGCGTGGCCAAGATGGCCGACCGTGACCAGGTCGTCGGCTTCGCGATGATCCCGGCCATGGAGCCGGGCAAGGGCATCCGCGGCCAGGACTTCGTCAGCATGTCGGGCGGCGCGCTGCGCACCGTCAACCCCAACAGCGCCCACCCGAAGGAGGCCTTCGAACTGGCCGCCTTCACCCTCTCTCCCGAGGCGCTGAAGGAGGAGACCAAGTCGAACGTGCGGATCACCCCGCGTACGGACGTCAACAAGGAGATCCTCACGGGCGACCCGCTGCTGATGTTCATCTCCGAGAAGGTGCTCCCGCTGACGGCCTACCGGCCGCCGCTCGCGGTCTACCCGCAGGTCTCGGCCGCGCTGCAGGAGGCCACCGCGCAGGTGGTCGGCGGCACGGCACCCGACCAGGTGGCCACGGCGTACCAGTCGAAGCTCGAAGGACTCGTCGGTGGCGCAGGCAACGTCGCTTCCTGAGAAGGCTCGCTACAGCGCGGACGCGGCGGGTCTGGGCACGCCCAGAGCCGCCGCGTTCATCGCACCCGCGATGGCCCTCATCGCGGTGTTCCTGGTGTTCCCCGCGCTGTGGGTCATCTACCTGGGGCTGACGAACTACCGGCTGACCGGCGTGGCGGCCGCGGAGCCGCAGTTCGTCGGCCTCGACAACTTCGTCAAGGCCATCTCGGACGGAGGCTTCTGGAACTCCGCCTGGCTGACCGTGCAGTTCGTGCTCGGTTCGGCGGTCATCGGCCAGGTCGTGCTCGGCTTCACCATCGCCTGGCTCCTGCGCGACCGGCGCGGCCCCCTCAAGCGCGTGGTCGAGGGCCTGGTCATCCTCGCCTGGATCCTGCCGGGCGCGGTCGTCTCCTTCCTGTGGATCGCGCTGCTCGACCGCGACGGCGGCACCCTCAACGCGCTGCTCGGCCTGCCCGGCTTCGCCTGGCTGCTCGACCACCCGATGCTGTCGATCATCGTCTTCAACACCTGGCGCGGCACCGCCTTCTCGATGATGCTGTACGGCGCGGCACTCGGTAACGTGCCGCCCTCGCACCTGGAGAGCGCCCGCCTGGCCGGCGCCTCGGGCTGGCAGCAACTACGTGACGTGGTCTTCCCCCACATCAGGGGTCACATCCTGACGAACCTGCTGCTGATCAGCCTCTGGACGTTCAACGACTTCACCCCCTTCCTGCTCACCGCGGGAGGGCCCGACCACAAGTCGGAGGTGCTGGCCGTCTACGTCTACAACGTGGCGCTCAAGGGCGGCGAGCTCGGCTTCGGTGCCGCCGTGTCCACGATCATCCTGCTGATCAACCTCGTGGTGGCGATCTTCTACCTGCGGCTGCTCAGGAGGAAGTCATGACCCGCTTCGTCCTCGGCAGGATCGGCTTCTACGCGCTGATCGCCATGCTGATGGCCTTCTTCACCGTGCCGCTGCTGTGGCTGGCCGCCGCGCCGTTCACCTCGGACCCGACCTACGAGGTCTCGCTGCCGGACTTCACGCTGGCGAACTTCCAGGCGATCCTGGAGCACCCGTACGCGCTGGGCTCGCTGTACAACTCGGTGCTGCTGGCCGTGGGCACGGCCGTCCTCGTCGTGCTGCTGGCGGCGCTGGCCGCCTACGCGCTCAGCAGGGTGCGCATGCCGGGCCGCGACGCGCTGCTCTACGCGCTGCTGCTGCTGTCCTCGATCATCACGGGGACGGCCGCGATGGTGCCGCTGTTCCAGCTGGCCGTCGAGCTCAACCTCATCGACTCCCAGCTCGGCCTCATCCTCATCCTCACCGGCGGCCTGCTGCCCGCGGCGATCTTCATGCTCAAGGACTTCATGGACTCCACGCCCAAGTCCTACGAGGAGTCGGCACGGGTCTTCGGCGCCTCCCCGCTGCAGATCGTCGGCCACGTGGTCGTCCCCCTGGTACGGCCGGGCCTGGCCACGATCGGGGTCTGGGCCATCGCCAACGTCTGGGGCAACTTCCTGATGCCCTACCTGCTGCTGAGCGACGTCGAGAAGCAGCCGGGAGCGGTGATCATGTTCACCCTCTACACCGAGGGCGGTCAGGCCAACCTGCCGCTGCTGTCCACCTTCGGCCTGCTCTACTCCGTGCCGGTGGTGCTCATGTACCTGTTCGTCAGCAAGAAGTACGGCTTCCGCTTCCACGGAGGGATCAAGCGCTGATGGCCGCGATCGAACTCACAGGCCTGACCAAGGTCTATCCAGGCGGCGTGAAGGCGCTCGACTCGCTCGACCTGGTGATTCCCGACGGCGAGTTCTTCGCCCTGCTCGGGCCGTCGGGCTGCGGCAAGACGACGCTCCTGCGCACGATCGCGGGCCTGGAGACCGCCACCGACGGCTCGATCGTCATCGGCGACCGCGACGTCACGGGCGTCCAGCCGGGCGCGCGGGACGTGGCGATGGTCTTCCAGGACTACGCGCTCTTCCCGCACATGGACGTCACCGACAACATCGCCTACCCCTTGCGGATCAAGAAGGTGGGCAAGGCCGCCCGAGCGGACAAGGCGCGCGAGGTCGGCGAACGGCTCGGCCTGGCCAACCTCATGGACCGCCGTCCAGGGCAGCTGTCGGGCGGCCAGCAGCAGCGCGTCGCCCTGGCCCGCGTGATGGCGACACAGGCGCAGGCGTTCCTGTTCGACGAGCCGCTGTCCAACCTGGACGCCAGGCTCAGGCTCGAAGCCCGCACGTTCCTGAAGAAGCTCCAGCGGGAGCTCGGCGTCACCACCGTCTTCGTCACCCACGACCAGGCCGAGGCGCTGGCCATGGCCGACCGGATGGCGGTCATGGAGAACGGGCTCATCAGGCAGATCGGCACCCCCGCCGAGGTGTTCCAGCGCCCCGCCAACACCTTCGTCGCGGGCTTCATCGGCTCGACCCCGATGAACCTGCTCGACGGCGTCGTCAGGGGCGAACGGCTGGAGGTCGCGGGCTGCAAGCTCCCCGTGCCCGCCTCGGCCGAGGGCCGGCTGTCCGACGGCGAGAAGATCGTGTACGGGGTCCGCCCCGAGTACATGACCTACTCGGTCGAGCCCGTCGAGGGCGCCTTCGGCGGGAAGGTGTCGATCGTCGAGAACCTGGGCGCCGCTCACCTGGTGACGCTCGAGGTCGGCGGGGTGATCGTGCAGGTCGTCGTGCCGGAAGGCAGCGAGCCCGCGCTCGGTGCGGAAGGATTCGCGGTGCCCAGGGGTGACCGGGCGCTGATCTATCGCGATGGGGACGTGGTATGACCCTGATCCACGGCCGTTGGAGCCTGGACGACCGGTTGGAGCGGATCCTGCGGGAGCTGCCCTACGAGGTGCCGGCAGGCGCCGAGGGGGTGACCGTCAGGCTGAGCTACGACAGGTCCAAAGGCGTGCTCGACCTGGGCGCCGCCTCGCCGTACGGCTTTCGCGGCTGGTCGGGTGGCGCGCGCGACGAGTACACGATCACCCGTGACTGGGCGACGCCCGGCTACCTGCCGGGCGAACTGGAGCCCGGCGCGTGGCAGGTGTGGCTGCGGCTGCACAGGGTGCCGCTGGAGGGGCTGGAGTTCACGCTGGAGGTGACCGTCCACCGGCGGGCGCCCCTGCGGCCCACCGAGGAGGAGCCGCCGCCGGCGGTGAAGCCGCCGCGTCGTGACATCCCCGACGTGGAGGGCCTGCGGTGGTACGCCGGCGACTTCCACGCCCACACCGTGCACAGCGACGGCTCGCTGACCATCGCGGAGCTGGCGGCGCTGGCCACCGGCAGGGGGCTCGACTTCCTCGCCGTCACCGACCACAACACCGTCAGCCACCACCCCCACCTGGCGAAGATCCAGGAGATCACGCTGATCCCCGGGCAGGAGGTGACCACCGACCGGGGCCACGCCAACGTGTTCGGCGACGTCGGGTGGGTCGACTTCAGGCAGCCCGCCGACACCTGGGGCGAGCGGGGGCTGATGTCGATCAACCACGCCCTCGGCGGCGACTGCGCGTGGCTGCAGCCGCTGTCCGAGCGGCCGCGGGTGGCGGAGGTCTGGCACTCGGGCTGGTGGGACCGGCGCTGGGGCGCGCCGCTGGCGTGGGCGCAGGCCTGGCGCGACGACGTCATCGCCATCGGCGGCAGCGACTTCCACCGGCACGGCTCCGCCGGGCTGCCGGGCGCGCCCACCACATGGGTGCTGGCCGAGGACCCGGGCGCGGTCCTCGACGGCGTGCGCGCGGGCCGTACCGCGGTCTCGGCGGGGCCCGAGGGGCCGTTACTGCTCAGGATCGGCGACGAGCTGCTGGCCCTCGATGCCGACGGGCTGGTCCTGGTGCGCCGCTCGGGGGCGCGTCAGGTCATCCGCGGCGACCGGGTCCTGGTGCCCGCGGGCGAGGGACCGTTCAGGTTGGAAACCCACGAGAACGAGGTGATGGCGCTGTGCGCGTGACCCAGGAGATCGTCGTCGTCCCGCACACGCACTGGGACAGGGAGTGGTACGAGCCGTTCCAGCGCTTCAGGCTGCGCCTGGTCGCGCTCATGGACGAGGTCCTCGACACCATGGAGCGCGAGCCCGACTACCACTTCACCCTCGACGGGCAGCTCGCCTGCGTGGACGACTACCTCGAGGTGCGGCCGGAGAACCGCGACAGGATCGTCGCGCTGGTCGAGGCGGGACGCCTGGCGATCGGGCCGTGGCAGATCCTGCTGGACGAGTTCCTGTGCTCGGGCGAGACCATCGTCCGCAACCTCGAACTGGGCATGGACAGGGCCGACAAGCTCGGCGGCGCGATGCCGGTCGGCTACCTGCCCGACATGTTCGGCCACACCGCCCAGATGCCGCAGATCCTCAGCCTGGCGGGACTGACGCAGGCGTGCGTCTACCGGGGCGTGCCCTCCTCCGTGGTCACGGACGCCTTCGCGTGGGTGGCACCGGACGGCACGGCCGTGCGCGCGCAGTACCTGCCCGCGGGCGGCTACGGGAACGGGGCCCACCTGTTCGAGGCGCCGGGCCGGCTGCTCGCGCGGGCGGAGGAGTTCGTCGCGACCATGCGGGAGTGGCAGGGCGCGGCGAAGCCGCTGCTGGCGATGTACGGCACCGACCACTCGGCCCCGGTGCGGGGCCTGCCGGAGATGGTGGCGTCGCTGGGCGCCCGCATGGACACCCTGTCCGGCTACATCGGCGCATCGGGCGTCGAGGGGCTGCCCCGCGTCCACGGCGAGCTGCGCTCGCACGCCCGCGCCAACATCCTGCCCGGTGTCATCTCGGTGCGCGCCCACGTCAAGCAGGCGATGGGCAGGGCCGAACGGATGGTCGAGCGCTACGCCGAGCCGCTGGCCGCGCTCTGGGGCCAGTCGTGGCCCGAGCGCTTCCTCGACATGGCGTGGTGGCGGCTGGTCGACGCCAGCGGGCACGACTCGGTCACCGGTTGCGGCGTCGACGAGACCGCCCAGCAGGTCGCGGCCCGCATCGCCGAGGCCGAGCACCTCGGGCAGGCCGTCCGCGACATGGTGACCTCGCGCCTGGCCGCGACCGTCCCCTCCGGCGGGATCCTGGTCGTCAACCCCTCGCCCTTCCCCCGCACCGGCGTGGTGCTGATGGACGTGGCGGGCACCGATCCGCTGGTGGACGCCGCCGGGGCGCCCGTGCCCGCCCAGACGCTCGAGTACGCGCCGACGCTGCTGCTCGACGAGGAGATGGACCCCAGGCTGGCCTTCTCGTTCGTCCACGGCACCGAGCTGTACGGCCAGCACATCACCGGCTGGTCGATCGCCGACGGGGCGCTGATCTTCAGGGTCGCCCGCGAGGCGGCGGGGCCGTTCGACGTGGCGGAGGTGTCGGCGGCGCTGGCGGAGGCGGAGGGCGAGGTCACTCGCGTCCGCATCGTCGCCGAGGCCCGCAGGACCGTCGCCGCCCTGGTGGAGGCTCCCGCCCTCGGCCACACGAGCGTCCGTCCTGGACCTCCGTTCTCCTCGGGGACCTCGGCCGGCGGGCACGGCAGGCCGCCGCTGGGAGGCGGGGTGCGGGCCGAAGGGCAGGTGCTCGACAACGGCCTGCTGCGGGTCGAGGTCGCGGGCGACGGCACGCTCACCCTGACGGGGCCTGACGGCGTGACGATCACCGGCGCGGGCCGTGTCGTCGACGGCGGCGACGTGGGCGACACCTACAATCACGCCCCGCCCGCCCTTGACCGCCTGGTCTCCGAGCCCGAGTCGGTCGAGGTGAGCCCCGTCTGCACCGGGCCGCTTGTCGCCGCCCTCGACGTGCGGCGCGTCTACGCCTGGCCCAAGGGCTCCGACGTGACCGAGGCCGACGGGCCCGCCGACCCGCTGCCCTCCGCCGCCCGCACCGAGGACGTCGAGAGCGTCGTCGTCACCACGCGGGTCGAGCTGCGGGCGGGCGAGCCGTACGTCAGGCTGCACGTGGAGTTCGACAACCGCTGCGCCGACCACCGGGTCAGGCTGCACGTGCCGCTGGCCGAGGCCGCCGGCACGTCCTTCGCCGAAGGCCAGTTCGCCGTCGTGGAGCGCGGCCTGACGGCCGAGGGCGGCTGCGGCGAGACCCCGCTGGCCACCTTCCCCGCCTCGTCGTGGGTGGCCGCCGGCGGCGTGGCCGCGCTCCTGGAGCACGTCACCGAGTACGAGCTCGTGGACGACGAGCTGGCGCTCACGCTGCTGCGCTCGGTCGGCTACCTGTCGCGCAACCGCAACGCCCTCAGGCCCGAGCCCGCCGGGCCTCAGCTCCCGACGCCGGCCGCCCAGTCGAGGGGGGCGCGCTCGGTCAGGCTGGCGCTGATGCCGTACACGGGGACGTGGGCGGCGGTCCCGGAGGCGGCCGAGGTGTTCCGGCACGACGTGCTGACCGTCCCCGGCACGGGCGACGGGGACCTGCCCCTTCCCGAGCCCGCCACGGGGCTCACGGTGTCGGGCGAGGGCGTCGTCATGACGTCGCTGCGCCGCCGCGACGGCTGGAAGGAACTGCGGGTGCTCGCCATGACCGGCGCTGACACGGTGGCGAGGATCGAGGGCGACTTCACCGAGGCCCGCCGTGCCGACCTGCGCGGCCGCCCCGGCGACCCTGTCGACCCCGGCCGCCTGCCGCTGCGCGCCTGGGAGATCGCCACGATCCAGGTGAGGTGAGTGCCGGCGCCGGGGGTCGGCTCGTCCGATCCCCGGCGCGGGGGCGATGTGACGGCGGAGGCGGAGTCCCGCTGGAGCGCGCGTGAGGGATGGACGGCGGCCGGTGACCATGGTGGCCATGACCCGGCTTGCCGGAAAAGAGGGCAAGTTTTACCGGGTGCCCCAGGAGTAGGTCTGCTTACGCAGTTTTAGGTACACGAAGGACTCGGTGGCGCGGACTGCGGGGATCGCGCGGATTTTGCCGAGAATCTCCAGTAGATGACGATCACCCTCGCACACCACTTCGACAATGACGTCGAAGGAGCCCGCGGTGAGCACCACGTAGTCGATCTCCTCGATCGAGGCGAGCTCGTCGGCGACACTGTCGAGGTCGCCCTCGCAGTTGATGCCGATCATCGCCTGGCGGGGGAAGCCCAGTGTGAGCGGGTCGGTGACGGCGACGATCTGCATGACGCCGTCGGTCTGGAGCCGCTGCACCCGCTGGCGTACCGCGGCTTCCGACAGCCCGACCGCCTTGCCGATCGCCGCGTACGGCTTGCGCCCGTCCTCCTGCAGCTCCTCGATGATCCGCTTGGACAGGTCGTCGAGAACGACCTGAGCCGGTCGGCCGTCAGCGTCTCTGCGTACCTTGGGCGGGGTCGTCATTGTGTGGCAATCCCTCCTGTGCCGCGCACAGCCTTCGCGCGGTCCTGGTGCGACATGTTGTCAGTTCTGGGCTCACTGTCAAGCGAATTCGTAGCAATTTGATATCTTCGCGACGAAATCCCTTGTCCTGATGCTGACGCTCTGTCAGAGTCGCGACAACTCAGCCACCTCACCAGGAGGTCAACGTTGACCACCCGTCTGCAGAACTTCATCAACGGTGAGTTCGTGGACGCCAAGAGCGGCCGATTCTCCGACATCATCGACCCCTGCACCGGAGAGGCCTACGTTCAGGCGCCCGTCTCCGGTCAGGAAGATGTCGACGCGGCTTACGCCGCCGCGGCCGCCGCGTTCGAATCGTGGGGGCAGAAAACGCCGGGCGAGCGCGCCGGGCTGCTGCTGAAGGTCGCTGACGCGATCGACGCGCGGGCCGACGAGATCAACGAGGCCGAGTGCCTCAACACCGGCAAGCCCCGAGCCCGCATGGCCGAGGACGAGACTCCGGTCGCCGCCGACCACTTCCGCTTCTTCGCGGGGGCGGCGCGCACGCTGGAGGGGCCCACGGCCGGCGAGTTCCTCGCCGAGCACACCAGCGTCATCAGGCACGAGCCGATCGGCGTCGTCGGCCAGGTCACGCCCTGGAACTACCCGATGATGATGGCGGTCTGGAAGATCGCTCCCGCGCTCGCCGCGGGCAACACCATCGTGCTCAAGCCGTCGGACACCACACCCGTCTCCACGCTCAAGCTCGCCGAGATCCTCGGCAGCGTGCTTCCTCCCGGCGTCTTCAACGTCGTCACCGGCGACAGGGAGACCGGCGCGCTGGTCGTCGGCCACCCGACGGCGGCCATGGTCGCCATCACCGGTTCGGTCGGCGCCGGCATGGCCGTCGCCAAGACCGCCGCCGAGGACCTCAAGCGCGTGCACCTCGAGCTGGGCGGCAAGGCTCCGGTCGTGGTGTTCGAGGACGTCAAGGACCTCAAGGCGGCCGCCGAGGCGATCGCCACCGCCGGTCTCTACAACGCGGGCCAGGACTGCACCGCGGCCTGCCGCGTGCTGGTCCACGAGAGCGTGCACGACGAGTTCGTCGAGGCGCTCAGCGCGGCCGCGGCGGGCACCGTCACCGGCGACCTGTCCAACGAGGAGGCCCTGTACGGCCCGCTCAACAACGAGAACCAGCTGGCCAAGGTCTCCGGGTTCTTCGAGCGGCTGCCCGCGCACGCCAAGGTCGTCACCGGCGGCCACCGGGTCGGCGACAAGGGCTACTTCTTCGCGCCCACCGTCGTCGACGGCCTCCAGCAGGACGACGAGATGGTGCAGAACGAGGTCTTCGGGCCCGTGATCACCGTCCAGACCTTCAGCGACGAGGCCGACGCCCTGGCCAAGGCCAACGGCGTGCAGTACGGCCTGTCCGGATCGGTGTGGACGTCCGACCACGGCCGCGCCATGCGGATGTCCAACAGGCTCGACTTCGGCGTGGTGTGGGTCAACACCCACATCCCGTTCGTCTCGGAAATGCCGCACGGCGGCTTCAAGCACTCGGGTTACGGCAAGGACCTGTCGGTCTTCGGCCTGCACGACTACACCCGGGTAAAGCACGTCATGCACTACATCGGCGAATAGCAACGACACAAGAGTGGGATAAATCCTGGTATGACCAGCGCTATCGACCTTGATGACGTGATCAAGGAGTACCTCTCGCATGGCGAGGTCGTCCAGGCTGTGAAGGGCGTCTCGCTCTCCATCGCCGAGGGGGAGTTCTTCTCCCTCCTCGGCCCCTCGGGGTGCGGCAAGACGACCACCATGCGGATGATCGCCGGCTTCGAGGCGCCGACGCGCGGTACGGTCAAGCTCCACGGCCAGGACGTCACCAACGTGCCGCCGAACAAGCGCGACGTGAACATGGTGTTCCAGTCCTACGCCCTTTTCCCGCACATGAACGTGTGGGACAACGTGGCCTTCGGGCTCAAGCAGAAGAAGACCCCCGACGCGGAGATCAAGCGCCGCGTCGGGGAGATCCTGGAGATCGTCGACCTGACCGGTCGCGAGAAGCGCAGGCCGCGCGAGATGTCCGGCGGTCAGCAGCAGCGGGTGGCCCTGGCCAGGGCCCTGGTCAACAACCCGAGGGCGCTGCTGCTCGACGAGCCGCTGGGCGCGCTCGACCTGAAGCTGCGCCAGGCCATGCAGATCGAGCTGAAGCGCATCCAGCGCGAGGTGGGCATCACGTTCGTCTACGTGACCCACGACCAGAGCGAGGCGCTCACCATGAGCGACCGCATCGCCGTCATGAACGACGGCCTGGTCGAGCAGCTCGCGAGGCCGCGCGAGATCTACGAGCAGCCCGCCACCGCATTCGTCGCGGGCTTCATCGGCACATCCAACCTGTTGACCGGCGCCCTCACCGCGGGCGTCCTGAAGGTCGCGGGAGGGCGCGTGCTGGTCCCGGGAGGGCAGGACGGCGATGTCACGGTGACCGTCCGCCCCGAGAAGATCACGATCGACGTCGACGAGCCCACAGGCAGCGTCAGTGCCGTTCGTGGCACCGTCTCGGAGGTCGTCTACCTGGGCACCTACAACAGCTATGCCGTACAGCTGGCCGACGGCGCAGAGGTGACCGTCTTCCAGCAGAACGCGCATGACGCGTCGACCACGGCCGAACGTGGCGACGCCGTCTGGCTCTCGTGGAAGCCGCAGCACTCATACGCGATTGGAAGTTGATATCCGTCTCATGGACGTTCGCACGAACCCCGCCTTCCTACGCGGCATGACCACCAGTCGCCGCGACGCACTCAAACTGGCCGGCATGTCGGCCGCCGCGCTGGCCCTCGCGGCCTGCGGTGTCGAAGGGAAGAAGACCGCCGCAACACCGAAGCAGGACGCCATCGCCGACTTCTGGTCCGGCAAGAAGCAGAACGGCGTGCTGCGCTTCGCCAACTGGCCTCTCTACATCGACAAGGACGGTAAGAACTACCCGTCCCTGCAGATGTTCGAGAAGGACAAGGGCATCAAGGTCACCTACAACGAGGCCATCCAGGACAACGGCACGTGGTTCGGTAAGATCCAGCCCCAGCTGGCCGCCAACACCGACATCGGCTTCGACCTGATGGTCATGACCAACGGCAACCAGCTCGCCAAGGCCATCAACCTCGGCTACCTGGCCCCGCTGGACCACTCCAAGCTTCCCAACTTCGCCGCCAACGCGGCGCAGAAGGTGAAGAACCCGCGCTGGGACCCGAACAACACCTACACGATCCCGTGGACGGTGGGCGTCACGGGCATCGCCTACAACCCGAAGTACGTCGACGAGGTCACGAGCATGAACGACCTCTGGAACCCGAAGTACAAGGGCAAGGTCGGCATGATGCTCGACTCCCAGGAGATCGCCAACTTCGGGATGTTCGCGCTCGGCATCGACCCGGACCAGTCGAAGGAGGCCGACTGGCGCAAGGCCGCGGCCAAGCTCCAGGAGCAGCGCGACCAGGGTCTCGTGCGCAAGTACTACGAGAACGACTACATCGACGCGCTCGTCCGCGGCGACATCTGGATCACGATGGCCTGGTCGGGCGATGTGTTCCAGCAGGTCGCCGAGGGCAAGGACCTGAAGTTCGTGGTGCCTCAGGAGGGTGCCACCATCTGGACCGACAACATGTGCATCCCGAAGACCGCGCAGAACCCGGTCGACGCGCTCACGCTGATGGACTACGTCTACCAGCCCAAGATCGCCGCGATGCTCGTCGAGTACATCAACTACATCACTCCGGTGCCCGCCACCAAGGACATCGTGCTCGCCGACGCGGCCAAGGCCACGGGCGAGGACAAGGCGGCGCTCGAGCAGGTCGCGAAGAGCCCGCTGATCTACCCGACCGAGGCGGATCTGGCCAAGATGCGGTCCTACCTGCTGCTGGACAGCAAGACGGACCAGCTCTTCGAGAGCATCTTCCAGCCCATCACGCAGGGCTAGCGCGATGAAGCGCCTCACCCCCTACCTGCTGATCCTGCCGGGTGGGCTGTGGCTTGCGATCTTCCTGGTGGTGCCGATGGTCTTCATGGCCTCGGTGTCCACCCAGGAGGGTAACGTGGTCGACGGGTTCACCCAGACCTTCCACTTCGCCACCTACACCGACAGCCTCGTGCAGTACAAGACGCAGTTCCTGCGCTCGGTCGGCTACGGCCTGGCGGGTACGGTGATCTCGATCGCCCTGGCCTATCCCATCGCCTACTGGATCGCCTTCAAGGGCGGAGCGAGGAAGTCCACCTACCTGCTCCTGGTCCTGCTGCCGTTCTTCGTCTCGTTCGTGCTGCGGACGGTGTCGTGGAAGTTCCTGCTGGCCGACGAGGGCATCGTGCTGCAGCCGTTGAAGGCCATGGGTGTGGTGTCCGAGGACTTCCACGTGCTGCAGACCACGGTCGCGGTCGTCGGCGGGCTGGTCTACAACTACCTGCCGTTCATGATCCTTCCGATCTATGTGGCCCTGGAGCGGGTTGACCCGAGGGTCGTCGAGGCCGCCCAGGACCTCTACGCCACGCGGAGGGAGGCGTTCCGCAAGATCGTGCTGCCGCTGTCGCTGCCGGGCGTGTTCGCGGGCGTGCTGATGACCTTCGTGCCGATGACGGCCGACTACGTGAACGCGGGCATCCTCGGCGGCCCGGAGAACACGATGATCGGCAACATCATCCAGACCCAGTACCTGGTCAACAACAACTATCCGACGGCCTCGGCCCTGTCGTTCACGCTGATGGCGGCCATGCTCGTGGGCATCTTCGCCTACGCCAAGGCGCTGGGCACCGAGAACGTGCTGGAGGCGGCGGCCCGATGAGATCACGCGCACTCGCCGACCGGCTGCTGTTCATCTACGTCTGGGTGATCATCGCCTGGCTGTTCCTGCCGATCGCCGTCATGATCGCATTCGGCTTCAACGACACGCAGAGCAAGTCGAACGTCTCCTGGCAGGGCTTCACGCTCAAGTGGTGGGGACGGCTCGACGAGTATCCCGACCTCACCCAGGCGGTGATCAACTCTCTGCAGCTCGCGGTGCTGTCCGTCCTGATCACCACGGTGCTCGGCACCCTGATGGGTCTCGCGCTGGGCCGCTACCGGTTCAAGGGGCAGGGCGCGACGAACCTGGTCATGTTCGCCGCGATCTCCTCGCCCGAGCTGGTCATGGGCGCGGCGCTGCTGTCGCTGTTCGTCAGCAACGGCGTGGAGATGGGCTTCACGACGGCCCTCATCGCCCACGTGCTGTTCTCGGTGTCGTTCGTGGCGATCACGGTCAGGGCCCGCGTGGTCGGGCTCGACCCGTCCATCGAGGAGGCGGCGAGGGACCTGGGCGCCTCGCCGTGGATCACGTTCTGGCGGATCACGTTCCCGATGATCCTGCCCGGCGTGATCGCGGGCGCGCTGCTCGCCTTCGCGCTGTCCATCGACGACTTCGTCATCACCCAGTTCACCAGCGGCGCCATGCAGACGTTCCCGCTGTGGATCTGGGGGGCCACCCGCATCGGTGTCCCGCCACAGGTGAATATCCTGGGAACGCTCATCTTCGCGGTGGGCGTCGCGATCGCCGTCGTCAACTCGGTGACCGCGCGCCGTCGCACCTAGAAAGCGACCGTGATCCCCCGCCACGGCGGGGGTTTTCGGCATAATGCGCCTCAGGCGGTGGGGGATCGTCCCCCGCTCGTCCTGCTGGACAGGGCCCGTGGCCCGAGGTTCGTCGCGGGCTCAGGTAGGGGTGCGGGTGTACGGCCATGCGGTCCGACACCGGCACCGGGCGAGACCTTGGCAAGGAACAGGGAGGCGAGATCGGATTCAGGCGGGGGGAACCCGCGCGCGATCAACTGACTGATCGGGCAATCAATTCATTGCAGTAGTAACACTCACGTAGGGATGTGAGATTTGTGGATCCGCTGAAGGCTCTTGCTGATGCGGAGCGCAAGCCGTACTGGCTGGACACCCCGGCCAGGCCCGAGTCGCTGAAGCGGCTCATCGGCAACACGAAGGCCGACCTGGTCGTGGTCGGCGGTGGCTTTTCCGGGCTCTGGACCGCCCTGATGGCCAAGGAAAGGGACCCCGCGCAGGACGTCGTCCTGCTGGAGGGCCGCAGGATCGGCTGGGCGGCCAGCGGCCGCAACGGCGGCTTCTGCATGGCGACGCTGACGCACGGGCTGCCCAACGGCCTCGACAGGTGGCCGCAGGACATCGATCGCCTCGAGCGCATGGGCGTCGAGAACCTCGACGAGATCGAGCAGACGCTCGCCCGCTACGGCGTCGACTGCTCGTTCGAACGCACAGGAGAGCTGCACGTCGCCACCGAGCCATGGCAGCTCGACGACCTGTCCGAGCACCTCGACCTCATCCAGGACCTCGGGCTCGACTACGTTCCGATGGACCAGCAGCAGGTCAGGGCCGAGGTCAACTCGCCCACCTACCTCGGTGGTCTGTGGGAGCGCAGCGGCTGCGCGATGGTCGACCCCGCGAGGCTGGCGTGGGGCCTGCGCGAGGCCTGCCTCAAGGTCGGCGTTCGCATCTACGAGCGCAGCCCTGTCAGGTCGCTGGCAGACAACGGCGTCACGATCGAGCTGCGCACGCCGTACGGCACGGCGAAGGCGGGCAAGGTCGCGCTCGGCACGGGCGTCTTCCCTCCCCTGCTGAAGCGGCTCAAGCACTTCCTCGTGCCGGTCTACGACTACGCCCTGATGACCGAGCCGATGTCGGAGGCCCAGCTCGCCTCCGTCGGATGGCGCAACAGGCAGGGCGTCGGCGACTCGGCCAACCAGTTCCACTACTACCGGCTCACCGACGACAACCGCATCCTGTGGGGCGGCTACGACGCCGTCTACTACAACGGCGGGCAGCTCAAGCCGGAGTACGAGCAGCGAGACGAGACCTTCGTCAAGCTGGCAGGGCACTTCTACGACACCTTCCCCCAGCTGTCGGGGCTGCGCTTCACCCACCGGTGGGGCGGCGTCATCGACACCTGCAGCCGCTTCAGCGCCTTCTACGGTCAGGCGCACGGCGGCCGTCTCGCCTACGCGGTCGGATACACCGGCATGGGCGTCGGGGCGACCAGGTTCGGCGCGAACGTGATGCTCGACCTGCTGTCGGGGGAGCGCACCGAGCGGACCGAGCTGGCGATGGTGCGCGAGAAGCCGGTCCCGTTCCCTCCCGAGCCCGTGCGGTCGGGGGTGATCCAGTTCACCCGGTGGTCGATCGCCCAGGCGGATCTGCACCAGGGACGCCGCAACCTGTGGCTGCGGACCCTCGACAGGATGGGCCTCGGCTTCGACTCCTGACCTCGAAGTGATCCCAGAAAACCCCGAAGTCCGGCGGGTCGGGTCCCGTCGGCTTCGGCCGGGGTTCTTCGGGGCGGCCTGTACGGTGTTCGCTTCTTCGGGAAACCCCGGCCGGAGTCCGGCGGCGGCCGGGTGCGGGCCGGTCCCCGATCGGGCGAGACTGAACGCATGAGAGTCGAGTTCGAGGTTGACGGGATCACGCTCGTCGGCGACGTGCGCATCCCCGAGGGCGAGGGGCCGCATCCCGCCCTCGTCTTCACTGGCCCCTTCACCGGCGTCCGCGACCAGGTGACCGGCCTGTACGCGGAGCGGCTCACCGCCCACGGGTACGTCACGCTGGCCTTCGACCACCGCAACTGGGGCGAGTCGGGCGGCCGGCCCCGGCAGCACGAGGACTGGCAGGGCAAGCTGGCCGACCTCAGGGCCGCCGTGTCGCTGCTGAGGAGCAGGCCGGAGGTCGACCCCGAGCGGATCGGCGCGGTCGGCATCTGCCTCGGCGGCGGATACGCGCTCAGGTTCGCCGCGTTCGACCCCAGAGTGAAGGCGTTCGCCGGTATCGCGGGCGCCTACAACAACCCCTACGGCAGGCACTTCGAGGCCGTCCTGCCCGGGCTCACACAGGTGCTCGAACGGCAGGACCAGGGCGGCCCTGTGGAGTACCTGCCCGCCGTGGCCGAGGACGGCGACGCGGCCATGCCGGGCGAGGAGCCGTACGCCTACTACGGCGGCACCGCCTCGCCGCACTGGAGGAACAGGGTGAGTGTGGCCAGCATCCGCGAGCTGGTCACCATGGACAACATGATGGGCGCCGACTTCCTCTCTCCGCGCCCCGGCCTGGTCGTGCACGGCGTCGTCGACCGGTTCTGCTCGCCGGAGGGGGCCGAGGAGGCCTACAAGCGGATGGGGCAGCCCAAGCGGCTCGTGTGGCTGGACGCCAGGCGGCACGTCGACCTCTACGACGCCGAGCCGTACGTCACCCAGGCGGTCGAGGCGACCGCGGAGTTCATGAACGAGCACCTCGACACTGGTGTCACGCGATGATCTAGCGGGAAAGGGTCGGATACTCCCCCGTGTTCGGTGCGGGGGTGGGGAGATGCGCGCGGCGCTGCCGGTCTTGCTGCTGGTCGCGGGCTGTGCCTCGGCGCAGGTGCCCGTGGCACGGCTGGCGCCGATGAAGCTGGCACAGCCCGGCCCGTGCATGGAGACCTACAAGGACAGGAAGGCCGCCGACGCCGCCCGGGGCGCGCTCAGGACCGACGTCAGGCGCTTCCTCGCGCGGCAGCCGGGCCGGGTCGTGTTCATGGCCCACGACCTGCTCACGGGCATCAGGTTCGGCTACGGCGAGCACCAGCACGACATGATCACCGCGAGTGGCGCCAAGGTCGACATCCTCACCGCGCTGCTGTCCCGCAGGCACCGCCTCTCCCCGGAGGAGAGCGAGCTGGCCGAGCGCATGATCACGGAGAGCGACAACAACGCCGCGGACGCGCTGTGGTGGCGGGTCGGCGGCGGTGGCGGCCTGAGCGGGCTCTACGGCCGCCTCGGGCTGCGCGAGACGACGCCGGGGCCGAGCAAGTACTGGGGCGGCACGAACACCAGCCCCGCCGACCGGCTCAAACTCATGGAGGCGCTCGTGCGCGGCGGCCCCGGGCTGCGGCAGAGCGACAGGACGCAGGTGCTGCGGCTCATGGAACGGGTGCAGCACGACCAGGCGTGGGGGATCAGCGCCGCGGCCAGGCCCGGCGACAAGGTGGCGCTCAAGAACGGCTGGACGCCCAGGCCCTTCGTCCACAACACCTGGGCGGTGACCAGCTACGGCCGGGTTCACGGGCCCGGCAGGGACCTGCTGCTGGCCGTGCAGACGGATCAGCAGCCCAGCCACGGCAGCGGGATCGTGGCGATCGAGGGGGTGGCCAGGCTGATGGGGGAGCGGCTCGGCGCGCTGGACCCCGCGCGGGTGCGGCGCTGCCTGAAGGAGCCGCAGTGGCTGCGCGGCCCTAGACGGTCCTGACGAAGGCGCCTGCCTCCCCGATGGCGGCCATGCCCTCCCTGGCCAGGTCGGCGAAGACCTGGAAGGCGTGCACCTGGCCGTGCCAGATCTGCAGGCGGCACGGCACGCCCGCCCGGTCCAGCGCCGCGGCCATCAGTTCGGCGTCGGAGCGAAGCACCTCTCTCGACCCGGCCTGGATGAGGACGGGCGGCAGCACCGACAGGTCGGCGTGCGCGGGCCCCCAGAGCGGGTCGGTCGGCAGGATGCCGGGCCACAGCAGGCCGCCGAGCGCGGGCAGCCGCGACACCGGCAGGTAGGGGTCCTTGCCCGGCCTGGCCGCGTGGTCCAGATCGATGAACGGCGACAGCGCCACGATCCCGGCGGGACGCGGCAGCCCCTCGGCGACGGCGCGCAGCGGGGTGAGGAAGCCGAGGTATCCGCCCGCCGAGTCGCCCGCGATCACGATGTCGCCCGCCGCGTGGCCCCTGGCCAGCAGCCACCGGTAGGCCGCCACACAGTCCTCGACCGTGTCGGTGAACGGAACGCCGGGAGGCTTGCGGTAGGCGACCGAGAGCACGGGCGCGCCCGCCGCTCCGGAGAGTCTGGCGACCAGCCGCCGGTGCGTGCGCAGCCCGCACAGCACGAAGCCGCCGCCGTGGAAGTAGAGGATCACCCGGCCGGCACGCCGGCCGGTGCGGTGGTCCACGCCCTTCGCCGTGACCCACTCCGCCGCGCAGCCGAGCCCCCGCACCCTCGCGGTCCTGGTGCCGCGGGGCGGCCTGAGCACCACGGCCATCAGGTCGATGACCGCGGCGAACCGCATCAGCCCGAACGGCGTCCAGGCCAGCAGCGGATAGACGAACAGGCGGGCAAGCAACGGCACCAGCCGCGAGCCCAGGCTGCCGCCGGGACGCTCTTCGACGACCATGTACCGATGATGTGACATAAATGTGGTTTTGTCGCGTTGTTCTTTGGCAGACCGCACGGCGGCCGCTCCGAGCGGTATCTACCCCGGTCGAAGCCCACCACGGCGGTGTGCCTCGCAGGGGGTTCTCCGTCATGACCTGGACGGAGACCACTCATGCAGTCCTACCTGAACGTGCTCGCCACGCCCGGCGCCTGGCGGTTCCTGGCACCCGCGCTCGTCGCGCGCCTGCCGTACGCGATGATGCAGATCGGCATCCTGCTGCTGGTGCAGTGGTCCACCGGCTCGTACGGCGCGGCGGGTGTGGCCTCGGCCGCCGCCGCGATCTCGCAGGCCGTCGTGGGACCCCAGACCGGCCGCCTCGCCGACAGGTACGGCCAGCCGCGCGTGCTGCTTCCCCAGGTCACGGTGCACGCGCTCGCCCTCGGCACGCTCCTGGCGCTGGCCGCCTCGCACGCCTCCGCGCCGCTGCTGGTGCTCACCGCCGGGCTCGCGGGCGCCTCCGTTCCGCAGGTCGGCGCCATGGTGCGGGCGCGCTGGTCGTATCTGCTCGGCGGCTCGGGCAGGCTGGGCACCGCCTTCGCCGTCGAGTCGATCACCGACGAGCTGACGTTCACGCTCGCGCCCGTCCTGCTCGTGCTGCTGTCCACCGGCTTCACGCCCGTCGTGGCACTGCTGGTCGCGCTCGTGCTCATCCTCGCGGGGACCGTGGTCTTCGCCGCCGTCCGGATCGGCGCGCCCGAGCCGATGCCGGTCAAGGTGCGCTCGACGAGGGGCGTCCTGCGGCTGCGCGGCGTCGCGGTGCTCGCGCTCGGCTTCCTCGCGATGGGGTCGGTCTTCGGCAGCATGCAGGTGGGCATCACCTCCTTCACCGCCCAGCTGGGCGTTCCCGCCGTCGCGGGTCCCGTCTACGCCGCCTTCTCCGGCGCCAGCGTCGTCGGCGGCCTGCTGTACGGCGCCGTCCGCTGGCGCGTCTCCGCCGCCACCCGCCTGGCCTGGGGGCTCGGCCTGCTGGCCGCGGCGACCAGCGCGCTGATGTTCGCCGGCACCGTCCCCCTCCTTTTCGGCGCGGCTGCACTGGCGGGGCTGGTGATCGCGCCGGTCATCATCACCGGCTACACCCTCATCGAAGGGCTGACACCCGCCGAGGTGCGGACCGAGGCGTTCACCTGGCTGACGGGCGCGATCGGCCTCGGGCTCGCGACGGGGGCGTCGGTCGCCGGCCAGCTCGTCGACCGCTTCGGCCCGACGCTCGCCTTCGTGGTGCCCCCGCTCATGACGGGCCTGGTCACGCTGCTCATCCTGCTCCGCCTGCCCAGCCTCCGCCCCGAGCCCGAGCCCGTGACGGCGGCCTCCGCCCGGGGCGACGACCTCGAAGCCCGGCGGGCGCCGGGCCGATGACCGCCCAAGGCGTCACGCGCGGGCGAGGACGTCCTCGGGGATGACCTTGGGAACGCCGCGCAGCGCCCGGAAGGCCGCCAGCGCCAGCACGGCCAGCAGGACGCTCGTGGCGAGCGCGGTGAACTGGAGCGCCTCGACGAAGGCGAGCTTGGCGGCCGCGATGACAGAGGGCGGCACCCGGTCGGCCACGCTGAGCGCGCCGCCGAGGCTGTCGGCCACCTGGGGCGGCAGTCCCGCGGGCACCTCAAGGCCATCGCGGTAGGCGCCGGCCAGGAGGCTGCCGAGCACCGCGATGCCGAGCGAGCCGCCCAGCTCGAACGCGGTCTCGGACAGCGCGGCCGCGGCCCCCGCCCGCTCCTTGGGCACCGCGGCCAGGATCGTGTCGTTGGTGACGGCGAACGTGAACCCGACGCCGAGCCCACCGATCACCATCCCGATGAGCAGGTAGCCGAAGGTCGTGGCGGCGTCCGCCTGGCTGTAGACGGCGAAGGAGGCGGCCGAGAACAGCAGGCCGAGCGAGACGACGGCGTTGCGGCCCCACAGCATGACCAGCTTGGCGGCCAGCGCGCCGCCGACCGCGCCCGCCAGGCCGCCGGGCAGGGAGGCGAGGCCGGCCTGCAGCGGCGTCCAGCCGAGCACGAACTGCATGTACTGCGCGAAGATCAGGTTGAGCGCGATCATGCCGAAGATCGCGAACAGATTGGCGCCCACCGCGCCCGAGAACGCCCGATGGCGGAAGAGCCGCAGGTCCACCAGCGGTACGGCCAGCCGGGACTGCCGCCATCCGAACAGGCCGAGCGCCACGACGGCCACCGCCGAGGAGAGGGCGACATCGGCGGCGAAACCGTCGATGACCCAGCTCTTGAGCGTGTAGACGGCCGCCACCACACCCAGGATCGACAGCACCACGCTGACCAGGTCGATCGCCGTGGACGCGGGGTTGCGCGACTCGGGCAGCACGAGGATGCCGCCGACCAGCACCAGCGCCATGACAGGCAGGTTGATCAGGAAGACCGAACCCCACCAGAACGACGTCAGCAGCAGTCCGCCGACGATCGGGCCGAGCGCGAAGCCCGCCGCGCCCATGCCGCCCCAGATGCCGACGGCCATGGTCCGCTCGGCCGGGTCGGTGAACACGTTGCGGATGATCGACAGCGTGGACGGCATGATCGTGGCGCCCGCGACGCCGAGCAGCGCCCTGGCCGCGATCAGCAGCTCGGCGTTCGGCGCGTAGGCGGTGACGGCCGAGGCGAGGCCGAACGCGACCGATCCGATCAGCAGCAGCTTCTTGCGGCCGATCCTGTCGCCGAGATTGCCCATGGTGATCAGCAGTCCGGCCAGTGCGAAGCCGTACATGTCGCCGATCCACAACTGCTCGGTGACGGTCGGGTTCAGGTCGGTGGTCAGCTTGGGCAGCGCCAGGTGCAGGACGGTCAGGTCGATGGCCAGCAGCAGCTGGGCCAGGCAGGCGATGGCGAGGCTTCCCCATTTGACGTTCATGGCGGCAGCCTCGCCGCGGACGCTGACCGCTCACTCACCGAGCGCTGACAGCGCTCCCTCCGCGATGGCGGCCAGTGGCAGGTTGGTGTCGCTGACGGCGGTCAGGACCTCGGTGTACCGGCGGCGGGCGGTGTCGTGATCGCCCAGGGCAGCCGCCACCTCGCCCACGCCCAGCATGATGCGCATCCTGGTCTCCTCGGCGCTGTACCAGGTGGCGGGGCACTCCTGCAGCGCCTGCTCCATCAGCTCCTTCGCCTCCCGCAGGTCGCCGCGGATCCTGGCCACCGTGGCGAGCCCCAGATGCGCGCGTGCCAGGGTCTCGCGCGCGCCGGTGCGCGTCGCCAGCTCCACCACGCGCAAGTACTGCCATTCGGCCTCCCCGAGGTCGCCCAGGTGGACGACGGCGTCGGCCTTGCGGCAGCCGTAGTCGGCCAGGTCCTCGACGGCCCCCAGCTCCATGGCGAGGGACTCGGCCTGTGCGGAGAGCTCGACGGAGGCCGCGTAGTCACCGTCCTGGTAGGCCAGGTCGGCCATTCCCGACAGCGCCAGCGTGCTGCCCCACCGCTCCCCGAGCGCGCGGAAGGCCGCCAGGCAGTCCTCGAAGTGCGCCCATGCCTGCTCCGGCCTGCCGCGGTTCTGCTGGATGTAGGCGAGCCCCGCGTGGCTCAGCCCCCTCATCCACGGCGACAGCGTCTCGATGGCCTCGGCCGTCATGCTCGCGACCATGTCGTAGTCGTCGGGCGGGCCGTGGAACATCGGCACCATCACGTTCAGGAACTCCCACCTGAACGGCGTGTCCCCGGCGTAGCGCAGCGGCCCGATGTCCACCTTGCCGTAGTCGGCCCAGGCGGCGACCAGCGCGCACATGGCGTACTCCTCGGAGGAGTCGGCCTCGACCACGCCCAGCACCTCGGCGGCCATGGCCGCGCTCTCGGCCCTCCTGCCCCTCAACCACCAGTAGCAGCCGAGGCTGCTCACCAGTGTGAGCGCGGTGCCGGTGTCGCCGTCGAAGGCCGACCAGCGCAGCGCGGCGTGGAGGTCGTCGCGCTCCTCGTCCAGCAGCGCCAGCCACTCCAGCTGCTCGGCCCTGCGCAGGTGCGGGTCGGCCGCGACGGCCAGATCGAGGTAATAGGCGGCGTGGGCCCTCCTGAGCGCCTCGACCTCACCCGCCTCCGCCAGCCGCTCCACGCAGAACGCCCTGATCGTCTCCAGCATGCGGTAGCGCCCGTCGACCACCTCCACCAGGGACTTCTCCACCAGCGAGGTCAGCAACTCCTCGGGCAGCGCGCACACCCGCTCGGCCGCCTCCAGCGTCGCGCCGCCGACGAACACCGTCAGCCGCCTGGCCATCGCCTGCTCGTCGGCGTCGAGCAGGTCCCAGCTCCACGCGACCACCGCGCGCAGCGTCTGGTGCCGTGGCAGCGCCGTACGGCTGCCGCGCGCCAGCAGCCTGAACCGGTCGTCGAGCCGCGCTGCGACCTCGGCCACCGGCAGGGATCGCAGCCTGGCCGCGGCCAGCTCGATCGCCAGCGGCAGCCCGTCGAGCGCCCTGCAGATGCGGACGACATGGCCCTCGTCGTCGAGGGTGAACCCGGGCCTGACCGCGGCCGCCCTGTCGGCGAACAGCCGCACCGCCGGATACTCGAGCGCGCCCGGCCCGCCTGGAGGCGGCAGGCGCAGCGGCGAGACCGGGAAGATCGACTCGCCGGTGATGCCGAGAGCCTCGCGGCTGGTGATCATCAGCCGCAGGTGGGGGCAGGCGGCCAGCAGCCGGTCGGCCAGCGCGGCGGCCGCGCCGACCAGGTGCTCGCAGTTGTCGAGGACGAGCAGCAGCCTGCGCTCGGCCAGCGCCGCGACCAGCCTGGCCGTGGCGTCCACGGCGAACGGGTCGGGCGCGTGCAGGGAGTCGCGCAGGCCGAGCGCGCTCACGACAGCCTGAGCCAGGCCCGTCTCGTCGGAGATCGGGGCCAGTTCGACGAAGCACACGTCGCGCGGCGCGACCGCGGCCGCCTCGGCCGCCAGCCTGGTCTTGCCCGCTCCTCCTGGGCCGATGAGCGTGACCAGCCGCGCCTCCTCCAGCAGCGCCTGGACCCGCTCCAGATCCTCGGCGCGGCCCACGAAGCTGGTCAGCTGCGCGCGCAGCCCCTGGCGTGACACCGCCGCGTCGGGCGGGCGGTGCGCGGGGCCGAGCGAGGGGTCGCCGCGCAGCACCGCGAGGTGGGCGGCGGCCAGCTCGCCACCCGGCGTGACGCCGAGCTCGTCGTCGAGGATCCTGCGGCCCTCCTCGTAGGCGGCCAGCGCCTCGGCCTGGCGGCCGCTGCCGTACAGGGCCCGCATCAGCTGGGCGCGCAGGCGCTCGCGCAACGGGTGCGCGGCGACCAGCTCGCGCAGCTCCGCCGCGAGCTCGCGGTGCGCCCCGAGCTCCAGCTCGGCCTGGACCCGGTCCTCGACGGCGGACAGGCGCAGCTCGGCCAGCCTGGCCGCAGCGGCCTCGGCGTACGGCGCGTCGGCCAGCGGGGCGCCCCTCCACAGGCCGAGCGCCTCCTTTAGTACCGTGGCCGCACGCGCGGGGTCCCCCGCGCGCATGGCCTCGCGCCCTTCGGCCGTCAGGAGTTCGAAGCGGTGCGCGTCGACGTCGGCCGCGTCGGCCGCGAGCCGGTAGCCGGCGGGATGGAACTCGATCAGTTCCCTGCCCAGTGCCCTGCGCAGCCTGGAGACCTGGGACTGCAGCGCGTTGGCGGCCGTCTCGGGAGGCTCGGCGCCGTAGAGGCCGTCGATCAGCTGATCCTGGGTGACGATCCGGCCGGCGTCCACGGCCAGCAGCACCAGCAGCGCCCGGACCCTGGGGCCGCCGAGAGCGACCGGCCGCCCTTCCGCGTCGCGCACCCGGGCGGGACCGAGGATCTCGAAGCGCATACCTCGATTATCGCGGCTGGGGCAGGAGCCCGGCTATCTCCGCGTAGGTGGGCAGCGCCGCGTCCTTGTCGAGGACGGCCAGCGCGCCCTGCAGCGCGGCGCGGTAGAGCAGGGAGCCCGTGCTGATCCGTGCGACGCCCACGCCCGCGAGCTCCTCGACGGGCAGGCCGTAGAGCACGTTCAGCGGCAGAGGGGTGCTCTCGACGATGTTCGCGATCGTGCCCAGGTCGCTCGCGCCGGGGACGAAGATCCCGTCGGCGCCCGTGGCGCTGTAGGCGCGCACCCGCTCGATGGTGTCGTCGCCGGTCGCGAGCCACAGGGTGTCGGTGCGGGCGTTGACGAACACGCCCCTGCCCGTGATCGCCTCCAGGATGCGGGTCTGCTCGGCGATCGGGCGCAGCGTGCCGTCGGCGCGGCCGTCCTCCAGGTTGACGCCCGCCACGCCCATGCTCGCCAGCAGGTCGACCAGGTCGGCGATGGCCGCGGGGTCGTCGCCGAAGCCGTTCTCGATGTCCACGGTGAGGTAGGCGGGCAGGCCCTTCAGCAGGTCGACGAGGTCGAGGGTCTCCGCCTTGGTGGCGGCGGCCGCGTCGGGCTTGCCGTGGACGGCGCTGACGCCGAGGCTCGTGGTGCCGATGGCGCGATAGCCGCGGGCGGCGAGGAACACGGCCGAGCCGTAGTCCCACGCGTTGGGCAGGACGAGCGGGTTGCCGGGCTGGTGGAGGTCGGCGAAGGTCATCGGGACTCCATGATCGTTTCGAGGATGCCGGTGGCGATGGCCATGGCGTGGTCGGAGCCGGGGCAGCGGCGCGGGCCGTGGCCGAAGGGGAGGTCGGGCGTCAGGTCGACCTCGACGACCGCGCCCGTGCCGTCGACCCGCTTGGTGGCCTGGACGGGCGGGTCGTGGCGCAGGGTGTCGCGCAGGAGGCCCTCCGCCGTACCGGGCCCGCTGCCGGTGGCGCGGGGCCCGGCGAGCGCGTTGCGCAGGAGGGCGGTGGTGGCGCCGTGGGCCTGCAGCAGGATGGTGATCTCGGGGACGCCGGTGAGGGTGAGCAGACGCGCGACCGCCGCGTCGCATCCGGGATCGCCGGCGCCCGACAGGTAGCCGGTGGCCGCGGTCTCGACGGCGGGTACGAGGGCGTCGAGGTCGCGGATGCCGAGAGCGGCCCCGAGAACCCTGGCGGGCACCCCGTGGGCGAGGACGCGGCCGCCCAGGTCGCCGGTGGCCTCCTGGTCGGCGGTGGCCGCTGCCTGCTCGGAGGGCGCCTCGGGGGACGGCGGGGCGGCGTTCCGGCGTCCTTCGGGAGCGGCGGCCAGGAGGGCGCGGGTGGTCGCGGCGGCGGCGACGCGGAGCGCGGCGGGATCGAGGCGCGACAGGCGCTCCTCCACCAGGGCGCGGCGTTCGGCGTGGACGGGGCCCGAGGCGAAGCGGGAGACCTGCGAGCGCAGCCACCCCAGCGTGCCGTAGGCGGCCCCTGGAGGAGGGGACGGCGGGACGTACGAGGGGTCCGACAGGAGGGCGCGGACTTCCGCGTGACCGGTGATGCGCATGGAACCGACGCTAGGCCACGGTCAGTTCGGCAGCGGCCGAAGGGTGCCGGCGGGGATCTCCAGCAGCGTGGACAGGCAGGCCAGGCCGTCGTCGGTCACCATGAGCGCCCGCTGGCCGCCGATCCTGGTGACCCATCCGGCCTCGAAGGCGTGGCGGCACAGCGCGGCGCCCGCCGTACCGGCGAGGTGGGGGCGGCGCTCGGTCCAGTCGAGGCACGGCCTGGCCATCGGCCGCGTACGGCTGGCCTCCAGCGCGATCCCGAGCCGGGCGAACCAGTCGGCGCCCGACGGGCTCAGCGAGAACCCCGGTTCCAGCACACCGTGGGACAGCAGGGCGTCGGTGACGGCGACGCCGAGACGTCCCGCGAGGTGGTCGTAGCAGGTGCGCGCCCTGGCCATGGCGGCCGACGCACTGGCCGCCCTGAGCGTCGTCGGGGAGGCGGCGAAAGCGGTGGGGTTGACATGTGCGGCGAGGTCCTCGACGAGTTGCGCGGTGGCCGCGTCGGCAAGCCGCACGTAGCGGTGCCTGCCCTGCCGTTCCTCGGTGAGCAGGCCGCCCTCGACCATCTTGCTGAGGTGCTCGCTGGCGGTGGACGGGGCGACCTTGGCCGCCTTCGCGAGTTCGCCCGCCGTCCACGCCCGCCCGTCGAGCAGGGCCAGACAGAACGCCGCCCTGGTCGGGTCGGCCATGAGGGCCGCGAACGAGGCGAGACCTTGAGCTGACATGCCTCTACGGTAGGCCCGTGAAGGTTCGGCTCCCGCCGAACCTTCACGCGGCCTTCGCCCGGTCGGCGGGCGCGGTCGTGGCGATGCGGGTCTCCCGCGGGGCCACGGGCAGATCGACGGGGAGACGGAAGTCGAGGGAGGCGGCCATGCCCATGGTGACCACCAGGACGACCTCGGCCACGATCACGGCCCGCTCGAGCAGCCCGTAGTAGGCCTCGCCGCCGATCAGCGGAGAGGTGAGCGCCGCGGGATGGGCGGCCAGGTAGAAGGCCAGGACGACGACGGAGGTCATGGCCAGCGACCTGACCAGGTTCCAGCGGGGGAGGGCGGCGCGGCCGCGGGCCAGCGTCCATCCCGCCACGGGCAGCGAGGTGAACACCGCCGCCGAGGCCCACCGGTGCACCTCACCCGACAGGGACTTGGCCATGCCGGGGTCCGTGGGGAAGACCGCGCTCAGCATCAGGCCCCCTGCCGCGGCGATCAGCAGCATCCTGGTCGCGGCGGTGCGGGCGGGGTCGCGTACGGCCAGGCCGTAGGCGAGGAACACGCAGCCGGAGGCCAGCGCCAGCATGCCGACCACGACCAGGGGCGTCCCGCCGGGAACCAGCGCGTAGTCGCTGACCAGCGGCTGCGGGGGCAGCACCAGGTGCGCGTAGGCCAGCGCCGCCAGGCATACCAGCGACGCGACCAGAGGAGCCACCAGGATCATCGGGCGACCTCGCCGTAGATCTCCTCGAAGCGCGCCAGCGAGACCTGGTGGTCGTGGGTCAGCGCCAGCTCGCGGCTGGCCTTGCCCGCCCTGGCCCGCAGACCCGTGTCGGTCAGCAGCGCGGTCAGGTGCCGCGCGAGCTCGATCACGTCGCCGGGTTCGAACAGGTAGCCGTTGTCCTCCACCAGGTGCGGGAGCGCCATGGCGTTCGCCGCGACGACCGGCAGCCCGCTGGCCATGGCCTCCAGCGTCGCGATGCTCTGCAGCTCGGCGACGCCCGGCATGGCGAACACGTCGGCGGCGGCGAACGCCTGCGGCATCGCCTCGTCGGGCACGAACCCGAGGAAGAACACCCGGTCGCCGACGCCGATCTTCCTGGCCAGTTGCTCCAGGTCCGCCCGCTGGTTGCCCTTGCCGACCAGCGCCACCTGCGCGTCGGTCCGGTTCAGGACATGGGGCAGCGCCCTGACCAGCTCGTCGATGCGCTTCTCCTCGTCGAGCCGGCCGACGAACAGGATCGTCTCGCGGTCCGGCAGGCCGAACGCCTTGCGCGCCCAGGACTTCGGCTCGGCGCGCGGATGGAACCTGGTCAGGTCGATGCCGCAGGAGACCGGCTCCACCTCGCGCGCGAAGCCCTGGCCGGCCAGCAGCCCCGCGGCCAGCGGAGTGGGGGTCGTGACGTGGTCGGCGCGGGAGAAGATCCTGCTGAAGTCGCGCCAGGCCAGCCTGCCCGCCTTCTCCCGCAGCTTGGCCGGGATGTGCGCGAACTGGAAGAGGTTGTCGGGCATGAAGTGGTTGGTCGCCACGACCGGCACGCCGTTCCTGCGCGCGGCGGCCATCGCCGCCCTGCCGACCACGAAGTGCCCCTGCGTGTGCAGCACGTCGGGCTGGATGGCCCTCACCAGGCGGTCGAGCCTGGTCGGGACCGTCACCCGCATCGTCGGGTGCACCAGCAGCGGCGCCGAGCGCAGCCGGTGGACGACCACGCCGTCCTCCACCGAGGCCTTGGCGGGGCCCTCGTCCGACTGGCAGATCACGTGGACGTCGTTGCCGCGTTCGGCCAGGCCCGTGGCCAGCCGGTGGGTGAAGTAGGCGGCGCCGTTCACGTCGGGTGGGTAGGTGTCGGTCGAGATCAGGACGCGGCGGGGCCTGGTGGGCACCGGCTCGAGCGCCGGGCGGGCGGACTCCGCGGAGATGAGCGGCATGGCCATGGTGGGGGACTCCTACGAGTTAGGTACGCGATTCGAGGGGGGTGGTGCGTGCGAGCGCGATCGTGCCCGCCGCCGTGAGCGCGGCGGCCGCGATCGGGACGACGCCCTGGGGGAGGGGCTCGCCGAGCAGGAGGGCGCCGAAGGCGACAGCGGTCAGGGGGTCGGCGATCTGCAGGGAGGCGAAGGACACGCCGAAGTGGCCGACGGCGTAGGCCCGCTGCAGGAGCATGAGGGCGAGCAGGGCGGGGACGGGAAGGGCCAGCAGGTACCACCAGTTCCACGACCCGTCGACCAGGACGCGCATGAGGGTCGCGGTCGCGCCGTACAGCACGCCCGCGCTGGTGGCCAGGAGCGCGGCCCGCCCCGCGGGGGAAGCGACCCGCGCACCCGCCCACAGCAGGACCGCCGCGACGCCCGCGACCGCGAGCAGCGTGACGGCCCCGTTGGGGCTGAGGTGCGTGGGACCCTCGTGCGGGGGGACCAGCAGTACCAGCCCGATCAGGCCGATGGCGACCGTGGCCGCCGCGGCCAGCTCCTTGCGGGAGGGCCGGCGCCCGTGCAGCCCGGCCGCGATCGGCAGGGCGAACAGCAGGCTGGCCACGCCCATCGGCTGGACGACGGTCAGCGGGCCGAGGCCGAGGGCCAGGATGTGCAGTCCCCCGCCCGCGGTGATCGACACCCCGCCGAGCAGCCAGCGGGGCTTCTTGAGCAGGGCCAGCAGGCTCGGCTTGGCCGAGCCCGCGCCCGCCGCCTCGAACTGCTGGAGAGCGGCGCCGAGTGCGAAGAACAACGAGCCGAACAGGGCCACGGCCGCGGCCAGCACAGTCATGCGCACTCCTTTCACCTGGATGAAGTCATGTGGAGATGTCCGAGAGATCTCCGCTCAGGGACATGGGGGCGAACAGTCAGGAGTCTCCTTCGGCGCCCTGTGCGGCCACGACGAGCGCTCTGTGAGAACCCTGTGAACGCCTCTTGCGCAGCCAGCGGACGAGCTCGACGATCGCGGTGATCGACACAGCGATGCCGAGGCCGAGCAGCAGGCCCTTGAGCGGGTCGTTCTCGAAGGCCATGCCGCCGAAGAAGCCGATCAGGGCCGAGTAGACCGCCCACGACCCGGCCGCGATGGCGTCGAAGAACGCGAACGACCTGCGCGGATAGCGGACGCCGCCCATGGTCAGGGTGGCCGCGGTCCTGCCGCCTGGGATGTAGCGGGCCACGACGAGCAACAGGCCGCCACGCTCGGCGAGTGCCTGCTGCGCCCATGCGTAGGCCTTCTTGCCCTTCAGCCGCCTGCCCGCCTTGCTGCCGATGAAGTAGGAGATGTGGTCACCGGCGAAGGCGCCGAGCGCGGCGACGGCCATCACCAGCCACAGGTTCGGGTCGCCCGTGGAGGCGGCGAACACACCCGCGGTGATGACCGCCGTCTCGGCGGGCACGATGGGGAAGAACCCGTCGAGCATCGCCAGCGCGAACAGCGCGACGTACAACCACGGTGAGGTCATCACCTGGCCGAGCAGGTCGAGAATTGCGTGGGACATGTGCGCTCCGGTCTGTGGAGGAGTTCTCTCAGAGTGGCGGCGGATCAGCCCGGCGACATCGGGGATGAGCCCCCGGACGAACCCCGGCCGTCCCCTGGAAATCTCAGGGATCTACCTCCTCGAACCTAGGGATCACGCAGGTCCGCCCACATCGGACGATCGGTACGCACGACCCCCTACTTTCGTCATGTCCGTCGATCCAACCTGGGAAGGAGCTCGCACACACTGGTGCGAGGGTTGAGGTCGCGGGTGGTGCAGGCACCACCGTTTTCGTTACGGCGAGCGGTACCCCTGACTTTCGGCAGGGGCGGTGATCAGGGATGGCCCGATAGCGTCTCCCGCATGCGCCGCCGACCCCGCCACCTGCTCTACGACGTGCTTCTGTGGCTCGTCATGTCCGTCCTGGCCGCCGCGTCGGGCCCCGACCCGTTCGCCGACCCCTCGCGTTTCCTCTTCGTGACGGGCGGGCGGGTCCTGCTGCTCGGGCTGGCGATCGCGGTGGGCAGGCCGTGGCCGCTCGCCGCGGTTGTGATCCTGCTGCCGGTGGGGCCGTGGGACTTCCGTGAGGGGCTCGCCACGGTGGGCTGGGACTTCAGCGGGGGCCAGGCCACGGGCGATCAGGCGTGGCCGCTGTCGCTGCTCGCGGTGAAGATCTTCCCGCTGACGCCCACCACGCCCGCCGTGATCTGGTACGCCTACCTGACCGGGCGCAGGCTCGCGCGGATCTGGCCCGCGGTGGCCGTCCTGGGCCTGGCCACCATGGTCGGCGTGGGGGTCGTGCTGGCCAAGGGGGCGCACCTGCGGGACTGGTTCACGATGGTCTCGGCGCTGCTCGGCTTCTACGTCGTGCCGTACCTGCTGGGAGCGCTCAGGCGGCGGCTGCTCCAGCAGCGCGAGCGGGCGCAGCAGTCGGTGGCCGCGCAGGCCAGGCTGCGCGAGCGCACCCGCATCGCGCACGACATGCACGACTCGCTCGGGCACGACCTGGCCCTGATCGCGGTGCGGGCCGCCGGGCTCGAGATCGCGCAGGGCCTCACGCCCGCCCAGGCCAAGGCCGCCGGCGAGCTGCGGGTGGCGGCGTCGGAGGCCACGGAACGGCTGCGGCAGATCGTCGGGCTGCTCCGCGACGACATCGAGCCCGCGCCGCTCTCCCCAGTGGACGAGGACGTCACCGCCCTGGTCGAGCGGGCCAGGGAATCGGGGATGGAGGTCAGCGTGGAGATGGCGCCCGCACCCGTGCCCGCGCTGGCGCACAGGGTGGTCCAGGAGGGGCTGACCAACGCCGCCAAACACGCCCCAGGAGCGTGGGTGCGGGTCGCGATCGCGCCTGAACGGATCTCGGTGCGCAACGGCGCCGCCCGCGGCGGGTCCACCGCGCTCCCGGGCGGCATGGGGTTGACCGGCCTGCGCGAGCGGGTTCGGCTGGCCGGCGGCACGATGACGGCCGGCCCGGTGGGCGACGGCTTCGAACTGGTCGTTATCCCCCACGCGGGGGAGCCGGATCCCCACGACGCGTGAGGCGGGCCCCGTCCGTGACGGGCAGATTCGTCGGCATGGACGTTCCCCAGGCAGGCATCGGCAGGATCACCGCCGCGGTCGTGGCGATGGCCGTCACCCTGCCCTACCTCACCATCAAGATCCTCTGGCTGACCGGCCACATGGTCGGCGTGCTGGACCCCTCGCTGATGAACTCGGGCACGATGGTCGGGCTGAACGCCATGACCTTCGGCATGGACCTCGTGGGCCTCTGCCTCGCGCTGGCCTTCACCACGCGATGGGGGATGCGCCTGCCCGCGTGGCTGGTGCTGGTCCCCATCTGGGTCGGCATCGCGCTGCTGTCGCAGATCCTCATCGCGCTGTCGCTGACGCTGCTGATCCAGGGCCCAGGGGTCTTCTTCGGCGGCGGCATGCTGGAGGGCTGGGTCTACCTGGCCGTCTACGGTGGATTCTCGCTGCAGGGGATCGGGCTGACCGTCGCCTTCGTCCTCTACGCCCGCGACAGGTGGCCGTGGGTCTTCTCCCGGGGCGCCGGGCGGACGGCCGTGCCGTTCCAGCACGCGGTGGGGCGCGGCAGCCTGCTGGTGACCGCGATCGTGGGCGGCGCGAACCTGTACTGGGCCTTCGGCGGCACGGCGGGACTGGACCCGGCGGTGGTGGCCGCCCGGAACCTGCCCGGCGTCATCACGCAGGCCGTCGCGGCGGTGCTCGTCATCGGGGGCGCCGTGGCCTACCTGCGCCTGCTGCGCGGGCACGCGCCGTGGGCGGTGGCCTTGGCGTGGATGGGCAGCGGCTACCTGTTCGCGTGGGGCCTCTACAGGATGATCATCGTCGTGACCGCGGGCCCGCTGGCCTCGAAGACGCCGATGGTCGCGCCCAACCTGGTGGAGCTGTTCTCGATGCTGACCGGCCTGGTGCTGGGACTCGGCGGAGCGTTCCTGCTGATCGAGAGGTCAGGCGGGAGCGTGGTGGAGGCGGTGAAGGACGCGCTTGAAGGCCCACAGCGAGAAGGTGATCGCGAGCCCGCTGATGGCGGCCACCGCTGAGGTGCGCAGCAGCATGTAGGCGCCGATGGACTCGTTGAGGAACAGCCAGATGCTCACCGTGGAGTTGGCCAGGAGCACGAACGCCCACAGCAGGGTGATCCTGGCGAAGAACCTGCGCATCCGCTCGTGCTTGAGCACCGCCTGGGGAAGGTGGATGTAGTCGAGGGTGAGCTTCTGGACCATCGGCCTGTTCAACCTGACCGAGGCGAGGAAGATCATGCTGATGCAGATGGTCCCGAACTCGGGCGTCAGGAAGAAGACGGCGTTGTTGCCGGTCCACAGCGCGACCAGCGCGCGTGCGGTGATCGCGACCGCGGCGAGGAACATCGTCGCGGGCACCCTGACCCTCCTGACGAGCCGCCATCCCACGCCGAAGTACACCCACGCCACCGCCGCTATGAGGGCGCCCGTCTCGCCGAGGAGCATGAGGCCGGTGTAGAAGACGGCCAGCGGGGCGACGACGCCTTCGAGCAGGCGTGGGACGGCCTGCTTCGCCATGGCGGTCAGGCGTGGCAGCACGACAGGGGGATGGTTCAAGTCTGCTCCGTAGTTCGGCCCACGGACAGCGCCTACCCAGAGATGGCGGTACCAGGCATCAGCGGACGCTGCCGTCGGGATTACGGGACGGTTCTCCCGGAGCGCAGGGACGCACCGGTGGCTTACCGTACCTGACGTTCGCGGATGCCACTGTCAGATTGTGCACATTCGGCACTTGTTGATCATGGCGTGGTCGAATGTCATGATTCGTCACATACGTCCAGATAGGCCCGTTGGGTGACAGCGGCCCCCGCGGGGCGGACCGCCCGTCAACCCAGGCTGGCCGTGGCGAGCTTGGCGCCGAAGCCGAGGAAGAGCGCGCCGACTCCTGAGGTGAGCGTCGCCGACAGCTTCCTCCTGGCGCGGAACTGCCCGGCGAGGAAGGTCCCCCCGAAGATCAGCGCCGACAGGTACAGCGCGCTGAACACCTGGATGATCGACCCCAGGATCACGAAGGAGACCACGGGGGCCCCGTAGGAGGGATCCACGAACTGGATGAAGAAGGAGACGAAGAACAGGATCGCCTTCGGGTTCAGCAGGCTGATCGTCAGCGCCTTCCTGAAAGGATGCGCGCCGCGCTCGTCCACCAGCGCGTTCGCCGGAGCATGGGCCGGGTCGGGGGAGCGCCACGCCTTCCACGCGCCCCTGATCATCTGGAAGCCGATCCACGCCAGGTAGCCCGCCCCGGCGTACTTCACGATCGTGAACAGCACCGGGTTGGAGCGCAGCAGCGACGCGGCGCCCGCCGCCGCCAGCACCATGAGGACGGTGTCGCCGACGAAGACGCCCGCCGCCGCCTTGTACCCCTCACGCACGCCGCGCTGGGCGGCGAGGGCGAGGACGTAGAGGGAGTTGGGTCCGGGCAGCAGGATGATGAAGAAGGCTCCTGCCACGTACGTCCAGATGTCGGTCACGCCGAAGAACATGGTCGCTCCTGCTCAAACGAGTCGTTTCACAGTAGCGCGTCGTTTGTCCGGAGATGGTCAGAGCGGCCGGTACCACAGGCCGCCCGGCGCCTGCCGGTGCCCCGTCGACCTGTAGGCGGCGTCCACGAGCGCCTGGCCGCGCGGGTTGATGCCGAGCCCTGGGCCCTGGCGGTTCATGGTGTAGGCGAAGGCCAGGCGAGCGGGAGGGTCGCAGAAGCCCACCGAGCCGCCCATGCCCGCGTGCCCGAACGCGGTCTCGGTCAGCAGCGCGCCCTCGCTGTCGGCGGGCGGCAGATACCCGTTGTCGGCGGCCTTCATGAAGCCGAGCGAGAACCTCGTCGGCACCAGCAGGACCGCGTCCACCGAGCTCGCCGACCTGGCGGGCGACATGACGGCGAGCTGGTCCTGGCTGACCAGGTCGCCGCCGCCGAGCGACAGCGGCCGGTACATCCCGGCCAGCCCGCGCGCGTTGGTGACGCCCCCGACCGCGCCGATCTCGGCCGCGTGCGCGGCCCTGCTGTCCGACTCTCCGGGGGTCATCATGTACCCGCCGTCGTTACCCAGCAGCAGCGCGGGGATCGAGGTGGGGTCCGAGAACGCCTTGGCGTAGAAGCCGGGCAGCTCGGCCGGAGGTTCGGCGGGGATCGTCGGCGCGACCCTGCCCTCCTGCTCCTCGGGCAGTCCGAGCCAGAAGTCCAGCCCGAGAGGCTCGGCGATCTCCTCCCGGAAGAAGGTCCCGAGGGAGCGGCCGCTCACCCTGCGCACGACCTCTCCGACGAGGAAGCCGAAGGTCAGCGCGTGGTAGCCGTGTCTGGTGCCCGGCTCCCAGAACGGCTCCTCGCCCGCCAGCCGTTCGGCCATCAGCTTCCAGTCGTAGAGGGCCCCGCTCGGCAGCGGGTCCCTGAGCGCGGGCAGCCCCGCCTGATGGGCCAGCAGGTGACGCACCAGCGTGCCCGACTTGCCGCGCGTGCCGTACTCGGGCCAGTAGGCGGTGACGGGGGCGTCGAGGTCGAGCTCCCCTCTGGAGGCGAGCACGTGGGCGCACAGCGCGGTGGCGCCCTTGGTGCACGACCACACGTGACCGACGGTGTCGTGGAGCCACGGAACACCGGGGGCCGCCTCGCCACCCCACAGATCGACGACCGTCCGGCCGTCGACGATCACGCACACCGACGCGCCCACGTCCCCGCGGTCGGTGAGATTGCGCTCGAACTCCTCCGCGACCTGCTCGAACCGGGAGTCGCAGGTGCCCTGAACCGTCATCTCCTGAATTCACCATGAAACCGGAACCTCGTCCAGACACCCCGTCCCGCCCCGTCCACTGACCGCCCTCCGGAAGCCCCACGAGAGTGGCGCGACCGTCGGCCGACCTGGCGAGTGGCGATGGGGCGTCCCATAAGGTCGGACCATGAGCAGCGAGCAGGACGCGATCGACGTCATCCTCACCCAGTGGCGGCGCGAGCGTCCGGATCTCGACCTGTCGGCGATGGGGGTCTTCGCCCGCCTCGCCCAGGTGTCGCGGCTGGTGGAGACGGAGGTGGAGCGGGTCTTCCGGCGCCACGGCCTGCGCCCGGGCGAGTTCGACGTGCTGGCGGCGCTGCGCCGGTCGGGCCCGCCGTACACGCTGATCCCGTCGGAGCTGTCCGAGGTGCTGATGATGTCCCGCGCGGGCATGACCAACCGCGTCGACAGGCTGGAGGCGGCGGGGCTGGTCGAACGCAGCCTCGATCCCGCCGACCGGCGCAGCTTCCGGGTCTCGCTCACCGAGCAGGGCCGCGAGGTCATCGACGCCACGCTCACCGAGCACGCGGCCGGCCTGGCCAGGCTGGCCGCCAAGCTCGGCGAGCAGGAGGCCGACACGCTCAACTCCATCCTGCGCGGAATGCTGCGCGCCTGACCGACCTGCGCGCGTGACCCGGGCGCCTAGCGCGCCTGCCGTACCCCGCGCCGCCAGACCTCGCTGATGGCGCGGGTGGCGGTGATGTCGGTGGTCGGGTCGCCGTCCACCAGCAGCAGGTCCGCGCGGAGGCCCGGCGCGATCCTGCCCCGGTCGGCCAGCCCGAAGCGGCGGGCGGGGAGGCTGGTGGCGGCGGCGAGCGCCTCCTCGGCGCTGAGGCCCGCCTCCGTCAGCAGCAGCACCTCGCGGTGCATGCTCGCCCCGTGCAACGGCGCCCACGGGTTGGCGTCGGTCCCCGCCAGCAGCGCCACTCCCGCTCTGTGCAGCGTCCCGACCGCCTGTACGGCGTTGCGGACCCCGTCGGGGTGCACGGGGATGACGCTCCCGTCGCGGTCGAGCGCGGCCTTGGCCTGGTCGGACAGCTTCGAGCCGATCCGCTCGTCGCGCACCAGCTCGGCGCCGCTGGGATCGTTCAGCACGGCCTCGAAGTAGGTCAGCGTGCTGACCACGAACACGCCCTGCGCGGCGATCCTGGCGGCGAGGTCGTCGGTCAGCGGGTCGGTGACGACGTGCGCCAGGCCGTCGACGCCCGCGTCGAGGGCGACGAGGGCGTCCCGCGTGGTGACGGCGTGCGCGATGGCCTGCAGTCCGGCCGCGTGACCGGCCTCGACGAGGGCGGTCACGGTCTCGGGGGACAGGACGGGCAGGTCGAGGCCGCCCACGTGGCCGTTGTCGATGACGATCTTCAGATAGTCGGCGCCCTCGGCCAGCCTGGCCTCGACGAAGCCCTTGGCCTGGCTCGCGTCGGCGACGGTGTCGAACGGTCCCGCCGCGTCGCCGAGGTCGCGCACGCCGGGCGCGTCCATGATCTGGCTGGGGTGGCCGCCCGGCGCGGTGGCGAGGACGCCGGAGCTGCGCAGGTCGGCCACGTCGTCGTGGTCGGCGGCGGCGCGGCGCTGGCGGGCGAGGTTGCCCGGCAGGCAGAACATGTCGAGCTCGGTCGTGACGCCGAACCGCAGCGCCTGGGCGAGGTCGCCGTCGAAGACGTGGGTGTGGGCGTCGATCAGGCCGGGCAGCAGCGTCTTGCCCGAGCCGTCGATCTCGACGTCGGCGGGCAGGTCGTCGGGTGCGGCGATGCGGCCCCCGTCGATGAGGACGTCGGCCTGCGCGGTGGTCGTCAGCCCGTCGAAGACTCGGGCGTTGCGAATCCTGGTTCTCATGCGCCAGATAGTAAGACGTCTAACTATCTTACGTCAAAGCACTTTGGGCGAGAGTGAGAATTACTTTGTAAAGGCCGTAAGGGTTTCTGATCGCGCCAGTCAATTGGGCCTTGTGCGGAGAAGTGGTCGGACCTATTCTCCGATTGATCGTTAGTTAAGTTTCCTAATAAACCGGAGACGCGATGCTCCGACCCATCCGCTTCCTCGCCCTGACCGCGATCCTCACCACCGCGTTGGCGGTCCCCGCCCTCGCCCAGGCGCCCACTCGCCACGAGGCGGAGAGCGCCACCGTCTCCCAGGGGGTGGTCGAGTCCAACCACGCCGGTTTCAGCGGCACCGGCTTCGTCAACTACGACAACGTCCAGGGCTCCTACGTCGAGTTCACCGTGAACGCGCCGGCGGCGGGCACCGCCTCGATCGTGCTCCGCTACGCCAACGGCACCACCGTCAACCGCCCCATGGCCATCGCGGTCAACGGGGCCGGCGTGAACAGGGACTTCCCCGGCACGGGGGCCTGGACCACGTGGGCCTCGACGACCGTCACGGCGCCGGTGAACGCGGGCGCCAACACCATCCGCGCGACCGCCACCACCGCCAACGGCGGGCCCAACCTCGACTACGCAGAGATCGACGTGACCGCCCCGTCGAACGAGTACCAGGCGGAGAGCGCGATCATCTCGCAGGGCGTCGTCGACACCAAGCACGCCGGGTACACCGGTAGCGGTTTCGTGGACTACACCAACGTCGAGGGCTCCTACGTCGAGTTCACCGTGAACGCCGCGGCGGCGGGGAACGCGGCGCTGACCTTCCGTTACGCCAACGGCACCACCGTCAACCGCCCCATGGCCATCGCGGTCAACGGGGCCGGCGTGAACGGGGACTTCCCCGGCACGGGCGCGTGGACCACGTGGGCGGAGACCACGGTCAACGCGGCGCTGAACGCGGGCGCCAACACCGTCCGCGCCACCGCGACGACCGCGAACGGCGGGCCCAATCTGGACCGGCTGACGGTCTCCGCCGCCGGTCCTCCCGACACGGAGAAGCCGTCCGTCCCCGGCGGCCCGCACTCGACGGCCACCACCTCCAGCTCGATCACGCTGGCATGGAACGCCTCCACCGACAACAGCGGGACGATCAAGGACTACCGGGTCTACGAGGGCTCGGCGCTGAAGGCGACCGTGGGCGGCACGTCGGCCACGATCACCGGGCTGGCGCCCTCATCGACCCACACCTACACCGTGACCGCGCGTGACCCGTCGGACAACGAGTCCGACAGGAGCGCCGCCGTCACCGCCACCACCCAGGCGGGCGGCTCGGGCACTCCCGTGGAGGCCAACGGCCGGCTCGCGGTGTGCGGGGTACGGCTGTGCAACGAGCGTGGCGAGCAGATCCAGCTGCGCGGCATGAGCTCGCACGGCCTGCAGTGGTACTCGCAGTGCCTCAACGCCGCCTCGCTGGACGCGCTGGCCACCGACTGGAAGGCCGACGTCCTGCGGATCTCGATGTACATCCAGGAAGGCGGGTACGAGACGAACCCGCGGCTGTTCACCGACCGGGTGCACAACCTGATCGAGATGGCCACGGCGCGCGGGATGTACGCGATCGTCGACTGGCACATGCTCACCCCCGGTGACCCGACGGTGAACCTGAGCAGGGCCAAGACGTTCTTCACCGAGATCGCCCAGCGGCACAACGGCAAGAACAACCTGCTGTACGAGATCGCCAACGAGCCGAACGGCGTGTCGTGGTCGACGATCAGGAACTACGCCCACCAGCTCATTCCGGTGATCAGGCAGCACGACCCCCGGACGCCGATCCTGGTGGGGACGCGTGCGTGGTCGTCGCTCGGCGTCTCCGACGGCGCGAACGAGAGCGAGGTCGTCAACAACCCGGTCAACGCGACCAACATCATGTACACCTTCCACTTCTACGCGGCCTCCCACGGCTCGGAGTACCTGAACGCGCTGTCGAGGGCCGCCGACAGGATCCCGATGTTCGTGACGGAGTTCGGCACGCAGACCGCTTCCGGTGACGGGTCGAACAACTTCACCAGGTCTCAGCAGTACATCGACCTGATGGCGCAGAAGAAGATCAGCTGGGTGAACTGGAACTACTCCGACGACGAGCGTTCGGGTGCGGTCTTCACGGCGGGCACCTGCCCGAACGGGCCGTTCGCCGGCACCTCCAGGCTGAAGCCCGCGGGCGTGTGGGTCCGTGACAGGGTGCGGGCCGACTAGGGCTATTTACCTATAAAACCCACTGAGTTACCATGAAATGGCCGGTATCAAGGGCCCGCGCGGCTGGGGTGGCTGCGCGGGCCTTGCCGGACGGCAAGATGTGGGTATGCGTGTTGCGATTCTCGGTCCGCTGTCGGTGGAGGGACCCGAAGGGCCGATCGAGGTCGGCGGCGCCAGGGTCAGGGCCCTGCTGGCGCTGCTCGCGCTGGAGGAGGGGCGGCTGGTCACCGCCGAACGGCTGATCGGCGCGCTGTGGGCCGACGAGCCCCCCGCCAATGCCGTCAACGCCCTGCAGACGCTGGTCAAGCGGCTGCGCGCGGCGCTCAGGCCGTACGACGTGGTGGAGAGCAGGCCGGGCGGCTACAGGCTGAGCGCGCAGGTGGACGCGCGCTCCTTCCGCGACCTGGCCCGCGTGGGCGAGCTGGACGCGGCGCTGGACCTGTGGCGCGGGCCCGCCCTCGCCGACCTGGCGGCGGTGCCGCACCTGGCCAACGTGGCGGCCGCGCTGGAGGAGGAGAGGCTCGCCGCCGTCGAGGCCAGGGCGGAGGCGAGGCTGGCCGCGGGGCTCGCCGTGGACCTGGCGGCGGAGGTCGCCGCGCACCCGCTGCGCGAGCGGTTGTGCGCGATCGCCGTGCGCGCCATGGCCGCCGCCGGACGGCAGGCCGACGCGCTCGCGCTCTTCGCGCGCACCAGGGCGCGGCTGGCCGACGAGCTGGGCGTCGATCCGGGCCCCGACCTGCGCGCCGCGCATCTGGCCGTGGTCTCGGGGGACCTTCCTGTGGCGCCGCCGGCCGTCGCGCCTGCCGTACGGCGCCGCGGTTCGAGCGTGAAGCGCCCGCTCACGAGCTTCATCGGCCGTGAGGAGGAACTGGAGGAGCTGACCGCCCTGCTGTCAGCCGCCAGGATGGTCTCCATCGTCGGCCCGGGCGGCGCTGGCAAGACCAGGCTGGCGACGGAGGCCGCGCTGCTGGCCGACGAGGCGTGGCTGGTCGAGCTGGCCCCCGTCACCGACCCGGCCGACGTGCCAGGCGCCGTGCTCGACGCTCTGGCTCTGCGCGGCGCCGAACGTCCTGCGCTCGGCGTGCAGGAGGAGGAGGTCACTCCGACGGACCGGCTGCTGGCCGCGCTCGCCGACCGCAAGGCGCTGCTCGTGCTCGACAACTGCGAGCACCTCGTGGAGGCGGCGGCCGTCCTCGCCGAACGCCTGCTCACCGACTGCCCGGGGCTGCGCGTGCTGGCCACCAGCAGGGAGCCGCTCGGCGTGCAGGGCGAGCGGCTTGCGCCCATCCCGCCGCTGGAGCTGCCGCCGGTGGGCGCGGGCCCTTCCGTGGCGGGCACCTGTCCCGCGGTCAGGCTGCTGCTCGACAGGGCCGACGGCGTCACGCTCGACGAGCGGAACGTCGCCGCGATCATCGCGATCTGCCGCAGGCTGGACGGGATGCCGCTGGCGATCGAGCTGGCCGCGGCCAGGCTGCGCACCATGACGCCCGCCCAGCTGGCCGACCGGCTCGACGACAGGTTCAGGCTGCTGACCGGCGGCAGCCGTACGGCGCTGCCGCGCCAGCAGACGCTTCGCGCGGTGGTCGAGTGGAGCTGGGACCTGCTGACCGCGCGGGAGCGGGCGCTGGCCGAGAGCTTCGCCGTCTTCGCGGGAGGCGCGACGCCCGAGGCGGTCGAGGCGGTCTGCGGCGCGGGCATGGAGGTGCTCGGCGCGCTGGTGGACAAGTCACTGGTCAGGATGGACGCCCAGGGCCGCTACACGATGCTGGAGACGATCAGGACCTACGCCATGGAGTGCGGTGAGCAGCCGCGCAGGGCGCACGCCGTCCACTACATGGAGCTCGCGGAGGCGGCGGTGCCGCACCTGCGCGCCCACGAGCAGCTGGAATGGATCGAACGGCTGGCGGCCGAGCGCGACAACCACGCGGCTGCGCTGCGCTGGACGATCGACAGCGGCGAGGTCGAGCTCGCCGTGCGCATGTGCGGGGCGCTGACCTGGTACTGGTGGCTGTGCGGGTACCGGGCCGAGGGCGAGGCGTGGTCCGCGCAGGTGATCGAGCTGGCGGGCGGCGATCCGCCCGAGGGGCTCGCGGCCGCCTACGCCTCCTGCATGTTCGGCATCGGGACCGGCCACATCGGGCGGCTGCTCAGCGAACCGGACTCGCTGCTCGAGGTCGTGGCGCAGCTGGAGCGGGTGGTCGCCCAGGCCCGCGCCGAGGGTCCCGTCCATCCGATGCTGCTGCTGGGCAGGGCCGTGATGGCCGCGATGACCCGGCAGGACGACCGCCTGGCCGAGCTGCTCGCCGAGTACGTGGCGGCGGAGGACCCGTGGCTGGCGAGCGCCGCGCTGATGGTCAGGGGCGGCTGGCGGTCGGCCGATCCGACGGCGGAGGAGGACCTGGAGCGGGCGGTCGCCGGGTTCAGGCGGCTCGGCGACCGGTGGGGCCTGAGCGAGGCGCTGCTCACGCTGGCCGGGGTTCGGGTCGCCCATGACAGGCCCGCGGCGGACCTGGTCGCCGAGGCGGGAACGCTCACCATCGGCTGGGTGAGCGTCGACGAGGCGATCTCCACGCTCACCACGGTGGCGCTGCTGCGCGCCCAGGGCGGTGACATCGAGGGCGCCACCACCGACCTGGCCAGGGCCAGGGCGGCGATGTCCGACGATACGTCGGAGCACGTGGCGCTCCGGCTGCGGCTTGGTGAGGCCGATCTGGCGCGGCTGGCCGGCGATCCTGCGGACGCGCTGGCGATCTACGAGGAGGTGATCGTCACCCTGCCGGCGATGGAGGACGTGCTGCCGCAGCAGCTGAGCTGGGCGCTGACGTCCTACGGCAGGGCGCTGCTGGAGACGGGCGACCTGGGGGGCGCGAGGCGGCAGTTGCTGCTGGCGGTGGAGGCCTTCGGGGCGGCGCCCGATCTGCCGATCCTGGCCTCGGCGCTGGCCGGGTTCGCCGCGGTCGCGCTTGCCTCGGGCGACGCCGAGCGGGCGGCCGTCCTGCTCGGCGGGGCGAGCACGGTCTACGCCGGCTTGAGCGGCGGCGACGCGGACGCGGCCAGGACCGTCGCGGACACCCGCGCCGCGCTCGGCGACGCCGTCTTCGAGGAGGCGTACGAGCGCGGCGCCCGCATGTCGCGCGATCAGCTGACCCGCCTGCTGTAGGCGCGAAGGGCGAGCGGCACGAACACCGCGGCGATGACGGCGGTCCAGCCGAGGCTGATCCACACGTCACCGGCGCGCAGGCCGCCGACCATCAGCCCGCGCAGCGCGGAGGCCAGGTGCGAGACGGGGTTGACGCCCATCCACCACTGCAGCCAGCCGGGCATGTCGGTGGCGGGGATGAAGGCGCTGCTGCCGAAGGTGAGCGGGAGCAGGACCGCGGTCGCCATGCTCTGCATCGTGGTCACGGACTTGATCACCAGCCCCAGGTAGGCCGATCCCCAGCTCAGCGCGAAGGCGAACAGCACGATCAGGCCGACGGCCGCCAGCGCCTCCAGCGGGCCGGTCTGGACTCTGAAGCCCACGACGTAGCCGATCAGCAGGGACATCGCGATGGTGAGCATGAGCGTGGTCAGGTCGGCCAGGATCCGCCCGGCCAGGGGCGCGGCTCTGGCGATCGGCATGGTCCTGAACCGGTCGAACACTCCGTTGTCGATGTCGGTGGCCAGGTTCATGCCGGTGCTGATCGTGGCGATCAGCGCGACCTGGGTGAGCACGCCGGGCAGCATGTAGAGCACCGCGCCGGCCCTGTCGCCGCCGGAGCCGCCGAACAGGTAGACGAACACGACGATCATGAAGACCGGCTGCATCAGGAGCCCGATGAGCTGGCCTGGGCTGTTCTTCATCGGGATGAGGCTGCGCCAGGCGAGGGTGAGGCTCTGCGAGATCATTTCGATGCTCCTGTCAGGCTGAGGAAGACGTCGTCGAGGGAGGGCAGGCGCAGCGCGTGCTCGGCGAGCACGATGCCCGCGTCGTCGAGCTTCCTGAGCAGGGCGGGGGCCTCGGCCAGGTCGTGGACGGGAACGGTCAGCCCGCCCATGATCGTGACGATCTTCTCGGTGTCGCGTTCGTGCAGTGGCCTGACCTCGAGGCGGTGCCCGCCCGCCGTCGCCTTGAGCTCGTCGGGTGTGCCGGAGGCGGCCACGCGGCCGCCGTCGATCAGCAGGATGTCGTCGGCGAGCTGGTCGGCCTCCTCCAGGTACTGCGTGGTCAGCAGCACGGTCACCCCGTCGGCGACCAGGTCCCTGACCACCTGCCACAGCTCGTTGCGGGCGTGTGGGTCCAGCCCGGTGGTCGGCTCGTCGAGGAAGAGCACGCGCGGGCTGCTGACCAGGCTGGCCGCCAGGTCGAGGCGGCGGCGCATGCCTCCCGAGTAGCCGCCCGCCTTCCTGCCGCCCGCCTCGGTCAGCCCGAACCTGTCCAGCAGCTCCGCGGCCCTGGCCCTGGCCCTGTCGCGGGGCAGGCCGAGCAGGCGGCCCATCATCACCAGGTTCTGGGTGCCGGTCAGCTGCTCGTCGACGGAGGCGTACTGGCCGGTCAGGCCGATCAGCTCGCGCACCTTCGCCGCCTGCCTGCGCACGTCGAACCCGCCGACGCTGGCGCTGCCCTCGTCGGGGCTCTGGAGGGTGGCGAGGATGCGCACGGCCGTGGTCTTGCCCGCGCCGTTCGGCCCGAGAACGCCGAGCACCGTCCCTGTCCTGGCGCGCAGGTCGATCCCGGCCAGGGCCACCTTGTCGCCGTATCGTTTGACGAGCCCTTCGGCTTCGATCGCGTAGGTCATGCCCCTACGGTGTCGCCGGCCGCTGTCAGCGGCGTGGCAGGCGGCTGGCAGGCCGCCGTCGGGTCATCGCGCGATGCCTGCCAGGGGGTGGACCCGGTGCGCGACGACCTCCGACAGCGTGATGACGGTCGTGCTGCGCCGTACGCCGGGGATGGCCAGCATGCCGTCGATGACCTGCTGGACGTGCTCGTTGTCGCGCCCGGCGATGCGACACCACACGTCGCCTGGGCCCGTGACGATGTAGGCCTCCAGCAGTTCGGGGATGGCGTGCAGGGCGGCGGAGATGTGTTCGCGGGAGGCCTGTTCGACCTCCAGCGTGGTGAAGGCCTGCACGGGGTAGCCGAGCGCGGTGGGGGACAGGGTGGGGCCGAACCCGGTGATCACGCCGTCGGCGGCCATCCTGTCCAGCCGCGCCTGCACGGTTCCGCGCGCGACCCCGGCCAGGCGGGCGATCTCCAGCAGGCCGGTGCGCGGTCGTTCGCGCACCAGGCGCAGGATCAGCAGGTCGAGTTCGTCGAGTCCGTGACGACGTGCTGGCAATCCGTCTCCTCTATCGCCCTTTGGCTGCCTGTTTGTCAGCATAGAGGCCCAGGTGTTGTCATCATCGTCACCTGTGCGGACACTGCGGAGCCATGGAGCACAAGTATCCGTTCATCCCGTATGTGGCCGACCGTTATGACGAGGCGGAGATGATCCGCAGGGGCCGCGCGTTCTACGAACATGTGGACAGGCGGCGCAGCGTGCGCTTCTTCAGCGGCGAACCCGTGCCGAGGGAGTGCGTCGAGCTGGCGGTCCTGGCCGCCAACACCGCTCCCTCCGGCGCGCACCAGCAGCCGTGGAAGTTCGTGCTGATCGGCGACCAGGCGACCAAGAGGCGGATCAGGCAGGCCGCCGAGGTCGAGGAGCGACGGAACTACGAGGGCGGGCGGCTGACCCCCGAGTGGCGGGAGGCGCTGGCTCCGCTGGAGACGACCTCAGACAAGGGGTATCTCGAGGTGGTGCCCTGGATCGTGGTGTGCTTCGCCGAGAAGTACGGCGTGCGGCCCGACGGCAGCCGGGTCAAGCACTACTACGTCAACGAGAGTGTGGGCATCGCGTGCGGGCTGTTCGTCACCGCGTTGCACACCATGGGCCTGTCGACGCTCACGCACACGCCCAACCCGATGGCCTTCCTCAGCGAGATCTGCGCACGGCCCGGCAACGAGCGGCCCTACATCCTGTTCCCGATCGGTTACGCCGCCCCCGACGCCGAGGTGCCCGACCTGACGAGGAAGCCTTTGCGCGAGGCGCTGCTGCACTTCTCCTGCACGTCCTGAAATTTGGGCCTTTTCCGGTTGAGGGACCTTCTTCACTCTCAGTGCAGACGCACGTCAAGCCTGAGGAGGCTGAAGGTGAGAAGCCGATTACTCATCCTGCTGTCCGTTCTGGCCCTGATCTGCCTGACCGGCGTGACAGGGGCAGGGGCGAGCGCGGAACCGCCGCCCAACAAGCAGTACAGGGTGCAGGGTCCGGCCGACGCGAAGCAGCGCAGCGCCGTGGCGTCCACGGGCGCGGCGATCGAGGAGATCGCCGCCGACTCCGTGGTGGTCACCGCCACCGCGGCCGAGCTCGCCGCGATCAAACGGCTCGGCTACCGCGTCGCGGAGCTGTCGTCCCCGTTACCCCGGTCCGAGGCGAGGGCCTTTGACTTCCCTCCGTCGGACTCCGGTTACCACAACTACGCGGAGATGACCGCGGACGTGAACGCGCTGGTGGCCGCCCACCCGGGGATCGCCAGCAAGTTCGTCTACGGCAACTCCTACGAGGGAAGGCAGCTGATCGGCGTCAAGATCAGTGACAACGTCGGCTCCGACGAGGCCGAGCCCGAGGTGCTCTTCACCGCCCACCAGCACGCCCGTGAGCACCTCACGGTCGAGATGGCGCTGTACATCATGCACCTGCTGACCGAGGGGTACGGCACCGACGCGCGCATCACCAACCTGGTCAACAACCGCGAGATCTGGATCATGCCGGACCTCAACCCGGACGGCGGCGAGTACGACATCGCCACCGGCTCCTACCGGTCCTGGCGCAAGAACCGGCAGCCCAACGCGGGCTCCTCGGCGGTCGGCACCGACATGAACCGCAACTGGGCCTACAACTGGGGCTGCTGCGGCGGCTCGTCGGGGTCCACCTCCAGCGAGACCTACAGGGGCGCGTCCGCCGAGTCCGCTCCCGAGGTCAAGGCCGTCGCCGACTGGGTGCGCGGCCGGGTCGTCGGCGGCGTCCAGCAGATCAAGGCGCACATCGACTGGCACACCTACAGCGAGCTGATCCTGTGGCCCTACGGCTACACCTTCAACGACACCGCGCCCGGCCTGACCCAGGACGACAGGGACGCGCACGCCACGCTCGGCCAGAACATGGCCTCCACCAACAGCTACACCCCTGAGCAGGCCAGCGACCTGTACATCACCGACGGAACGATCGACGACTGGCTGTGGGGCGTCTACAAGATCTTCAGCTTCACGTTCGAGATGTACCCGACCGGGGCCAGCCCCGGCTTCTACCCGCCCGACGAGCAGATCGTCCCGCAGACCACCCGTAACAGGGAGGCCGTGCTGCGTTTCCTCGAGTACTCCGACTGCGTCTACCGGATCATCGGCAAGGAGACCCAGTACTGCGGAACCGGCGGCGGCACCACCGTCTACTCCGACACCTTCGAGACCGCCACCGGCTGGACCAGCAACCCCGGCGGCACCGACACCGCCACCCTCGGCCTGTGGGAGCGCGGCGACCCCGCCGCCACCACGTCCTCGGGCGCCAAGCAGCTCGGCACCACGGTCAGCGGCGTCAACGACCTGGTGACGGGACGGCTCGCGGGCTCCTCCGCGGGTGCCTACGACGTCGACGGCGGCGTCACCACCATCCAGTCGCCGCCGATCACCCTGCCGGCCTCGGGCACGCTCAACCTGTCGCTGTCGTGGTACCTGGCGCACGGCTCGAACTCCTCCAGCGCCGACTACTTCAGGGTGCGGGTCGTCGGCTCCACCACGACCACGGTCGTCAACCAGACGGGGGCCGCCTCCAACAGGAACGGCTCGTGGACGGTGGCGACGGCCGACCTGAGCGCGCACGCGGGCCAGACGGTCAGGATCGTCATCGACGCGGCGGACGCCTCCACGGCCTCTCTGGTGGAGGCCGGGGTCGACGATGTGAAGATCACCCAAACGCCGTAACCGAAACCTGAGGGACGCCCACCTCTCCCGGCTTCTTCGCAGGCCAGGAGGGGTGGGTTTTTGGGTCTTGTAAGGGGTCGATGTCAAGGCTACGATCGCGACAACTCTTAGGAAACTTTCCTAAAAGAAATCATGAAGGAAGTCGTCCAGGACGATCGCACCCTCGACCAAGCCACCCCACCTGCGAAGACAGTCACGCCCCTCGACGCGGCCCGTCGAGGAGCCCGGCGCGCCGCGCGAGCCCACCGCCGTGGGAGGTCTGCGGCGGCGCCCCCTCGCCTGACCCACCCTGACAGCCCCTGCAAAGGGAGCGCACCCCCCGAAAAGAAGGAACGGCGTGAGATTACGCGCATCAGTGGTAGCACTGATCACCCTCGCTCTCACCTTGGTCGCCCTGCCCGCGCAGGCCGCGGGCCTCACCGCGACCTTCACCAAAGCCGCCGACTGGGGCTCGGGCTTCGAGGGCAAGGTGACGATCACCAACGGCACCGCCGCCCCCGTCGCGTGGAACGTGCAGTTCGACGTACCGGCCGGATACTCCATACCGTCGGCATGGGACGCGACCATGTCCCGCAGCGGCCAGCACTACACCTTCACCCCGCCGAGCTGGGCCGGCCCGCTCGCCGCCGGAGCCAGCACGAGCTTCGGCTTCAACGGCGGCCCAGGCAACTTCCCCGGCATCACCGGCTGCACGATCAACGGCGCCTCCTGCGGCGGCGGCGAACCCCAGCCCGGCGTCCCAGGGCAGCCGGGCGTCGCGAGCGCCACCTCCACCACCTCCGCCATCTCCCTGTCCTGGGGTACGGCGAGCGGCACGGTCACCGGCTACCGGGTCTACGAGGGGTCGACGCTCAAGACCACCGTGACGGGCACCAGCGCCACCATCACCGGCCTGGGCGCCTGCGAGACGCACACCTACACCGTCAAGGCCTACAACTCCGTCGGCGAGTCGGCGGGACGCGACGTCAGCGCCACCACCGCCGGATGCACGACGGGCCCGCTGCCCAGGCACTTCCTCACCGGCTACTGGCACAACTTCGTCAACCCGGCCGTCGAGCTGAAGCTCTCCGCGGTCCCCGCCGAGTACGACCTGGTCGCGATCGCCTTCGGCGAGGCCACCTCGACCGCGGGTGAGGTCGTCTTCAGCGTCGACCCCGGCCTGGCCACCGCGGTGGGCGGCTACACCGACGCCCAGTTCAAGGCCGACGTCGCCGCCCTCCACCAGCGCGGCAAGAAGGTCATCCTGTCGGTCGGCGGCGAGGCGGGCCGCGTCCAGGTCGCCAGCGCCGCGGCGGCCACGAAGTTCGCCGACTCCGTCCACGCCCTCATGCAGAACTACGGCTTCGACGGCGTCGACATCGACCTGGAGAACGGGCTCAACGCCACCTACATGGCCCAGGCCCTCAGGTCGCTGCGGTCGAAGGCGGGCTCCGGCCTGATCATCACGATGGCCCCGCAGACGATCGACATGCAGTCGACGGGCGCCGAGTACTTCAAGCTGGCCCTGTCGATCAAGGACATCCTCACCGTCGTCCACACGCAGTTCTACAACTCCGGCTCCATGCTCGGCTGCGACCAGAACGCCGCCTACTCGCAGGGCACCGTCAACTTCATGGTCGCGCTGGCCTGCATCCAGCTCGAGAACGGCCTGCGCCCCGACCAGGTCGCCCTCGGCCTGCCCGCGGGCCCCGGCGCCGCCGGTGGCGGCATCGTCGCCCCGAGCCTGGTCAACCAGGCGCTCGACTGCCTGGCCAAGCGGACGAGCTGCGGCTCGTTCGTCCCACCCCGCGCCTACCCCGACATCAGGGGCGCGATGACCTGGTCCATCAACTGGGACGCCAGTAACAACTGGAACTTCTCCAAGACCGTCAAGCCGCACCTTCAGGGAATGCCATGAGACGCATCATGCTCGCCTTGGTGGCCGCCTTCGCTCTCGCGGGCGCAGGCCTGGCCACGATCAACCCCGCCGCCGCGCAGAGCGTCACCGTCGCCGCCTACCCCGCGTGGCAGGCCTGGACGCCGTACACGATCGGCACCCGCGTCACCTACAACGGCGTCGACTACGAGTGCATCCAGGCCCACACCTCGCAGCCCGGCTGGGAGCCCGCCAACGTGCCCGCCCTGTGGAAGACGGTCTCCGGCGGGGGCGGCGACACCACAGCGCCCTCGGTGCCGGGCGACCTGCGCACCACGGGGAGCACCTCCAGCAGCATCTCGCTGGCGTGGAACGCCTCGACCGACAACGTCGGCGTCACCGGGTACAACGTCTACCGCGGTTCGACGCTGGTGACGACCGTCACCGGCACCACCCACACCGACACGGGCCTGGCCTCGGGCACCAGCTACACCTACACCGTGCGCGCCCGTGACGCGGCGGGCAACCTGTCGGCCGCGAGCACCGCCGTCACCGCCTCCACCTCGGGCGGGACGGGCACACCAGGACAGCCCGGCGCGCCCGGCGTCACCGGCGCCACCAACACCTCGATCTCCCTGTCGTGGGGCGCCTCCAGCGGCACGGTCACCGGCTACCGGGTCTACGAGGGTTCGACCCAGCGCGCGCAGGTGACCGGCACCTCGGCCACGATCTCCGGCCTCGGCGCCTGCCAGTCGCACACCTACACCGTCAGGGCCTACAACTCGGCGGGCGAGTCCGGTTCCAGCGCCTCCGTCACCGGCTCCACGACCGGATGCCCGACCGGCAGCCGCATGCCGGGCGCGCCGTACCTCTACATGGGCTGGGGCAACCCGCCCAACCCCGGCACCGTCATGGACGCCACCGGCGTCAAGTCCTTCACCATGGCCTTCATCCTGTCCAGCGGCGGCTGCAACGCCGCATGGGACGGCAACCGCCCGCTCACCGGCGGCGCCGACGCCCAGGCCATCTCCACGATCAAGTCGAAGGGCGGCAGCGTCCAGGTCTCCTTCGGCGGCTGGCAGGGCAACAAGCTCGGCCCGAACTGCTCCACCCCGCAGGCCTTCGCCGGCGCCGTCCAGCAGGTCATCAACGCCGTCGGCCCCGCGGTCGTCGACTTCGACATCGAGAACACCGACGAGTTCGAGAATTACACCGTCCAGGACCGCATCCTGAACGGCCTGAAGATCGTCAAGCAGAACAACCCCAACATCAAGATCGTCGTCACCTTCGGCACCACCACGACAGGCCCGAACTCCCACGGCATCCGCCTGATCAACCGCTCCAAGGAGCTCGCGGTCCCGATCGACAACTACACGATCATGCCGTTCGACTTCGGCAGCTCCAACATCTACAACGACACCGTCAACGCCTCCGAAGGCCTGAAGAACGCGCTGAAGAGCGCCTTCGGCTGGACCGACGCCCAGGCGTACGCCCACATGGGCATCTCCGGCATGAACGGGCTGTCCGACCAGCAGGAGCTCACCACCCCCGCGACCTGGACCCAGATCACCAACTGGGCCAAGTCCAAGGGCCTGACCCGCCTGGCCTACTGGGCGGTCAACCGCGACCGTCCGTGCCCGGGCGGCGGCGTCGTCTCCCACTGCAGCGGCATCGCCCAGTCCGACTGGGAGTTCACCAGGACCACCGCAGGGTTCTGATCCAGGCGCACCCCCCGGCGCTCGACCCTCCCGAGCGTCCGCCCGGCTCCCGTCCCGGGAGAGCTCGCCTCCTCTCCCGGGACGGTGAGCCGCACCCCCCACGCACCACGATCGAGGAACCTCACGCATGAACCTGAGGAAGCCGGCGGCCGTGGCCGCCCTCGCGCTCGCCATGACCGCGCTCCCCGTCACGCCCGCGCTCGCCGCCAACATCGCGACCAACCCCGGCTTCGAGTCGGGCCTTGCGGGCTGGACGTGCTCGCTGGCGCAGACCGTGTCCAGCCCCGTGCACGGCGGCACCAAGGCTCTGCAGGGCAGCCCCGCAGGCGACGACTTCGCCCGCTGCCGGCAGACCGTCACCGTCCAGCCGAACACCGCCTACCAGCTGTCCGCGTGGGTCCAGGGCGCCTACGTCTTCCTCGGCGCGACCGGCACCGGAGTGAACGCCAGCACGTGGGGCGCGCCAGGCGCCACCTGGCGGCAGCTGACCACCTCCTTCACGACCGGCGCGAGCACGACGGCCGTCACCATCCACGTCAACGGCTGGTACGGCCAGGGCCCCTACCTCGCCGACGACGTCGTGCTCGACGGCCCGGGAGGTGGCGGCGGAGGCCAGGACACCACCCCGCCGACCGTCCCCGGAGGCCTCGCCGTCGGCAGCCCCACGAGCGGCTCTCTCACCGCCACCTGGTCGGCCTCCACCGACGACTCAGGCACGATCGCCCGCTACGAGATCTCCAGGGACGGCGCCGCCCCCGCGCAGGTCACCACCACCTCCCACACCGCCACCGGCCTGAACCCCGCCACGACCTACCGGTTCAAGGTGCGCGCGTGCGACCCCTCAGGCAACTGCTCGCCGTACACGCAGGAGGTCGCGGGGACCACCACGACCGGAGGGGGAGGACAGAGCGGCAAGCTGATGGTCGGCTACCTGCACGCCTCGTTCGCCAACGGGTCCGGCTACGTCAGGATGGCCGACGTGCCGGGCGAGTGGGACTTCATCAATCTCGCCTTCGGCGAGCCCACCTCGGTCACCTCCGGCGACATCAGGTTCACCAGGTGCCCGGTCGCCGAGTGCCCGAACGTCGAGTCGGAGGCCGACTTCGTCGCCGCCATCAGGGCCAAGCAGGCGGCGGGCAAGAAGGTGCTCATCTCCATCGGCGGGCAGAACGGGCAGGTGCAGCTCACCACCGCCGCCGCCCGCGACACGTTCGTCGAGTCCGTGGCTGCGATCATCGACAGGTACGGCCTCGACGGCCTCGACGTCGACTTCGAGGGCCACTCGCTCTACCTCAACCAGGGCGACACGAACCTGAACAACCCGACCACGCCCGTCGTGGTCAACCTGATCTCCGCGCTGAGGTCGCTCAAGGCCAGGTACGGCACGCGGTTCACGCTCACCATGGCGCCCGAGACGTTCTTCGTGCAGCTCGGTCACCAGTTCTACGGTCCAGGCCCGAACGGCGCGGCCGACAGCAGGAGCGCCTCCTACCTGCCGGTCATCCACGCGCTGCGCAACGACCTGACCCTGCTCCACGTGCAGGACTACAACTCGGGGCCGATCATGGGCCTCGACGGCCAGTACCACACGATGGGCGGCCATGACTTCCACGTGGCGATGACCGACATGCTGCTCGCCGGATTCCCGATCATGGGCAACGCCGGCAACGTGTTCCCCGCCCTCCGCCAGGACCAGGTCGCCATCGGCCTGCCCGCCTCGCCCAACGCGGGCAACGGGTTCACCACCGTCGCCGAGGTCCAGAAGGCGTTCACCTGCCTGGCCAAGGGCACGGGGTGCGGCACCTACCGGCCACGAGGGGTGTACCCGAACCTGCGGGGGCTGATGACCTGGTCGATCAACTGGGACAGGTTCAACGGCTTCGAGTTCTCCCGCTCGCACCGGCCCTACCTGGACGGCCTGAGCTGACGGCCCGCGCCCATGGCCAGGCGTCGCGGTCGGGTCTCAGCCCTCCTGCCCGCGATGCCTGACCATGAGCGTCGGCTTGACGTGCTGCCCGGTGCCCGGCGGGCGGTAGGTGGGCAGCGCCTCGCCGTACTCGTGCATCCAGTCGTGGTCGACGAGCGTGTGCATGCGGCCCGTCAGCGTCAGCCACGGCATGCCCTCCGGCCGCACGGCCGGCCCGGGAACCGCGGCCAGCAGCGCTGCCGTCTCCGGATAGTTGCGCTCCACGATGTGGCCGCGCACCAGCTCCCTCCGGGTGCCCAGGTGCTCCACGGCCAGCTTGCCGAACGCCTCGGCCAGCATCCGCACGTCGGGCATCGGCACGTCGGCGTACTGGGAGGCGCCCACCAGCAGGTCCAGCTTCCCGTTGACCAGATGGTGCACGAAGCAGGGATCGACCTGGTCGCCGTGCGCGAGCGTCAGCACCCTCGGCCAGTTGCGCGGATCGTCCGGCTCGTCGCAGGCGCGCCGTCCCGGCTCGGCCACCAGGTCGAGCGGGTTGCGGTCGTACTCGGGCGCCATGTGCAGCCAGCCCTCGCGCACCGCCTCGGCCAGCACGGGCCACGGCGCCCGGTCGTTGAACAGGCCCTCGCCGAGCTGCCAGGACAGCATCCCCACGTCCGTGCAGTCGTAGCGCCACCTGTCGGCGTGCAGGTAGAAGTAGATCCCCGTGTCCACCACCCGCTCGCCCTCGCCCCTCGGACCGCCCCATCCGCCGCCGCGCACCCCCGCCGAGCCCGTCAGCACCAGCAGCGCCAGCATCGCCCGGTGCGCGGTGTCGGCGTGCTCCGTGCCGAGCCGCCCCGGCATGATCATGCACCTACCGCCCGTGCGCAGCGCGGTCTCGCCCAGCTCGCGCGCCACCTTGACCGCCCTCGAGGCGCTGACGCCGGTGATCGGCTCCTGCCAGCCAGGCGTGTACGGCTCCCGCGCGTCGTCGTAGTCAGCGGGCCACGAACCGGGAAGGCCGTCGCGGGCCACGCCGTACTGGGCCAGCAGCAGGTCGTAGACCGTCGTCACCATGTGGTCGCCCACCCGCACCACCGGCACGCCCCTGCGCAGCACGCCCGACCCCTCGTCGAAGCGGGGGAGCAGCAGCTCGACGCTGCCGCCGCCCTTGCCGTACATGGTGAGCGCGGGGTCGGTCTCCAGCGTCAGGTTCCAGTGCGCCGGGTCGCGGCGGAAACCGAGCGACCCGTTCGGCACCACGGGCCTGCCGCCCCTGGCCAGCAGCACGGTCTTCAGCGCGGCCGTGGGCGAGGTGTCGCCGAGGTCGGCCGCGTTGAGGAAGCGGTGGGCGACGTAGCCGTCGGCGCGTTCGCGCAGCCGCACGAGGAACGGCAGGTCGGTGCGCTGCTTCGCGTGCTCGGCGAACGCGGGCCGCTCCAGGTGGAACTCCTTCAGCAGCACGTGCCCCATCGCCATGGCCAGCGCCGCGTCGGTGCCCGAGCGGACCACGACCGTCTCGTCCGACAGCCGCATCGGATGGCTGCCGATCGCGACCACCTTCTGCCCCTTGTAGCGGCCGGCCACCAGCCAGTGCGCGTCGGGGGAGCGGATCGCGCGGTCGTTCTCGCCCCACATGATCGCGTAGGCGGCCTGCTCCCAGTCGGCCGGTTCCGGCACCTCGGAGCAGGGGCCGAAGACCTGCGTGGCGGCCAGCGGCTGGTCGACCAGCACCGCGCCGCCGATCAGCCCCACGAACCTGGAGATCATGGACGTGGAGTGCGCGGCGACCCTGTCCGGGCCGTACGCGGCGATGGTGTGCACGTGCGCGGCGGCCACCATCTCGGCCACCTCGTCGTCACCGACCGGCGCCACCTCGTTCCCTCTGCCTCGCTGATAGGCCTGCCGTACCTGCGGATTGGCTGTGAGTTGTGACCAGGCCGCGACAGGATCGGCGACCCTGCCGCGCGCCTCCCTGTAAAGCCCGACCAGCACCCCGTTGCCCCGTGATCCCCCCATGCTCCTAATTGAACACACAGAGTGATGATCCGGGGTGCTGCGACCCGCCTTACGGGTGGCAGTACCTTCGATCGTGCGGCAGGCTAGGAGCCGCCATGGACTACGCAGTGCTCACGGGGGTCGTCCTCGTCTCAGGTGTCGTGTTCGCCCTCATCGCCCAGTGGCGTGACTGGCGTCCCCCTCTCTGGATCGCGATCGCGGTCGGCGTAGGGGTGCGCGTGCTGATCATGTACACGTCGGCGATCGACACCTGGCAGCCCGTCGACTTCGTCAACAGCTTCAAGCCGGCCGGCGAGGCGGTCCTCAACAGGCAGGACCCCGTGCTCGGCAGCAACGGCGGCTGGCACTTCCTGCCGACCATCCCCTACGTCTACGGGATCCTGCTGTGGCTGGGCATCCCGTGGGAGTACGCGGGCCGCCTGGTCACCGTGGTCGCCGACATCGCGCTGATCCCGCTGGTGGCGAAGCTGGCAGGAGGGCCGCGCGCGTCGCTGCGCGCCCTGCAGTACGCGCTCAACCCGCTCGCGCTGCTGGTGGCCTCCGTCCACGGCCAGGTCGAGCCGGTCGCCCTGGCCTTCGGCGTGGCCGCCTTCGTGGTGGCGCGCGGCCCCGGCGACCCCGACAGGCACGGCGTCACGATGACGGTCCGCGAGGCGATCGCGGCCATCGACGTCAGGAAGGCCTTCACCTTCCAGGCGGCCGAACTTCCCGACTACCGCAGGGCCCTGTGGGCGGGGCTGCTGATGGGTCTGGCGCTGTGCGCGAAGAGCTGGCCGATCTGGCTCATCCCCGGCATGCTCCTGCTGCTGCCGAACTTCAGGGCGCGGCTCATCGGCCTGGCCGCCACCGGCGTCCCGCCGGTCTTCTTCCTCCTCACGCTGCCGATCTTCGCGGGCACCTCGCTGGCCGACATCCCCAGGGTGATGGAGGTCATGAGCGACATCCGCCCGATCGTCGGCGAGTGGGGCTGGACGGCGGTCCTGGTCGACGGCGAGTGGACCCTCCACTCCGCCTACGCCAAGATCGGCACCTACCTGATCTACGCCACCGTCCTCGCCGTCTGCTGGATGTGGCGCAGGGCCGACCCCGTCGACCTGACCACCGCCATCCTGCTGGCCTTCATGGTCGTCACCCCGCGCCTCGGCGCGCAGTACCTGCTGTGGTTCATGCCGTTCCTGGTCGCCAGGCCCACCCGCTTCGCCTGGCCCGCCATCATCGGCACCTCGCTGTGGGCCGCGATCGGCTACCTCTGGATGACCCAGAGCTGGCAGATCTGGAACGACTGGCATCCCAACTGGGCCAGAGCCTCCATCCTGCTGCTGCCCGTGCTGGCCCTGGCCCTGCCGTGGGCGCGCCGGATCTCCACCACCGCGCCCACGCCACCGGCCAGGCCGCTGTCCGTCACGTCCGAGTCCGACACGGCGGACGTCACCGGCTGACCGCAGCCTTCCCCGAACCCGTCAGCTCAGGGGAGGGGCGGCGGCCGGGCCGGCGAACCGGCCGCCGCCCGTCTCAGCGGTACAGCGAGACGAAGAGCGAGACCCACTGGTCGGGATGGACGAACGCCACGACCGTGTCACGGGCGACGCCCGCCCGGTCGAAGGCCGCGCCCACGTCGGCGTAGTGACGGCTCAGCGAGGCGAACAGGGAGCCGCCGACGCCGGAGAAGCCCAGCTCCACCAGCTCCTGCCACGCGCGGCCGTCGTCGACGAGCGGCTCGGGCCGCCGCTCGATCCGCAGGATCGCCGAGTCGACGGAAGGGACGGGCCTGAAACTCTCCCTGCCGATCCTGCCGAGCAGCTCCCACGAGAACCACGGCCAGCTCTCCACCGTCACCAGGCTCCACCGGCCGAAGTCGCCGCTGCGCTTGCGGGCGTACTCCAGCTGGGTGAGCAGGGTCGCGGAGGTCAGCTCGGGCGCCCGCAGGCACCAGTCGACGATCTTGGAAGTGACCGAGTACGGGATGTTCCCCACGACCGCGAACGGCTCGCTCGGCGGCCGCGCCACGGTGAAGTCGCCCTTGACGATCTTCAGCTTGGTCCTGGCCCTGAGCTTGGCCACCAGCAGCGGGTCGATCTCGTAACCCACGACCTCGGCGCCCGTCCTGGCCAGCGCCGACGTGAGCACTCCCTCACCTGCGCCTGGCTCGAGCACGAGCCCGCTCGGCCTGGCTGCCTTGACCAGCAGATCCACGGCATGCTGATCGACCAGGAAGTTCTGCGAGAGCTCACGCCGCGCCCGATCTCTGGGCGTGCGACCGCCACCGCTGTTCCTGGCCTTCTTCTGGGTATGCGAATAATTTCCGTGCGCGAAGTTCTGCGCCACAGCAAAAGCCCTCTCGGGTCCTCGAGACGAATGGGATCTCGACGGGCCCTGGGCTCGCGTCCTGCGAAGCTAGCGAGCCAGAGCCCGGCTGCTGCGCAGACGCATGAAACAAAGGCATGACATGCGACCAGGCTACGGAAGATCGCTGGAAATCGCGATGCGTTTTTCCGCGGAGATCGTCACCCTGGTGGGATGCGGGCAACGGTCACCCTCACCCCGGCGCGCCTTCCCGACGTGCTCCTGCACGTCGCGGTCGTGCGCCCGGTCTTCCTCTGGGGTGCGCCGGGCACAGCGTCGCCGCCGACGCGGACCACTCGGCCGCCATCCCGGACGGCGTGCTGGTCCTGGACGTGGCCGTGACCCCCGAACTGCTCCTGGAGGGTGTGGCGCGCGACCTCATCCGTGCCGTCCAGCAGGCCAGGCGCGAGGCGGGGTTCGAGGTGGCCGACCGGGTCCGCGTGCGGATCGAGGGCGGAGAGGAGGTGGCGGCGGCGGTGGCCGCGCACCGCGACCTCATCGCCGCAGAGACGCTCGCCGACGAGGTCTGCCACGTTCCAGGCGAGAGCGTGGTCGCGAGAGTCGAACGATGATCCCCTTCGGGGTAACGGGTAGGCGCGAGAACGAGGTGATGATCGGTGACGACGTTCCGGGCTGACAGAACTTGTCGCCGACCGCTGTCGGGTTCT